>VGXU01000048.1 GCA_016873215.1 Planctomycetota bacterium
GGGGAGTACAATAAATTGAGGAGTGTTTGTAATTATTTTGGAAAAGCGGAGATAAAAATGAAAACAAAAAAAGGGTTTACACTCATTGAATTGTTGGTGGTGATTGCCATTATCGCCGTGCTGTTGGCAATTCTCATACCGTCGCTGCAAGCGGCCAAAGAGCTGGCTTCCGGGGCGGTATGCGTGAACAACCAGAAGAGTCTCTGTACCGCCTGGGGGATGTACTCTGCGGACTGGAAAGGCAATTTAGTCGGCGGCTCGACTTATGATACAGGAACCAGGTGTACACCGTACAGGTGGGTTGAGCCTCCTTTAATTAACCCGTTTTACGGCAGCGCCAAGACCCCTCTGACCGCGGCCGCGCTTACACAGGACCAGCGTCTAAACGGCATTCGTGCCGGTAAGCTGTTTTCCTATATTGGAAGCGAAAAGGCCTATCATTGCCCGGGCGATAAAACATTTAGAAATCCAGAGCCTTATGCTGTTTATCGAAGCTATGCTATTACCGGGCTTATGAATGGGGAAGATTTTATAAGCAGAAAAGCCCCGGGTACTCAATTCGACCCAATTGAAGTTTATAGAACGGTAACTCTTAATGGCGTTAATAAAGTGCTTATCTGTGTGACAAAAGTGACAGAGATTGCTTCTCCCGGTACCAAGCTCGTTTTTATGGAAGAAGATATCGTAAAGGGCAAATCAGGCGCTAATAAACAGGAATACAATAAAGGCGGCTGGGTCTTATTGGGCAACGGTTACACATGGTGGGATTCACCCGCCGGTTACCATAATGGAGGCAGCACGTTTAGTTATGCCGACGGTCATGCGGATAAACGCAAATGGCAGGATAAAGATACCGTTAATAAGATAGAAAATGCTGTCGATGACCCTGACCCATCACACAATGAAGATTTGCTCTGGCTGGCTCAAGGGTATATCCCAAAGCCTTGATAAACCCGTCGATAAAGAATATGAAATTGCAAAAGCGGGAACAGGCACAACACCGGCCTGTTCCCGCTTTCTATCTATAAGCCAACAAGAATACCGACGACAGATACCGTATAATAATAGGCGTATGCCGGCCGATCTGAGACTGGAAGCAATTTAATCTGCCGGATTTGTTTTTTTGGGATGATGGGCGGGGTACACAAAATTTGTGCATTAAAACAAGATACTTGCTTTTGGAGCGGGAAATGAGTACAATAAATTGACAAGTTTTTGTAATTATTTTGAAAAAGCGGAGATAAAAATGAAAACAAAAAAAGGGTTTACACTCATTGAATTGTTGGTGGTGATTGCCATTATCGCGCTGCTTTTGTCGATTCTTGTACCGTCTTTGAATCGGGCAAAGGAAGCGGCCAAGAATTTAATCTGCAAGTCGAATCTGAAGTCCCTTGGCACTGCTTCGCTTGCCTATCTTGGCGATAATAATGGCGAGTTCCACGGTTCTTTTTGGAACATCTATAAAGAGAGAGTTATCGCTACGGGATCGTGCCAATGGCACGACAAGGTTTTGAGCCCCTGGACAAACCCGGACAATGCCGGGCCTCTCTGGGGATACTTTAACACTCCGAAGATTCTCACCTGCCCCACCTTTATCAGCGTACAAAAACTCTGGCATTATGAATTATATCCTACTTGTACGATTCCTATGGACCCGCAGTTTGCCTTCAGTCAAAATAATTTTTTGGGGATTCCGAAAACAACTGATATAGTCAATGGCAAACCGAGACTCAATGGCGTACTTCGGATTACGGAGGTTTCAAACCCCAGCGAAACACTTTATTGGGCCGAGGAATCAACCTGGCGGATTGAAAAACCAATAAAGTCCGGCAACTTCATTAATAGTTCGGTATTAAACGATACCAATTTTATGGCCAGACATCCCAATGACTCATTTGGTTCGCTGGGGGATGCAATTGCCACCTATCACGGCATCCCGACCGCAATAGAGAGAAGAAACGATGGCCAGGGAGACGTTCTTTTTCTCGATGGACACGTCGAATTTCAAAAATCCGATGTCTATTCTACCGTTAGCGGCTTGCGGTTCACAACGAGTTATGTCCTGGCCTGGCCTAAGGCGAGCAGCAAGTTTCAGGCCACATGTCCCTATTAGTAAATTCAGGTGCAGATACAATCGAATAGCACTGAATTAAGACGTTTTGAGGTGAAAGAAGGTTTTATAAAAACATGAAATTACAAAAACGGGAACAGGCACAGCACGGCCTGTTCCCGTTTTTTATCTATAAGCCAATAATCATTCCGGCGGCAGCGTTAATTCGCTTTAACAAGTCGGCAGGATTGGACAAGGAAAAAAACAGGATCGCTGCATGAATATCATTTTTTCCATGGTTGTCCTGTTGATTTTGGCCGTCGCGGCCCGAAAAATCTTCCGCGCCAGACGCCGCCGGAGCCTTCTCGTTCGCCCTTTCCCCAACATCTGGCGGCAGATGCTCGAAGACTATACGCCGCTCTATCGCCGGCTTCCGGAGGAATTAAAGCCGCAGCTCCACGGTCTCATCCATCTTTTCCTCGACGAAAAAACATTTCTCGGCTGCCGGGGACAGGAAATCACCGACCAAGTCAAAATCACCATTGCCGCCCAGGCTTGTATATTATTGCTCAATCGCCCGACAAAACTCTATCCGCGGCTCAGCACCATTTATGTCTATCCCCAATCTTATGTCGTGGATATCAAACATCACGACAACGGCCTCATCATCGAAGGCAAAGACGTCCGCCTCGGCGAATCCTGGCACAATGGCCCAGTGGTGCTCGCCTGGGACAGCGTTGCCAACGCCGCATGCGGCATACAGCCGGGCCAAAACGTCGTCCTTCACGAATTCGCCCACCAGCTCGACCAGGAAGACGGCAATCTCAACGGCACGCCGCTTTTAGACAGCCCCGCCGCATATCAAACCTGGACGGAAGTTCTGGGCGCCGAATATGATAATCTCCGCGAGAAAATCGATATCGGCGGGGATTCCATCCTCGATGACTACGGCGCCGCCAACCCCGCCGAATTTTTTGCCGTCGCCACCGAAACCTTTTTTGAAAATCCCGACCCGCTGCAATGGCATCATCCCCGCCTTTATGAAGCATTGAAAAATTTTTACAAACTTGACCCCGCCGCGTGGAAACCCGTCGTTTAAAATCAAAGCGGCGGCTCGAAAACAATGCCGCCGCAGGTTTACTCCAGTGATTTGATAATTACTTTCTTCTTAACAGTTCCGCCGTCTTCTGCACCACGACATAGAAAACCGGAATCATCAGCACACCGAAAATGGTCGCCAAAAGCATCCCGCCGAAAACCGCGGTTCCCAGCGCTCGCCGGGCAACCGCCCCGGCGCCGGCGGCAATCACCAAAGGAACCGTTCCTATTAAAGTCGATAACGCCGTCATCAAAATCGGGCGAAACCGCAGACGCGCCGCCACGATAGCCGATTCTTCAATCCCGTGCCCTTCTTCGTGATGAGCTTTGGCAAACTCAACCAGCAGAATCGCCGTCTTTGTCGCCAAGCCAATCAATAATACAATGCCGATTTGTGTATAAATATTATTGTCGTAGTGCCTGGCCCACGTGAAAGCAACCGCGCCCAGCAGCGCCAGCGGCACGGCAAACACAATCGCCAGCGGCGTGGACCAGCTTTCGTATTGTGCCGCAAGAAACAAAAACGCAAACAGCGCGGCAATCATAAATATCTTCGGCGCCTGGTTGCCGGCGCGAATCTCCTGATAACTCATCCCCGACCATTCATAGCCGATATTGGCCGGAAGCGTCTCTTTGCAGAGTTTTTCCATCTCCGTAATCGCCTGCCCCGAACTGAAACCCGGGTTGGGAGAACCTGTTATCGTCGTTGATGGATACAGATTGTAATGCGTCACCAACTGCGGACCGACAATATCACGAACTGTCAGCAGTGTTCGCAGCGGCAGCATCTGCCCATGCATATTGCGAACTTCGAGCCGGCTGAGATTGTCCGCCGTAGCCCGAAACTTCGTATCTGCCTGCGCCTCGACCTTAAACGTCCGCCCGAAAAGATTGAAATCATTGACATAAGAACTACCCATATATGTCTGAAGCGTATCAAAAATCGTACTCAGCGGCACACCCATACTTTTGGCCTTGACCCGATCGATATCCACATAGAACTGCGGCACGCTGGCGCGAAACGTACTATTCAGCCGCGTCAGCACCGGGCTCGAAGCGGCTTTGTAAAGAAGCGAATTGGCCGCGCTCTCCAGTGCCTGCAGGCCGGCCCCGCCGCGGTCCTGAAGCCGAAGCTCAAATCCGCCCGTATTGCCCAGGCCGCGAATCGCCGGCGGACCAAACGCCAGAGAAAATGCGTCACTGATGCCAAACAGCCGCATTTGAACTCCCTGTAAAATTCCCGACACATGCAGCGACGGATACTGCCGCTGCGACCACGGCTTAAGATTCACAAAACAAATCCCGCCGTTGGGAATGATGGCTCCATCGAGCAACGAAAACCCGGCCACAGACACATAATCTTCTATGCCCGGCGTGCTCTTGAGAATCTGTCCCACCTGGCTCATTACCTGATTGGTGCGTTCCAGCGTCGCACCATCGGGAAGACGAACATTGACAAAAAACGAACCTTCATCTTCATTTGGAATAAAGCCGGTAGGCAGCGTTCTTAAAATCAGCAGAGACGATACGGTCATCGCCGCGAAGACCAGCATCGCAAATACACTTTTTCGGATGACGGAACGCACGACCTGGACATACCCGCTGGTCGAGCTTTTCATAAACCGGTCAAAAAGTTTGGCCAAGCGGTTCCCGTGCTCACTGCGGGGACGAAGCAGCAGCGCACACAGCGCCGGACTCATCGTCAGCGCATTAATGGTGGAGAAAACCACCGCAATGGAAATCGTCACGCCGAACTGCATGTACAGCTTGCCGGTAATGCCGCCCATAATCACCGTCGGCACAAACACCGCCAGCAAAACCAGTGTCGTGGCAATAACAGGCCCCGTTACCTGACGCATCGCCTTGATGGCGGCATCTTTGGAGGATAGTCCTTCTTCTTCAATAATTCGGCTAACGTTTTCCACCACCACAATCGCATCATCCACCACAATACCGATCACCAGCACCAGTCCGAACATTGTCAGCGTGTTAATCGACATTCCCATCGCCAGCATCACCGCAAAGGTTCCGATCAGTGAAACCGGAATCGTAATGGAAGGAATCAGCGTCGCCCGCCAGTCCTCCAGGAAGACATAAACCGACAAGATCACCAGAAACACGGTGAACAGCAGCGTGACCAACACCTCCCGGATGGACTCACTGACAAAGGTGGTTGGATTGTAAGGAATGTGATACTCCAGCCCTTCAGGGAAGTCTTTGGACAACTTTTCCAGCGCCTTTCCGACACCTTCGGCCACCGCTAAAGCATTCGCCCCCGGCGTCTGAAATATACCCATCGCCACCGACGGTTTGCCTTTGAGCTTCACTGACCAGAAATAGGCCTCCGCGCCCAGTTCAACGCGGGCTACGTCCTTAAGCCTTAAAATCTGGCCGTTCGGCGCGGCTTTAAGAATAATATTTTCAAACTCCTGCGGGCCGCTCAATCGCCCCAGCGTTTTAATCGTATATTGGAATTTCTGATTCTCAAGACTGGGCATCGAACCGATCTGGCCGGCCGCAACCTGAATATTCTGTTCACGCACTGCCGCCAGCACATCCTCCGTCGTCAGGCTGCGGGCCTTGAGCTTATCCGGATCCAGCCACAGCCGCATCGCGAAATCCTTCGAGCCGAACACCGTAATATTGCCTACACCCGGCACACGTGCCAACACATCCTTGATATGCAGCGTGATATAATTGCTCATATAGATATCGTCGTAACGTCCGTCCGGTGACACCAAACTGACCACCAGCGTAATATTCGACGACTGCTTCTGGGTCGTTACGCCCAGACGCTTGACTTCTTCCGGCAGCTTGGCCTCCACCGTGGCAACGCGATTCTGCACCAGCACCGTCGCCATATCAATATCCGTCCCCACCTCAAACGTCACCGTCGTTTCCATTCGCCCGTTGTCGCTGCAACTGGACGACATATACAGCATGTGATCCACGCCGTTGATCGCTTCTTCAATCGGCGTTGCTACCGTCTCGGCCAGCACCTCCGCGTTAGCGCCCGGATACATCGCCGCCACTACAATCGTCGGCGGCGTAATGTCCGGCGTCTTTTCCACCGGCAACTGCGGTATCGTTATCAGCCCCACCAGCACAATCACTATCGAAATGACGCTGGCGAAAATCGGACGATTGATAAAAAATTCGCTGAACATAAAAATTCTATCTCCTTGCCGTTTGCACGGCAATCATTGCCTTTATCTTTATTGTCGTTTTTCCGGATCGCCGGCTTTGGCCTCCGGCCCCGCCGGAGCGCCGCCCGCACCTGCTCCGGCCCCGGGACCAGCCGCACCGCCGGGACCCGCAGCGCCTGCCGGCATCGGAATCACCGGAGCGCCGGGACGCGCAAAATGAAATCCGCCAACGATATACTTTGCCGTTTTGTCAAGCCCGGATGCAATGACCACCTTGCCGTCAACTTTGCGTCCCAGTTGGACGCGATTATACTGCACGATATTCTGCGCACCCACCGTCAACACATACTTGCCGCCGAGATCGGATTGTACCGCCTGTTCCTCAATCAAAACTGCGCCTTTATTGATGCCCGCGGGAACACGCACACGCACAAACATCCCCGGCAGCAATTGTTTCTCCGTATTGGGTATCTGACCCCGCAGCGAAACAGTGCCCGTCATCGGCTCCACTTTGTTATCGATATAATCCAGAAATCCCTCGTAAGGATAATTATCCCCGTCGGCCAAACCGATTTGAATCTTTTGCGGCTCATTTTCACCGCCGGGAAGTCTATTGATAAAATGCGTGTACAGCAATTCTTCACTCACATTGAAATAGACATACATCGGCTGCATCCGGACCACCGTCGCAAGCAAAGTCTGTTCGCCCGCTCCAACAAGATTGCCGACGTCCACCAATCGTCGGCTGACACGACCGGCTATCGGACTCGTAATCCGGGTATAGCTGACGTTCAGTTCCGCGTTTTGCAAATCCGCCTGCGCGCTCATTACACTCGCCTGAGCCTGGTCGCGCTGCGCCTTTTTCGTCGTCAGGTCCTGTTTGCTGACGGCGTTATTCTGAATCGCTTTTTCCATCCGCTCGTAATCCAGCTGCGCCCGTTCCAGGTCGGCCTTGGCGGCCATCAATTGCGCTGTCGCCTGGTCCCGACGGGCATCATACGAATTGGGTTCGATGGCAAAAAGCGAATCGCCTTTATTCACCTCGGCACCGTCGATAAAATAAATCTTCTGGAGAAATCCCGTCACGCGGGCCTTGATATCCACCTGTTCGACCGCGGCGGTATTGCCGGTAAATTCATAATACGATTCCACATCCTGCGTCACGGGCATCGCAACCGTCACAGGCATCGGCCCGCCCATCATTCCCATCATCCCTTTCGCGCCGGCCGGCCCTGCGGCTGCCTGATTTTTGCCGTAGTATTTCTTGTATCCGTAATAGCCCGCCCCCGCGATGACAAGAACCAGTACGAAATAAAACGCTTTTTTACTCATAACGTACAACCTGCCTTTCAATTTTGATTCCAAACAGCCGCACTCGCCGCCGTCAATGAATCACTTATTGCTTATCACTTTTCTTTTCAGATGAACGCGCGACCGCATCTATCTGCCAGCCGCCGCCGAATCCCTTATAAATCTGCACCAGCGATTTCAGCACTTCACCCTGGCTTGTCGCCAGCTTATCCTGCTGGCCAAACAGCGTACGCTGCGTATCGAGCACATTTTGAAAGTCCGTCAGGCCGCTTTTATACTGGCTTTCCACTAATTCCAGCGAACGCAGTGAAGCCTTGACCGAATTATCCAGCGAATTTTTGCGTTCGGTCTGCTGGGCATACGAAACAATTGAGTTTTCAAGGTCTTCCGCCGCCAAAAGAACAGCGTTTTCCCATCGGGCCAAAAGCTCCCGCGTTGTTGCTTCTTCGATCTTGATTGTATTTTTGATTCGATTCGCGTCAAACAAACGCCACTGTACCCCCGGCCCGAAAGAATAAGCTTTATTGTGAATATTGCCAAGACCCGTCAGTTGCCGGGACTGAATTTCAAATGTGCCCATTAATTGCAAAGAAGGGTACAGGTCCGCCGTCGCGACGCCGATCTGCGCCGTCTGGGCCGCAAGCTGCCGTTCCGCCCGGCGAATATCCGGCCGCTGACGCAGCAAATCCGCGGGCAGCCCCACCGCTATCTTTTCTTTGATGGAAGGCAGCGGCTGACTTTGGCTGAGTTGTTTTTCCATCGCCCCCGGCATCTGACCCACCAGAACCGCAAGCCGATTCCGCGCCGCCGTCTCGGCAATACGCAGAGACGGAATTTCCGCCTGCGTATTGGCAAGGTTCAACTCGGCCTGCCGAACATCCAGTTCGCCCGCAATCTCCGATTCGTATCGGTTCTTTGTCAAACCCAGCGTATCGCGTTGAATCTTGATGTTGTCCTCGGCATAAGCAATCCGCATTTGTGTCGTGCGCAAATCCACATAATTCCGGCAGACCTCCGCCAGCAGCATCACCATCACGTCGCGATAATCCTCTATCGACGCCTGGTACGAGGCCTCGGATGATTCCACGGACCTCCTGATTTTGCCGAAAAGGTCGATCTCCCACAGAAAATCAAAACCGCCGGAGTGCAGATTGACCGGGTCCGGTTCGTCATGCAGTTTTACCGCTCCGTCTTTGCTGGCCTGATACCGACTATAAGACCCTGCGGCATCCACCGTCGGATAGTATTGCCCCGTAGTGTAATCACGCAGTGCACGCGACGCCTCCAGCCGGGAAAATGCGGCCTTTACATCCTGATTGTTTGCAGCCGCAAGTTCGATTAAATGATTCAATTCCGCGTCGCCGAAAATTTCCCACCACCGCACCGGCAGATTCGGCTCACTTTTCATCGCCGACGGCAGCGGCTGATTCCACGCCGATGGCATTTCTTTGGATACGGGAATATAATCCTGCCCGACCATACACCCGGACAATAATAATATGACCAAAAGCACTGCTAATGCCGCCACCAGCAGCAGGGCATTGTCCCGTTGTTTGATTTGATTCATAAAATTTCCCATCGTCATAGGCGATTCCGTATTTTTTATTTTTAATTTTTCGTTTTCGCAAGATCTCTAATGGCCGCACACGCAAAACGAACAATATGATCAATCAATCGGTCAAACGTCAGCCCCTCGATGATGGAAAGATACTTGTCCATAAACAAAAAGGGGTGCAGCTGCAGCGAATCCAGAGATGAAAAAATCAGCCTCGCCTTTTCTCTATCCAGCCCGTCAACAAGCCGCATCAGGGCATCCACCGTATGGTTCATTATTCGAATATGACAGGTGTTCACAATCTCCTCGCCGTGCATCGAATTATTCAGCACCTCGCGCACCATCAACTGCATCACCTGTCCTCGAAGCTGTTTTTCGTAAGCCGCCTGCAGCGGAGGCGTAATGACCTCACGGACAAAGTCTTCAAGCGTGGGATTGGGGCGGGACAAAATCTCATCGACTTTATTCATCTGTGATTCACAAATAATCTGCATCTGCCGCCTGAACATCTCCTGATACAGTTTATCCTTGCCGCCGAAATAATAATTCACTGCCGCTACATTGCAACTGGCCGCCGCCGTCAAATCCCGCACCGACGTATTATCGTATCCTTTCTCACAGAACAGCTTCTCCGCCGCATCTAAAAGCCGATGCCGCACCGAATCCACATTTTCATCTACAAGTTCACGTATGTGCGACATCTCTATTTTTCTCCAAAAACAACTGTTTCAATCAAATGTTTCAAGTAATAGAATAAAACAACCGTTTCAAATTGTCAAGCTTAGAATTGAAAAAATTTGAAAGAGTCAAGTATAACTTATTTATTGAAAACAAGTTATGATTTTAAATAAAACAAAAAAAGTCTCTTTTTCAGGGTTCAAAGAAACTTTTTTTGTGGATTCTGTGTTTGTTTATGTTGTTTTCTTTTTTGATACGGAGGATTTAACCTTTTTGGGCCGGCGGCTTTTGCCGTAGCTGCCCCGTGTAATTTTCCCCTTTTTGGTCTTTCTGTCACCTTTACCCATTTGTTTCTCCTTGATTATTTTTTCAACTGCGTATCTGGTTCTCAATACAAACTCGAAACCATTTCGATAACCTATCATAATGCGGATTGTGAAAACTGCAAGAAAGTAAACAAAATCCCGCCCGTGGCTTCTGTCCTTGACTTTCGTCAGGCAGGGATTTACCATAGTCCCTAAACTGATACGAAAACGGTATTGAGCACAGGGAAACGGAATTATGGACCCTTCCATCTTTAAGGCGTATGACATTCGCGGCACCTATCCGGACCAATTGGACGAGCAGGCGGCATGGAAAATCGGCCACGCCACCGCCCAATTTTTGCGCTCCATGCTGCGGGGGTACGAACGCGGCATGGCCAACGCCCAGAGTCTGTGTGTCGGACGCGATATGCGAACACACAGCGAATCATTACGCAAGGCCCTGATTGAGGGAATGAATACCGCGGGAGCAAACGTCATTGACATCGGGATGATTGACACGCCGCAGATGTATTTCGCCATCAATCACCTCGGCACCTGCGGCGGTGTGCAGATTACCGCAAGCCATAACCCGGCCCGTTACAACGGCTTCAAAATCTCCGGCCAGCAGGCCAAACCCGTCGGCGCCGACACCGGCCTCAAAGACATCAAGCATATCGCTACGGCCCTGCTGCATACGCTGGGCAAATCTACCGGCTCAGTTGAACACTGCGACCTGACGGCCGAATATAAAAAGCACGTTCTGAAGTTTCTTGAACCCGGACTGAAAAAACTCAAAATGGTCATCGATGCCAGCAATGGAATGGCCGGCAAAATGGTCCCGGCAATTTTCGGCGACCTGCCGATTGAAATTATCCCCATCAATTTTGAACATACCGGCACGTTCAAACACGACCCAAATCCATTGGTCGAATCCAGCCTGGCGGAATTGAAAACCCTGGTCAAAGCGAAAAAGGCCGACTTCGGCGTCTGCTTCGACGGCGACGCCGACCGCCTGATACTGATGGACGAAAAAGCCCAAACGATTCCGTGCGACATCATGACCGCCCTGATGGTCCCCTATTTCCTCAAAAAAAATCCCGGCTCAGCGGTCGTCTATGACCTGCGAAGCTCGCTGGTGGTGCAGGAAGAAATTCTCAAATACGGCGGCATGCCCCGGCGCGAACGCGTCGGACACGCCTTTATGAAAAAAACGCTGCGCGACAGCCACGCCTGCTTCGGCGGCGAACTCAGCGGACATTTTTACTACCGCGACAACTTCTTCGCCGATTCGGGAATGATTACGCTCGTCCATATACTCAACCTCATCAGCCAGAGCAATAAGCCGCTGAGCGAAATGACTACCCCGCTTAATCGCTACAGCGGCAGCGGCGAAGTGAATTTCCGCGCCGATGACAAAGATGCCGTGATGAAAGAACTGGCCCGCAAGTACAGCCAGGGAAAAATTGACGACCTCGACGGTATCACCCTTCAATTTAAGGACTGGTGGTTTAACGTCCGGCCCAGCAACACCGAACCGCTCCTGCGGCTCAATGTCGAAGCTAAATCCGCGGAAATGCTCAAAGAAAAATTCGGGGAATTAAAAACCTTCCTCGGTGAACCGGTCGAACATTAAATCGCTGAAGCGCCGGAAAAATCTTTTCGTTGTTTACGGGATTTCTGCAACGGCCGTGTTTTCCCATGCGCCGCCCAGCGCCTTATACAGCGCCACTAAGTTCGTCGAAATCGTCCGGCGGCTGGAAACCAGCGCATCCTCCGATGAATACAGCGACCGCTGCGCGGACAGAACATTGAGAAAATCCGTCTCGCCCTGCGTATAAAGCGTTGTCGCCAGCTCGACCGCTTTGCGATTGAAATTCACCGCCTTTTGCAGCGCATCATAATGTTCCTGTTCCTTGGCCAGTGCAACCATCGCGTCCTCCACCTCCTGCATCGCAATCAACACCGTACTCTGATAAGTCAGGATGGATTGTTCCTGCAAAGATTTGCGTGTCTCGATATTGGCCCGTACGCGCCCGGCGTCAAAAATATTCCAGCTCGCAGACGGCCCCATAGACCATATCCGCTTATTCCAGTTGACCAATTGGTCGGCATAGTGGCTTTGAAAACCCACAGAACCCGACAGCGTGAATTTCGGAAATAAATCCGCCGTTGCCACTCCAATTCGCGCCGTCGCGGCGTGAATCTGCGACTCCGCCCTGCGAATATCGGGACGCCGACGAAGCAATTCCGACGGCACCCCCACCGGCGCACGCAGCGGCGCCGAGGGAACCGCCGAAGTGAAATTCAATTCTCCTCCCAGCGCCGACGGCTCAGCGCCCAAAAGAACGCCAAGATTATGAATCGTCTGTTGTGCCGACGATTCCAGCGGCGGAAGCTGCGCCGCGGTGGTCGCCACCAGAGCATCGGCGTTGGCCACATCCAGCGCGCCGACAAATCCGCCCTGAAACCGCGTTCGCGTCAATTCCGCCGTCTTTTTCTGTGTATCAAGATTCCGCTGAAGAATCACAATCTCCTGCTGAAAACCGCGCAGCTCAATATAATTAACCGCAATCTCCGCCGCCAGAGTCACCCACACATCCCGCAGGTCTTCCACCGCAGCCTGCACATCCGCCGTCGCTGCCTCAATATCCCGGCGCTGTCCGCCAAAAATATCCATCTCCCAACTGGCATCCAGCCCTGTTTTATAGAGATTGCTTTTCACACCCGTCGAAGTCCGGCTGCGCGACTGAGACCCCGTCACATCCGCCGACGGCCATAATCCGCCTTCGGCGCTCCACCGCGCCGCCCGCGCCTGCCGAATCCGCGACCGCGCCTGCTTCAAATCCAGGTTGGACTTCAGCGCCCGCTCCACCAGCGATGTCAGCGTCGGGTCATTAAAGCTCGCCCACCACTGGACCATATTGGGTTCGGCCCCGCCGTGCAGTCTGGCTGTATCGGACCAGTTCTTCGACACTTCCATTTCATAAGGAATATAATCCGGCCCCACCATACACCCGCCGGCAAATATCAGACAAAAACATATCACCACATCGGGCAAGAGCAGTGCTTTTTTTGTTCGCTGTCTCAGCATTTTATACATCGTGTTGTTCTCCCGCCGAAGGCGGTTCCTTAATTTTGACTTTTTACTTTTAATTTTTTACTTCTCAAACGGACTTCTGTCCGTTTGCGTTATTATTCATACCGAAGAGCCTCTATCGGGTCCAGCCGCGACGCTTTCCACGCCGGGTAATACCCAAAAACAATCCCCACCGTGGCCGAGACGGCAACCGCCGCGATAATCGCCGCCGGAGACGTTTTCACCGACCAATTCAAAAAGAATCGCACCAATAGCGACCCACCGTGACCCAGCAGAATCCCTATCGCCCCGCCCGCAAGACAGAGAACCACCGCCTCCACCAGAAACTGCAATAAGATATTTCTGGCCTGCGCGCCAACGGCCATTCGAAGGCCGATTTCACGCGTACGCTCCGTCACCGAGACCAGCATGATATTCATAATGCCGACGCCGCCGACAACCAGCGAAATCAGCGCGACGCACAGCAGCAGCCGCGTCATCACGGTGGTTGTGGAAGACAGCATTTGGGATAACTCCGCCATGTTGCGAATGGAGAAATCATCCGGCTCGCCGGGGCGTATGCGATGACGCTGCCGCAGCAGTTGCGTAATCTGCCGTACCGCCAAATCCATTTCACGGGCGGACCTGCCCGACGCAAGAATCTCATCGACATTGGTAAAACGTATCGGCATCGGCGCATTGGCCTGCTGTGTCGCCGATTGTGGCGGATAAAGACTGACGCCCGTGCTGGGGTATAACTGGCCCCGCGACGTCGAAGATGCGGATGAACTGCTCTGGTTGACATTGCTCACTGAAGAGCCGGTGACGCGATATTTAATCGTCGTCCACGGCGCTATCAGAATATCATCCTGGTCCATCCCCATCATATTGGAGCCTTTGCTGCTCAGAACGCCCACTACGCGCATCCCGACGTTATTGACACGGATTTCCTTGCCGATGGGCGACTGCCCCTCAAACAATTCCCGCACCAGCGTCTGGCCCAGCACGCAAACCTTGCCGGTGTTGCGAACGTCCTGATCCTTAAAAATTTCCCCCTCGGCCAGGTCCGTCCATTCGCGCGCGTCAAAAAACGCCGGCGTGGAACCGTAAATAAATATCGGAACCCAGTTGCGGCCTTCATACACCACCTGCGTTCGGGTTCGTACGATGGGCGCCGCGCATCGCACCGCCGGACACTCCCATACTATCGCTTCGGCGTCTTCGGGCGTCAGGGTCATAATGCTGCCGGCCCCGAAATTGATCCCGCCGCTGGAAGCCGTCCCGGGACGAATGCTCAGATTGTTGGCGCCCATACTGGCGATGCTCTTCTGAATCGACGCCGAAGAGCCGGTCCCGATTTCCATCATCGCAATCACCGCGCCGACACCGATAATGATACCCAGCGTCGTCAGCGTCGCGCGCATCGGGTTGCGACGCAGCGCCCGGAACGCCGTTCGAATGGTACGGTAAGTCCTTTTCATTTTGTCTCTCCCGCGACAGAATCGTCGGACTGTTCCACGATCATCCCGTCGTGAATCCGAATCACCCTCCTGGCGACGCTGGCGACACCGGGATCATGCGTCACTAAGATCAGCGTAATCCGTTCCGTCTCGTTGAGCCGCCGCAAAGTCTCCAGCACTTCATGGCTGGTACGGGAATCCAAATTACCCGTCGGTTCGTCGGCAAAAATAATCGGCGGATGATTCACCATCGCGCGCGCTATCGCGACGCGCTGCTGCTGACCACCGGAAAGCTGTGAGGGCTCGTGATGCATCCGGTCACCCACCCCGAGCCGCTGCAGCAGTTCAATGGCGCGCTGCCGCCCCTGGCGCTCCGTCAGATGTTCCGACGCATAAGTCAGCGGCATCATCACATTGTCCAGCGCGCTGGTACGCGGCAGAAGATTAAAACTCTGGAACACAAAACCGACTTTATTGCTTCGAATCAATGCGCGTCCGTCCTTCGACAGCCGCGACACCTCCTGCCCATCCAGCCAGAATTGACCCGATGTCGGATGGTCGAGACATCCGAGAATATTCATCAGTGTGCTTTTGCCTGAACCCGACACACCCATCAGCGCGACAAATTCCCCTTGCTCCACGGTCAAAGACACTCCCTTGAGAACGGGAACGGCCATATCTCCGATATAATACGTCTTGTAGATATTTTTCAATTCAATTAAGGGCATAACGCTGTTCCCGTACTTTATCTTCGCCTGAACTGCGGCGTGAATGGGCTGGTCGTGGCACTGTTGCCGTCGTCGTCCTGCGACGTCTGCTCGCCGGTAATCACCGCTAATCCTTCCTGAACTTCCGGCCCGGATATTTCCGTCATTATGCCGTCGGCGGCGCCGACCTGTACCGGCAGCGGCTTGACAAAATCCCCGCTTTGCACCCAGAGAACGCCCTGATTTTGGGCATTAACCTCCGGCGAAGGCTTACGAGTCTGTGAAGCACGACTGTCTCGTGAACCCTGCGGTCTGGTTGAACCCGGCGAATCCACGGCGTTTTTCATGATTTCGGAATCCCGAAATTCCGGCGATACCTGCTCGGTCGCAGGGAACCACCGCAGTGCGGCGCTGGGAACCTGTAAAACATTGTCCCGGCGATTCAACTCAAACCGAATATCCGCCGTTAGATAAGGAAGCAGCTTCCCGTCGGAATTGTCCGTATTGATCTCCACCACATAATTGACGACATTCTGCGTCATCGTCGCGTTCAGACGAATCTTGCTGACCTGCCCCTTGAACACCCGCCCGGGAAACGCCGTCACCGTAAAACTGACCGGCTGGCCGGCATAAATATAGCCGATGTCCGCCTCGTTGACCGCCACCCAGATTTGCATCTTCGTCAAATCCTTGGCGATAAGAAACAAACTCGACGTGCTCATGCTCGACACTACCGTTTGCCCCATATTCACACGCCGGTCTATAATGATGCCTTTCACCGGCGACACAATCGTGCAATAACCAAGGTTGCGCTTCGCTTTGTCCAGTGACGCCTGTGCCGATGCGATGGATGCCTGTGCCTGAGTAATATTCGCCTGGCCGACGGTTATGTTGGCCTTGGCGACTTCGTAAGCGGATTTATAAGAATCATAACTGCTTTGTGCCAGCGCCTCGGATGGCCCCAGTTTCTGCGCCCGATCCCAGTCACGCTGCGCCTGGTATAATTTCGCCTGCAATTGCTCCAGGTCGGCCCTGCTTTTCAATTCTTCCGCTTTGGCCTGCTGAAGCCCTGCCTCGGCCGAAGCCAGCTCCGCCGCGTACAGTGAATCATCTATCTGCGCCAAAACCATACCTTCATCGACCATCGAACCGTAATCGATTTCATTGCCGTCTTTAGCCTTGCCGATGGTTTTAATCTTGCCCGTCACCTGGGCACCGACGTCAATGGCCTCTTCCGGCTCAACCGTGCCCGTGGCGCTGATAGTCGCCAGCAAATCCCCTCGCTCGATTGTGACCGTGCGAAACGCCATGGCTGAACTATTCGGGCGACGCAAATACCACACCGCACACGCCGCGATAACGCCGACAACCACTAAAAATAAAATCACTTTCTTCATCGATGTACCCTTATATCAAACATTGCTGTTGCTAAAAATAACAGCCCGCTTTTTGCACACCTGAAATAACAATCTGCTTTTTGTCATTCCCGCGAAGGCGGGAATCCAGGTTTTTATATTCTTTTGACAAGCCCGACGCCACTAAAAATCGTCAGTCTAAACTTTGCTGGAACATGTAGAGGGGGGCTCTCTGCCCACCATTCTTCTTTAATCCCGAAGGAACGACACAATTTGTTCTTTTCTACAGAGCACAGTGAGATATAAGACGTTGCCTCGCATGATTTTAATTCAAATAACCATTTTAATTATAAATTTCAATAAAATCAACACTTTCACCCTCGTGCAAAATAATCACCCCCCAAAACCACCTTTCTAAATCAAAATCACGGAATATTAGGAAACTTATTAGGTATGACAAATCCCCCCTTTTCCCAATCGCCAATCGTCAATCGAAAATCGTCAATTTCCTCTCCCTTTCATTCAACCAACACAACGCCGTAATAATTGCCTTTGCATTGCCGCGTCTTAACAACCTCTATCGGGCAGCCGTTGTTCCTAACGGTCGTATAGACGTCAATCCCGCAGGCCTCCATCGACGGCCGGGTCTTCTCCGGATGCCGGCAGAGCTTGCCGCACGTCTTGCATAGATTGCACGGCCCGGCCCCCATCCCGAACGCCTTGAAATGGCCGTCCAAGAATATCTCCCGCTCCAGTTTCGGAATCATCGAATGAATATCTTTATAGTGTTTGCCGTGTATCAGCAGCGCCGATTTGTAAAATTGCAGCACCTTACGGGTCTCTTTCGGCGTCGGCGACTCCGGCGGACACGTCAGGCTCCGCCCGTAGCCGTCGCAGCCAAACTTGCACTTGAGCCGCACCCAGTCCCCGACGATAATACTCTTAACCGTAATCGCCTTTGCCTCAATCGCCCCCATCCCCTTCGCCCGCTTGATATATTTCGCATATTTCGCCGCCATAATCACATACTTCCTTTGCGAACCTTATAAGTTTCAAACAAAAATACTCCAAGAGCACTTGCAGCACCAACTGCTAATCGCGCATGTCTTGCATGTAACCCTTTAACATTCGCATCTTTTCCATGCCCTGTACCATAAAGACCTCTAAGTTCCGCAAGACCCTGAGCCACTGCTCCAAGATTACTTAGAACACGTTTAATTGTATCAGCACCTTTTGCTTTTTCTGGTATATCGTCAGGCAGTAAATCCAGTTTTTCACGAACCTTCTTAACTAATTGAGGCATATCAACATTGTTAGAAATGCTTTCTCCGTACTCTCGAAGTATTGTTTTGCACACCGTTTCAACAAACTCTTTAGCTGTCCCTATTGCTAATTCCGGATCAGATTCAACAGAGGCTTCCATTCTGGTTATTTGTTGGGTAATATAATTCACATCAAGCGAGGCGGCTATCGATTTCATAGTTCCAATTGCAGGACTACCTCCAACCAAACGGTGTCTGGCCGCAAAAATGGGTTTACCTGAAATGTAAGTTTTAGGAACAACTTCCCATCCATCGGGCGCTAAGTGTTTATTATATAGTTTGACTAAAGTTTCAACATCTTGATCTTCCGTACGTATTATAGGATGAATTGTTTCGCAAAGAAACTGAAGAAATGCTTCATCAGAAGATCGCAAAAGGTCAAACCTCGAATCTGTTAGAAGCCAATCGTCTGACCAGTCATCCGGATTGGCTTCTCTGTGTTGCCAGATATCACCAGACGCAGTTTTATGTCTATAGTCGAATGAAGGCAGGCTTTCTAAATCATAGAGGCGTGATAGAAAACCTGTTTCAGAAAGTCGCCCAGACCAACTAATTCTGCTGACTTGGATAGAATCAAATATATTCCGTCGTGTAACTTCGGAAATAGTACGATCTGATATGGCATTCTCAAACACTATGCGAACTTCTGGTTTTATAGGGCCGATCTTGCCATTTTCAAATTTGTACCCATCATTTCTTAAAGATGTAATCAATCGTTTAACAGTCTGTCCTATCAATTCTTTACTGTAATTACCAGATGATTTTTGTAAGGCCGTGTTAAGTATGTTCTCATATACCGTTAGCAGTCTTCGAATATGTCTTGGATTGGTAAAGTCCAACGAACGATAGTGTGACCTTCCCCCGTTTATAGTACCACTAAAAATTGGAATATCCAGCGTTAATTAATCCCGCTTCCACCGGCATGCCGGTGGAAAATTTCCTACTCTCTCGGTCTATAAACTCCTCTGGCGTCAGGTA
>VGXU01000049.1 GCA_016873215.1 Planctomycetota bacterium
GCACAACAGAGAAAAGATACAAATAAGGGTGACTGACGTCCAGATTCCTGCCCCCATGGGGGCACCCCCTTAAGAACTACTTGTCATGAGATAACTGTTATGATAAAAGGGAAGAAATGTCTGTCGCTGGAAGGAAATTATGCTTGACGCTGGACAGCCATCTCGTCAAGGTCGTTGGGTTCGTAAACAGCAAACCATTGAGCAGACAGCAGTGAAAAATCATCCAAATCAACAAAACAATCGCCTGTTAAATCCGCTGATGGACACGCCGCAAAAACAGTGACGCCAAGACAAAAAACTACCGATGCCAAAATCATTACGTTTCTCATCGCTCTCTCCTCTCCAATTTAGCTTTCAGTTTTTGGCTATAAGCTAACTGCCGACAGGGATTCGGCCTGTCCATTCAGTGGGTTTATAGTCAATGCTTTTGGTGTTTTTTTACTCTCCATCCGTCCATCCTGCAATATGAGATCCGTCCTCCGATTATTGATAGGACTATTATACCTACCTGACATGGGGCCAATCAAGGAAATACTGGGTAATTTCTTGCCAGAATAGGCTTTTTGTGCTAATAATGACCTTCCCCCAAAAACAGTACCAATTGCAATTGGAGTACCGGCATGATAGAACTCTATGAAACAGGAGATTCATTGTTGTGGTCCCGCCCCGGAAGCTGCTTTGATGATAAGGATTTACGAGTGAAAAAGTATCCCCGGTGTCTTGCGGGGAAACTCGATGATTGCGCCAGAATATTGTTGATAATGGGATAAAATTACGTTATCATAGACTTGAAATCTGCAGGGGTGTAAATTAGTAAAATGTATATGGGAAATCCAAATAAATGAAAAAAAAAGAGACAGCACTTATAGGCGTCCCAATAGAGAATATGCCATGGGAACCAAAACCTGAGAATTGTAAAGGGGTCGTTTGGCGACATACCGCGAATCCTATTGTGGATGTAAATCCTTTTCCTAAGGCTCGCTGCGTATACAATAGTTGTGTTGTACCCTGGGAAGGCAAATTCATCGGAATCTTTCGCGTTGACTGGCATTGCATGACACCCTATTTGCATTTTGGAAAAAGCCAGGACGCATTGAACTGGACATTTGATGAAGAGCCTCTATCTTTCATCTCTCCCGATCCTGCCTTAGGCGAAATACATTTTGCATACGATCCAAGGATATGCAAAATTGAGGATACCTATTATATTACCTGGTGTAATAATTATTATGGGGCAACAATAGGTCAGGCCTGGACAAAAGATTTTAAGACATTTCATCAGTTGGAGAACGCTTTTCTCCCATTTAATCGCAACGGGGTCCTTTTTCCTAAAAAAATTGGAGGCAAATATGTCATGCTTAGCCGGCCAATGGGCATGGGAATGGCTGTCAATTATGGCGACATATTTTATAGCGAAAGCTCTGATCTGACCTATTGGGGAAAACACCGCATTGTATTTACCAGGGGACCCAGAAAATGGGAACGGGTAAAAATAGGACCAGGCCCAATACCCATCGAAACAACAGAAGGATGGCTGCTTCTGTATCATGGTGTGGCCGACACGTGCGATGGTTTCATCTACAGCATGGGTGCGGCATTGCTTGATCTTGATGAACCCTGGAAGGTAATTTACCGATGCAAATTCCCGATAATGACTCCTGAAAAGATTTATGAAATATCAGGGAGTGTTGGCAATGTGGTTTTCCCGACATCTGTACTTGCTGATGGCAAAACGGGGCGTATGGCCATATATTATGGCGCTGCGGATATGTATACCGCAGTGGCCTATGCTTATGCAGATGAAATTATTGCGTACATCAAGGATAACCACAAATAGAAGTGTTATTTACGCTGTATGGCATAATATGATAATACAAACATGACCAAACCTTGCTATACATGTTATTTCCATGACCCAGACATTAATATTTGAGGCATTCGTGATGAACAATGTAAATGATTTCACCATGGAACTGAATTTCACCGAAGCTTACCGAAAGAACATCGGTGAACATATTGCTATACGAGAAGCAAGATGCTTACAGGCTCAGTTTCCCGCAGTGCTAACCGACATTCAGGATAAGGACAGGCTGGCTGGCCGTACTACCTGGGGATGGGTTGGTTTCTCTCCTCATAATGCCCCGCCTAATTGCGCCTATGGATATTTTTGTCACGAACAAAAAATCATCGAACTGATTGAAAAAGGTAATATTCCTGTCGAACAACGACATGGCGTGTACGACATGCTCCATTTTTGGAAGACTGAAAATACAAAGGCAAAGGTGGAAGCCGCATTTTCAGAAAAAATGCTCCCTGTTCTATTCAGGGATGAACTTGTATCGCTGCCTTATAATTACAAACCCATGGTGGCTCAGCCCATCTATCGTATGGCCGGGGTTTTTGTAGATTATGACAAATTATTAAGCCTCGGACTCCCCGGGTTGAAACAGGCGATTTCAGAACACCGTGATAAGGCCAAAACAGAGGGTAGCGATTTTTATCTGTATGAAGGAATGTTAATTGCCCTTGATGTTATTGTGGACTGCTGTTTTCATTATCAGCGTTTGTCACTTGAAAAGGCGAGAGTTTCAAAAGATAACAAGCGAGCGGAAGAACTTCGAAAACTGGCACATGTATTGGAGACAATTGCGACATCCAAACCCGGAACGTTCTATGAAGCGCTTCAGCTTTCGTGGCTCTACACGTTAGTCTGTGGTTCTCTGGAATTAGGCCGGATGGATGTGTATCTGGGCGATTATTATGTCCATGATATTGACCATGGCATAATAACCGAAGAAGAAGCCTTGTCGTTAATGCATTCTCTCTGGAGATTGATTATTGAATTGTTTCGCGATGTGGATGGACGAATTATTATTGGCGGTAAAGGCCGGCGAAATGAGAAAAATGCGGACAGGTTTTCTTTGTTGGCACTGGAAACCATGAGAACATACGGCAAGGCCATTCTTCCGCAATTGACGCTGCGTTTTTATGAAGGAATGAACCCCGAGTTGATGAAAAAATCCATGGCTCTGATTGGTGATGGTTTCACTTTTCCTTTGCTGTACAACGATGATGTTCTGGTGCCGGGCGTTGCCCATGCACACGATGTCCCGCTTGAAACTGCAGAACAATATATGCCTTTGGGATGCGGTGAAATTGTGCTTGACCATATGGGATTCGGGACACCCAGCGGCTCTCTAAATGTATTAAAAGCATTGGATATCACTCTTCGCAATGGACTCGACAATATTACAGGAAAGCGCCTCGGGCTGCCAACGGGCTATTTTCGTGATTTTGCCACCTTTGACGACTTCTTCTCCGCTTACAAAAAACAACTGCGGTTTTTTATCGAAATTCTTGCCGACCATGAGGCTTTGGAATACGTGGAAACCGGCAAACAATCGCCGTATCTTTATCTGAGCATGCTGTACGATGACTGCATAGAACGGGGGAAAGCGATTTTTTCAGGAGGCATTCGCTACCTGGGCGGATCACTGGAATCCTTTGGCAGTGTAAATGCGGCGGATAGTCTGGCCGCCATCAAAAACGTGGTATATGACAGAAAATTAATATCCCCCGATCGGCTGATAGAAGTGCTGGATAACAACTTTGTGGGGTATGAAAAAGAGCACAGAATGCTGCTTGATTCGCCTAAATATGGAAACGACGATGCTTATGCAGACGAAATGATGGTAGCACTGCATGATTTTATTTGTAATACGATTCGCGACCAGCGCAACAGAACCAATTTAGACTGGTATCTGAATGTTCTTATTAATAACAAACAAAATACCATACTTGGCAGATGGGTTGGCGCCACAGCGGATGGACGTAAAGCCGGAGATGCCATGGCGAATGGAAACACCCCTGCCGGAGGAAATGATAAGAAAGGAGTCACAGCCTTAATCAATTCCATTGTCAAGCCAAGTCATGCCATACATGCCGGCGCCGTTCAGAACCTGCGATTTGGTTATGAGATGTTTACTCACCACAGGGAGAAACTGGAATCTATCCTCGAGACCTATTTTAAAAAGGGCGGATCACAGGCGATGATCACAGTGATCAATAAAGGCGATCTGGAAAAAGCGCTTGAAGAGCCGCAAAAATACCAGAACATGTTTGTGCGAATCGGCGGTTTCAGCGCGCGATATATTGATTTGCCCAGAGATGTACAGCTTGAAATCCTCAGCCGGACTACATATTAAAGATATGCATGGCCATAATAAAGAAAGTCGAAAAGCCATCATTACGGATATTCACAGATCCTCTTTACATGATGGGCCGGGCATACGCACAACGGTTTTCTTTAAAGGATGCCCTTTACAATGTTTATGGTGTCATAATCCTGAAGCTCAGGCACATTCTCCAGAGTTGTTCTGTTATTTCGATAAATGCATTCATTGCGGCAGCTGCGTGCGGGTATGTAAAAACAATGTACATCAATTCACAAACGGCGCACATAGCATTCACTTCCATTTATGTACACTTTGCGGGAATTGTATCAAAGAATGCCACTCAGGATGCCTGAAAATCGCAGGCATAGAAATGAGTGTGGATGATATCATGGCCGAAGTTATTGCGGATATTGATTTTTATGCTAATTCAAATGGCGGCATTACTTTAAGCGGCGGCGAGCCCCTTTTAGATGTTTGTTTTGTAATCGAGCTGTTAGAACGCTGTCGCGATGAGGGAATAAACAGATGCGTTGAAACGTCCGGATTTTTGCCTTCCGAACAATTCATGCAGGTACTTCCATTGATCGACACTTTGCTTTTTGATTACAAGATAACAGGACTTGTTATGCATCAGCAATATACCGGCGTAACGGATGAATTAATCCTGGCAAATCTTGACGCGGCGTATCATTTTGGCGTCCCCGTCATTTTACGCTGCCCGATTATCCCCGGCATTAATGACACTGATGAGCATTTCAAAGGGATAAGGAGATTGGATGAAAAATACCCGCATTTCAAAGGAATAGAACTTTTGCCGTATCACTCTATGGGAAATAGCAAACGTACCAGTATTGGAATCAAGCCAACTCTTTCTGACCTAAAATCAGCAACGCCTGACTTATCTGAAAAGTGGTTAGAGCAGTTAAGGCAATTGAAATGTGAGAAAGTGAAAATTGGTTAGGGCATTTCTTTCGGAAGTTTTATGTTTGAATGGAGCCGAACCAGACAGGATGTTTGATTGCGGTATCCTGAGACAGTTGTAACCTATTAGGAGATGTTGCATGTTTGGACTGTCCATAATCGATGTTCTTGTCATACTTGTCTATTTTGCCGTGTGCCTCTACATTGGTTTTCGCGCCATGTGCCATATCCGTAATCAGGAGGACTATTTTTTAGGCGGAAGACGATTCGGAAAACTAATCCAGATCTTTTCGGCCTTTGGACAAAGCACGTCTGCAGACAGTGCGGTGGGAACCACGACGACTACCTATTCCGATGGGGCTTCGGGTATCTGGAGCGCCTTGCTGTACCTGTGGGGTACGCCTTTGTTTTGGCTTACATCGCCCTGGTACCGGCGTTTGCGTGTTTTGACGCTGGGCGATTTCTTTGAGGAACGCTTTGGCTCCAAACGTATGGCGGGTTTCTATGCCGTGATTACCGCTATTTTCCTGATGTCATGTAATGCCGTTGGATTGAAGTCCGTAACAGTAACCGTGTTGGGGATTACACAAAAACAAACGTCTGAATTGACGCCCGCAGAACACGCTGAATATGCATTAGTTCAGGAACGCAAGGTCCTGCTGGAAATGAAGGCCCGGGGCGATCTGACGGCCGAACAGTTGTCGCGTTTAAACGATCTGGAAATTCAAAAACCAAGACAGGAATTTTCCCATTTCGATGAAACAGTCCTGGTCTGGGTCATCTGTATCATCGTCTTTGTGTATGCCGTGGCTGGGGGGTTAGAAGCAGCGATGAAAACCGATTTGCTGCAGGGCATGTTTATTCTGGTCCTATCCATCATTCTGATCCCTTTCGGATTGGCTCGGATCAACACGATATTCGGGGGCAGCGGACCTATGGATGCGATGCGTACTATCCATGACCGTTTGCCCCAGTGGTACTTCGACATCTTCGGAGGAGCCCAAACAGTGGACTTCACCTGGTACTACATCGCCTCCATCTCCCTGCTCACTGCCGTGAATGTCGCGGTTCAGGCCAATCAGATGAATGCCATCGGATCCGCTAAGGATGAGCTGACTGCGCGAATCGGCTTTACCTCGGGCTGTTTTCTCAAACGTTTCTGTACGGTCTTATGGGGGTTCACTGGACTCATCGGGGCGGTCTTGTACACGGGAACCATTTCGAACCCCGACCTGGTGTGGGGACATGCCACCTGCGACCTGCTTGGCGGTTTGGGTCTGGGTCTGATTGGCCTGATGATTGCCTGCTTAATGGCCGCGTTAATGAGCAGTGCCGACATGATGATGATCACGGCAGCCGGTGTGCTGACCCGCAATGTATATCGCCCTCTGGTTGGTTCGCGATCCGAGCAGCATTATGTAGTGATCGGTCGGATTTTGGGCGGGATAATCCTAATCGGTTCGGCACTGTTAGCCTGCTGGTTCGATACCATCCTTCAGTTGTTAAAATTTATCTGGGAATTTAACGCTATTTTGGCCGCTGCCTTCTGGTGCGGTATGAAGTGGCGACGAGCCAACCGTGTCGGAGCCTGGGCCTCCATGGTCGTCACCATGATAATTTTCGCTTTGCTGCCCTTACTTGTGCCGGCCTTGTGTCCTGGCTTGCGTACGAGCCTTTATTTGCTGAAACGCACCGATCCGGCCCCAATTCAGCGTATGTACACGGCGCGTCAAATAGATGTTGATCAGCAGAATCGGGCCATCGCTGCCTGGCAAAGCCTGTCCCTGGATCAGCGTAAAGCTCAAATACAACCGGAGCGCATTGAACCAGGACAGACCCTTACCAAGATTATCCAGCCGCCACGCAAGAGCGTATTCTGGTCCAAGGGTATTGGTCAGTATCAAGGTCAGCCCCAGGGCCAGGGTCTGCTCTACCTGGAGATGTTGGTCGTGGATCAGTTTGTGGACCTAAGCCAACTGCCTTACGCTCTGGTTGAGACCATCCGTACGTTGATGAAAATCATTCTGCCATTTTCGGTGATCATTGTGGTGTCACTCCTAACCCGACCGGATAACCATATCCATTTGGATCGATTTTATTTGAAAATGCGTACACCGGTTGCTATGGATCGCCACGAGGACGAGCAATCGTTGGCTCAATCTTATGCGAATCCCGCCCGCTTTCAAGGGCGGCTATTACTGCCGAATTCAAATTTTGAGTTTTTTAAGTGGAACCGCATCGACATGATTGGATTTAGCCTGTGCATGGCTGCAGTCCTGGCCATTGTTAGCTTCCTATCTATACTGATTCATATTGGGCAATAGGCGGATAGAAGACTGAAATGGACTAAGAGCTTTATCGAACCAAAGTTAAGCGTTTTACATAGTGGGTTTATACGGAATTGATCAGCATTACTACCACAATCGGTACAATAATAAAAACTCCTGGAAATTGACGCAACGAAAATTGACAAAAAGCCGGAGGAAATATCAAGGCGGTTTGTTGATGGATAGGCAATTCCCCTGAAATCGCATTGAAACATTATGCCCAGCTTACAGATGACGACCTAAAAGAAGCAGCGAAATCGGTCGTCCTTAAAGTGGTACCGAATGTGGTACTAACTGCGTCGGATTCGAGCGGAATTGAGGGGAAAGGAAAAAAAGACAATGCGGTTGTAAGCTCTGATAATGGCGATATTTGCAACGAAAACGAAGATTCTGGAAAAGTGAAAACTGGGCAGGGGTGGATTCGAACCACCGTAAGCTTGCGCTAATGGATTTACAGTCCATCCCCTTTAGCCGCTCGGGCACCTACCCTCATTATAATACAGGCCGAGCAGTTTATCAAAAAGGCGACAAAGAGCAAGCAATTTCCCGTCAAATTATGCCGGATATGCGTAAAAAATGAATTTTTTGACAAAAAAACGGCCCGGCGTGTGCCGAGCCGCTGAATTGCGATTGATAAACCAAACCCCTTTGACTGGTTCGACAGGCTCACCATAAACGGGCTCAGGGCAGAGTTACCACTTTCCGGTTTTGCGTGCCGGGGCCTTGGGATAATTTTTGAGACATTCCTCGGCCTTGAGGATTTCCTCGTCAGGCAGATAGTACGGTTTGAGTTTGCCGGTCAGGAAGGCGTCATAGCCGCTTAGGTCCATCAGGCCGTGACCGCTGTAGTTAAACAGGATGACCTTTTCCTTGCCTTCTTCTTTGGCCTTTTTGGCCTCGCGGATGGTGCAGGCGATGGCGTGGCTGGTTTCCGGGGCACAGATAAAGCCTTCCGTTTTTGCCCAGAGCATCGCGGCTTCATAACATTCCACCTGGTCGATGGCCTGCGGCTTATGCAGTCCTTCGACGATACACTGGCAGACCAGCGGAGCCATTCCGTGATAGCGCAGGCCGCCGGCATGAATGGGAGCCGGGATAAAGGCGTGTCCGAGCGTATGCATCGCCAACAGCGGCGTCATACAGGCAACATCGCCGTGGTCATACGCGAATTTACCGCGGGTCATCTTCGGACAGGCCGTCGGTTCAACGGGGATAATATCTATTTTAGCCCCATTGATTTTATCCTGAGTGAACGGGAATGCGATCCCTGCAAAATTGCTTCCGCCGCCGGCACAGCCAATGACGACATCCGGTGTTTTTACGCCGACGCTCTTAAGCTGAGCTTTGGCCTCCAGACCGATAATCGTCTGATGCAGGAGCACGTGATTGAGTACGCTGCCCAGCGAATACCGTGTCTTGCCGGTGGGGTCTGTGACGGCCGCTTCGATGGCTTCGGAGATGGCAATACCGAGACTGCCGGGCGTATCGGGGAATTGAGCCAGAATATTGCGCCCGGCCTGTGTTTCTGTACTCGGGCTGCCGACACAATTGCCTCCCCAGACCTGCATCATCAGTTTGCGGAAGGGTTTCTGGTCGAAGCTGATACGCACCATATAGATTTTGCATTCCAAACCGACCAGCTTACAGGCAAAGGCCAGAGCCGATCCCCACTGGCCGGCGCCGGTTTCGGTCGTAAGTCGCTTAATACCGAATTGTTTGTTATACCAGGCCTGAGCCACGGCCGTGTTGGGCTTGTGACTTCCGGGCGGGGAAACGCTCTCATCTTTAAAATAAATTTGGGCCGGCGTTTTTAAGTGCTTCTCTAAATCCAGCGCACGTCGCAGCGGCGAAGGACGCCAGCGATACAGCATGTCCAGGATTTCAGCGGGAATATCAATCCACCGCTGGGTGCTGACTTCCTGCTCGATGATATTCATCGGGAAAACCGGCGCCAGCATATCGGCCGTTATGGGTTTGCCGTCCGGACCGACCGGCGGCAGCAGCGGCGTTGGTAAATCCGCGGCGATATTGTACCATTGTTTTGGAATGTCCTGTTCCTGCAGCAGAATTTTCCGATTCATGATTTCTTCTCCGTTAAAAGTTTTCGACTAATGGATTCGCTGTTTTTAAGCACTTTGGCGCCGCGCGTAATTTTGCACAAGCTGATTTTGAGGTCGGAGGCGATTTGCCGCTGAGGCATTCCCGTATTAAGCCTTCGCATCAGCTCCCAGCGAAGAGCCAGGTCATACCGTTCTGCGGGCGTAAGAACTTCACCGAGAAATTGTTCCATCTCCCGCCGATTTTTAACCTGACATAAAGCGGCAGCAATTGCTTCTATACCAGATGTTTTTTCTCCCTTTTCGATCTTAAGCATAGAAACAGCATACTTTTTCTCCGCGAAAAAGTAAAGGGGGAAAACAATGACTTACTGCCTGATTTTTATGTATTTTTATAACAATGGAGCGAACAGACGAGTCAAATGCTCGATAAAAATACGGATGCGGCCTGCGGCAAGACACGGGTGTGCGCATTGTAATTCCATTCGGCCAAACCAGCTTTGCACCTGCTGGATATGCGGCCGGCTGTAAGCGACCAGCATCACTTCGTAATTCAAAAACAAACTGCGGAAGTCCATATTGGCCGAGCCGACCATTGTGATATTGTCGTCGATTAAAATTGCTTTGGCGTGAATCATGCCGGGGGTGTAAAACAGGACTTTAGCCCCGACCTGATGAATCTCACGCAGATAGGCGCCGCGGACGAGGTCGGTCAGCGGATGGTTGGATTTGGCGGGGACGATAATCCGCACATCGACGCCTTTTCGCACGGCGAGCTTGAGCGCCTTAAGCAGCGGTTCGTCCGGCACAAAATAGGGCGTGACAATACAGATTCTTCGATAAGCGTTAAACATCGCAGTCAAAATAGCATCATAGAGAGCATCGCCCGGTACATCCGGGCCTGAAGGCACGACCTGCACCACCGCAGGGTTTTCTACGGATCCCAAAGACTTGTTTTCTATTTCAACCGGCTCATCCTGCTGCCCGACGGCAAAAAACCAATCCGAACGGAAGATTTCGAGATAGAAACGCACCGCCGGCCCTTTAAGAATAAAGGACAGGTCCTGCCAGCGCTTAGGGCTGGGATTAAGCCCCAGATACTCGCCACCGATATTGGTTCCTCCGGCCATGACCGTTTCGCGGTCAACAATCACCATCTTGCGGTGATTGCGGAGATTGGTTCTGCCGCGAAATGGCCAGTGCAGCAAAGGAATAAAAAACGCATACCGTCCCCCTCCTTTGACAAGCGGAACAAAGAACCTCCGTCCCGTCCACATGGAGCCGAAACCATCGAGAAGAACCCGAACATCAATCCCCTGCCGGGCTTTGTTGACCAGCCGACCAAGAATGTCTTTGCCGACGGAATCCCGGCGAAAAATAAAAGTCGAGATATAAATTGATTTTTGGGCGTTTTCGATCATGTCCGCCAGGCGACGATACGTATCCTGGCCATCGAAACAAAATTCCAGCCGATTCTCTTGGCATGCCGGGGGAAGACCATAACTTTCAAGCAGTTCATCCAGATAGGTTCGTTCCACATTAAATCGTTGGCCGTCACAGGTCAGATCAAGATCCATTTTACGGCCGGCCTGACGTTTCAATTTTCGCCCACCAAACATCAGATAAAGCGGCACGCCCACATACGGCATCAGCACAATCACCAGAAGCCAGGAGAGCGTCCCGGTCGGTGAGCGCCGCTGGGTTAAGACGCGAATAATCAGTATGACGCCGATTAAAAAGCCGGCGAGAATTTCAAAATGTCCAATCAGCCACTGCCAAATCATATCATGGTTCATTTCATACTCCATCCCTCGTCCTTTCTATGTGAATTTTAACGAAAGTACAGGGCGTAACGGCTTCGAGACACCTTTTTATCCTATATTTCAGGCAAAATAAACCTGAAAATCCTTTTCCTGAAACAATTCTTTCCTCAGGCTCGTCCATAGAAAAAAGCGGAAAGTATATCTGCCTATTAATAAGATGTGGACTTTATGAAGATAGTATGTCCCGAAAAAATCAAAACAGCGATAATAAAGATACTGTCGGCTATACGCCCAAAGCAAAATTGGAATTTACGTGTCGTTCTGTGTGTCTTTTCCTTCCCGTCAATTTGTTTTTTCGGCTGCACGGCTGAAAAATACAAACAAGACGCGGACAAGGAAGTGCAGCAAATATTGGATTCCAAGTGGAAGCCGGAGCACGGAACGAAAGCAAACGCCCGAATCGGCGACGTAAAACCTGACCCTAACGACCTGTATTACGACCCCAATTATATTCCATCGAATCGACTCAGTCTTGCCGAGGCCGTCGCCATCGCTACGGCGCGAAACCGGGATTATCAGAAACAAAAAGAGAATTTATATCTTTCCGCGCTGGACTTGACGCTGCTTCGGCATAATTTTGCACAAAAATGGTTTGGTGCAATTGACGCCGGCTATGACCGTACGGAAGCGGATGAGTCCATCAGCGCAAGTGGCGGCAACAACGGTAAGGCCGTGGGATTCAGTCAATTGCTGGCCGATGGCACTCAAGTTTCCACCAGCATTGCCGCCGACTGGCTCCGGTATCTGACGGGCGACCCGCGTGAGAGTCTCGGCAGCGTATTGAGCGCCAGTATCAACAAACCTCTGTTGCGCGGGGCGGACAAAGAAGTTGTGATGGAGAATCTCACCCAGGGAGAACGTACGGTCCTGTACCAAATCCGGACGTTCAGCCGGTATCGCAAGACTTTTGTGGTTTCCATCATCAGCGATTATTACCGGGTATTACAGGATTTAGACAGTGTCAAAAACGCGGAAAGCAACTATAAGAGCCTGATGCTGGCGTATGATCAGGCCAAAGACAATGCCTTGGCCGGAAGATTAGCCAAGCTTGAAGCGGATCAGACCGAGCAGCGGATGCTGCAGGCACGCGACAATTTGGCCGGCTCTGAACGCAGCTATCAACAGGCACTGGATAATTTCAAAATTCGACTTGCTGTCACAACCAACGCCCCGCTGGAGCTTGATCCCAATGCCCTGCAGGCTCTTTCGGTCATGGAAGTCGTTGAGCCTCAGTTTGATATCGAAGACGCGATAAAAACCGCATTGTCCCTGCGGCTGGATCTGGCCACGATTAAAAACCAGGTGGATGACGCCCGGCGGAAAATCAAGGTTTCCGAGAACGCCCTGCAGGCGGATTTGAATCTCGTCGCCAGCGCCAGCGTCGATTCCACACAGCCCCGACAAGCCGGGCGGCTGCGTTTTCAGGATGGAAGCTACAGTGTCGGGGCTCAACTGGACCTTCCCTTTGACCGTAAGGCCGAACGAAACAGTTATCGGGAATCACTCATTACGCTGATGCAGCGGCAGCGCGACTATGAAAACAGCATAGATAATGTCAAACTGGATGTGCGAAATAATTATCGTGATTTACTGGAAGCCGCCCAGCGGTACCAGATTCAGAAGAAAAGCCTTGAACTGGCCCAGGAACGGGTCAACAGCACCTCGATGTTATTCCAGGCAGGACGGGCACAGGCCCGCGACCTGCTGGACTCTCAGGACTCACTGCTTTCGGCACAGAACTCGACGACTTCCACGCTGGTCGATTACAATATAGCCAAGTTAAGTTTTTATCGCGATATCGAAGTGCTAACAGTTAAACCGGATGGGTTATGGCAAATACCAGAAAATTCAACAGAAAAAAGACTCTAATCGGAGCTGCGGTTTTTGTCGTGGTGCTCCTGGGATGGTCTTATTACAGCAAAACCAGTCGTGCAGCCATTAGCAGAGGAGATGAAAGCACCTATCCCGTCACGCGGCAGGATATGACCATCAGCGTCCTTGAAAGCGGTTCCCTTAAACCGAAAAAATCCGTCGTTATCCGCTCGGAAGTGGAAGGCGATACAACGATAGTCGATATCATTCCGGAAGGAACTGTTTTGACGCAGGCAGACGTGGACACAGGCAAGGTCATTCTTGAACTGGACACGTCATCGACAAAAGAAGACCTTAACCGCCAGCAAATTGCATACAACACCGCTATGGCGGATTTCACCGATGCCCGGGAAAGCCTTGATATCCAGAAAAATCAGAACGAATCCGACATCCAGCAGGGTAAACTGGCAGTCAAATTTGGACTGATGGATTTAGAGAAATACCTCGGCCAGTCCGCCGCCGAAGCACTGGTCTCTGACGCCAACGATAGACCGGCTACGGACGAAGACTTTACAAAACTGACCCGCGACCCGAATCAGCTCGGGGGCGAATCCCTGCAGAAATACCGGCAATTAACGGCGGATATCAACATGGCTATGTCAGAATATAAGGTAGCGCTGACTACACTGAACTGGACGGAAAAACTGTATGCCAAAAAGTATGTCGCCAAAACCGAACTGGACTCCGACAAACTCAAGGCGGATAAAAGCATCATCGCTCATGAACAGGCACAGACGGCCATCGATTTGTTCATCCGGTATGAATTTCCAAAAGATGCTCATAAATTTTTCAGCGATTATGTCGAAGCCAAGCGGGAACTGGAACGGATTCTGGCCAAGGCCCGTTCACAGGAGGCCCAGGCCGTAGCCAAAATGGCCAACGCAGAGGCCAAATTCGCCCTCGAAAAAGAACGTCTGGAAAAACTCCAGCGACAGCTTGCCGCCAGCATAGTCAAAGCCCCATGTCCTGGAATGGTGGTTTATCGCTCCCAGGATATGCGCGGCGGCACACGTTCACGGACTTCCATCGAAGTAGGCCGGGAAGTGAGGGAACGGGAAGAAATCATGTCTATCCCCAGCGCATCGGATCTCCTCGTGGATACGAAAGTACATGAGACCAATGTGGATAAAATTGCCGTCGGCCAAAAAGCCAAAATCACGGTGGATGCGATGCCGGATATGTTTTTTTCTGGCGAAGTACTGAAGATTGCCCCCCTGCCTGATCCGGGATCATTTATGTCCAATCCGGATTTGAAGCTGTATGCGACGGATGTCACCCTGGACGGCGGCCAGATGCTGCGGCCGGGAATGTCGGCCAAAGTGGAAATTATCATTGCGCAATTGAAAGACGTGCTTGCCATTCCGATACAATGTGTTTCCAACCAGGCGGGTAAAAAAATCTGCTATGTTCATACGTCATCCAAAAGCGAGGAACGGGAGATTAAAGTCGGTTCGTACAACGATAAGTTTGTGCAGATACTGGAAGGACTCAAAGAAGGCGAAAAGGTTCTCCTGAATCCTCCGCGGATTTACAACCAGCCGCAGCAGAACGCCGCGGCCAAGTCTGCCGACGATAATCAGGCCGAAAGTGAACAACGTCCGGGAGGTCCGCGTGAGCAGGATTGGCCTGATAGACAGATGACCGGCGACAAGCCGCAATCAAACAGGCCGCTTTCACCGGATGGTCAGCTGCCGAATGGTCAAACGGATTCGCCGCGTCCCCGACGGCAACGACCCAGTGGAAAGTCCCCAACGGACGGCCAGCAGCCGGGCGAACAAATGGATTCGCAGCGTCCTCAACGACAACGTCCGGGCAGCACGGAAGGCGGCGATAAAACGTCTGCAAGGGAAACGCAATAATGACGCCGAACAACTCCGACATAACCATCTCTTGTGAAGCGGTCGTCCAACTGCAAAATCTCTGCAAATCGTATTTCCTCGGCCATAGCGAGCTGCCGGTACTAAAGGGAATCAATCTCGATTTTCATCGCGGGGAGTATGTATCCATTATGGGCCCCAGCGGCTCCGGCAAATCCACGCTGCTGAATTTACTCGGATGCCTGGACCGCCCTACCGACGGTAAATATCTGCTGGGCGGACTGGATATCTCCGAAATGGACGATGATACGCTTTCCGGCATCCGGGGAAAACAAATCGGTTTTATTTTTCAATCCTTTAATCTTATTCCGCAATTAAATATCATCGAGAATATTGAAGTGTCGCTGTATTATCAGCAGGTTCACAAAGTCCAGCGGCGCAAGCGAGCTGAGGAACTGGCCGAGCGGGTCGGCCTGGGCGACCGCACCAAACACCGCCCTTCGGAATTGTCCGGCGGACAGCAGCAGCGCGTCGCCATCGCCCGTGCGCTGGCCAATGACCCCCTGATTCTCCTGGCCGATGAACCGACCGGCAACTTAGACAGCAAAAGCGGACGGGAAATTCTCGGCATGCTCGATGAGCTTCATGCCGGCGGTAAAACCATCATTGTCGTCACTCACGACCCAAAAGTCGCCTCTCGTACACAGCGAAGCATCCACATGCTCGACGGCAGAATTGAACGACAGACTCTCAACGGAGCACGCCAATGATTTCGCTGACACAGCTTACCAGTGTTGTGCAGGTAAGCCTCCGCAGCCTGTGGCTGCACCGGATGCGGTCCATACTCACCATGCTGGGTATTATTTTCGGCGTATCCAGCGTTATCGCCATGCTCGCCATAGGCGAAGGCGCAAGCCAGCAGGCCCAGGCGCAAATCGCACACCTTGGCAGTACGAATCTTATCCTCAAGACCGTCAAGCCCCCCCAGCAAACGGCGAACGACACGACCCAGCAATCCATCGCCATCTATGGGCTGACCTACGACGACGCCGAGCGATTTCGTGTGACGATCCCGGACGCCCAGGTGGTTGTACAATCCAAAATCATCTCCCACAAGGCCTATTATCGCAATCGTATTTTGGCTATCGAACTGGTCGGAACCGTCGCATGGTATCCGGAACTGGCGCCGGTCGAACTGGATCGGGGACGATTTCTCAGCAGTTCCGACCTGCATTACAATGAATCGGTTTGTGTCATTGACCGCAATACCGCTGATAACTTATTTCTCATCGATGATCCGATCGATATGGATATCAAAATCGCCGGCAATTACTACCGTGTTGTCGGAATCGTCAGTGAAACGCGAGTTCAGTCCAATGAAGATATGCTGGAAACCAGGGCCAATTCAGCCCCCGATACCACCAGCGCCGGCGGGCGAGTCTATATCCCCATCACCACCATGAAAACCCGATTCGGGGAAACTTCCATTCAATTCGGCGGCACTACAGGATTGGTGGGTGAAAAAGTGGAATTGAGCGAGATCACCGTCAGAGTCCCGACTATCGAACGTGTTTTACCCACACAGGACGTTTTGGACGGAATACTAAAACGGTTTCACAAGCAGCAGGATTATCAGATTGTCGTACCGCTGGAATTGCTGCGTCAGGCCATCCGCACCAAGCGCATATTCAGTATCGTCTTAGGCTCGATTGCCGCAATATCGCTATTGGTCGGCGGCATCGGGATTATGAACATTATGCTGGCAACCGTCAGCGAACGTACACGCGAAATCGGTATTCGCCGGGCTCTGGGAGCAAAAAAGCAGGACATCGTGTTTCAGTTTTTGTCGGAAACACTGCTGTTGACCCTGACGGGGGGGCTGCTTGGAATGGTGCTCGGAGCGCTCATTCCAATCGCGGTGACATATTTCGGCAGCATGCCTACCGTGATTACCACCCAGGCGATGCTGCTGTCGTTTGGGATTTCCGCGGGTGTCGGTCTGACCTTCGGCCTCTACCCGGCCGTCAAAGCCGCTAATATGGACCCCATCGAATCCCTCCGCCACGAATAAGTTCGGTCCGGGCTTGCACTTCTCCCCTGCTGTTGTTATACTGGATACGTTGCGTCTGTAGCTCAATTTTGGATAGAGCATCGGTCTTCGGAATCGAGGGTTGGGGGTTCGAGTCCCTCCAGGCGCGAGGAATGAATGATAAACGATTCGCATAAAAAATACCAGATACGTTGGATTAGGTAAGATATAAGATGTCCCGGCTCAAAAATTTCAGCGATTTACGTTCCAAAAAAAGTCATTCCGCTGTTCCCCTTTCCCCCCTGACACAAGAAAACCAGAATTCCTGTTTGGGTCACAGGATTGACTTGTGGCTTACAGTTTTGGCCGGGTTGGCCGTTCGAATCTACCTGGCGATATGGACCAATGGAACCTACGATGTCAATATATGGAATGAGCATGCCTGGAGCGTGGGAAATTATGGCCTGATTAATTATTATCATGCCAATCCCCAGATGAATCATCCGCCATTTGTTAGCATGGTTATATCAAAACTGGGAGAGTTTTCGCAGGCTACCGGCATCCCCTTTCGAGTCCTCTTACGTACCCCCTTCATACTGGTCGATTTAGGTATCCTGCT
>VGXU01000050.1 GCA_016873215.1 Planctomycetota bacterium
CGCTGCTGCGGTTGATGCTGCGCAGAAATCCACATAGACACCCCGGTTTTTCTCGTGTAAAATACTCTGGCGTGCTGAACACTATCTGAATTTGTCAAAGAGCAAATACCGGGCCGAACAGGATTGAGTATTACACAATTAATAACATATCCTCTGCGTTTTTTTAATGCAAGAAAAATCTTTCTTTTTTTTATTATTTTTACACAAGCAATAATCTATCCTTAAATACCAAAAACAGAAAGATGTTTCTTACGCAGAAAAGGCGGATTTTGCAAATCTCATACTAAATAATTGAAAAACAGAGCTTTTTTGCCTTGTACCGTCTTGTTCTTTTTTTTAAACAAAAAACCGGAGAGGGCGGGATTCAATTTGCCCTCTTTTTGTAACCTTCTCAAAAACCTGTATTTAACGCTTAACTCAAGTAAAGACAAAGATTCAAGCACTCTCTATTGTTTACTATACCAACACGATTTTTTACTGTCTTAAACTCTGCTTTGAATACCCCCAAGGGGAATCGAACCCCTGTCGCCGGGTTGAAAACCCGGTGTCCTAGGCCTCTAGACGATGGGGGCAAGGACGCTCTAAATGATTCCTATTCCATGCTGATGGCTTCGACCGGGCATTCGTCCACACAGACGCCGCAATCGACGCACTTATCCGGATCGACGCAGGCTTTGCCGTCTTTCATCGAAATCGCCTCACTCGGGCAGGCCTCTACGCAGGATTCACAGCCTGTACAGGTTTCCACATCTACTTTTGCCGGCATAGTTGTTCCTTTCTAAATTCAAATTCTCGTATCTATAGTTCAGGTCGAGAAATGTACAAAAATTCCCCTTTTTCCACAATAGAATTTTGAAATTTTTTCTTTTTGGGGGGATTTTATTTCTTTAACCCATCAGCGCCCTGTCAGGGCCTCTGTTTTTGCGGTTCAAACTCATTGGGGACAGGCTCGGCTTGTACAGGTTCCTTTTTCTCTTTGCCGCCCAGAGCGACCGCCAGCTTGCGGTTAAGCCAGAAGGGGTCATTCTGGCAGCTCCAGTCCAGCACGGATTGAAATGACGTTTTCTGCTGGTTTGCCAGAAGCCACATCGCGGCCATTCGCACCGGCCAGTTCTCGTCATTGAGATTCTCGGAAACGGAAAGGGTCATGGCGTAATTCAGGCCGATTGAATGCTGCGATAGAAGAATCAGCGTATGGGTCCTTACTTTCCAGTTCTCATCGAGGATTGCCCGTCGTACCGCATCGCTCAGAAGTGTCGATTCAGTCTGAGTATGGCGGTACATAGCCACGCCGGCCTGGTACGCCATTTGTTCAGCATAAAGACCGGCAAACAATTCAACGGTGCGAATTTTCAGCCCTTCCTGTCCTTTGGCCAGCGTTTCAAGACGCTGAACCAGAAATTCTTTGGTTAAGACGACCCCTTTGCGACGAATCGCAGCCTCGATGGGGTCTATCCCCCTGATACCGCTGGAAATTGTCCCATCGTCATTTTGCGACGGATTGAGATAGAGGCTGAACTTCATCTCAAGAGAAGCCTGTGGATAGGTGAACAAAATCTTTTCCAGCTTACCGGTGTTGACATCAAGACGTACCGAGATGGACTCCCCGGGTAAAATCGGCCTTGCCGGACGAAATGACCCTTCCAGTAAGCATGGAATTTTAACGTTCAAGTCCCCTTGAACCTGAACATCCACTTGGTAACGGCCTGTCAAAAGCCCTTCCCGACCGATAATCAGAGGCATCGAGCCGGTATTGGCAATAACAATCTCGGCCTCAACGGTATAGCTGTAAGCAAATTCAGTCCCATTAAAGTTCAGCCTGGCCGAGAACAGTTTATCCGGGCTTACAAAAGCAGGAATGATGTTCTTGCCGAATTTATCTGTAAGATTTTTTCGGACAAGCTCACCGGATGCGTCCGCAACAATTTCGACGCCGGATTGTTTAAAGATATCCTCAGCCTTGTTTCTGACCGCTGGCGGGATTGGCAAATCGAGAACTTTTCTCAACAGTTCTGCGGCTTTTTGTTTCTGGTCGTTTTGAATCTCCAGACCTGCGCGAACCAGCATAGCCACGGAGTCATTTTCCGCTGCGGTCTGGACATACTGCCCAGCCATGTCATTTTGCCGATTCAGCAGAAACGCGTACGCCAGCAGCGATTTTACCGCCGGGTCTTCAGGACTTTGCGCAAAGGCCTTATTGCACCAGGCTAATGATTTTTCGGGATTTTCACGGACAAAACAATAAAACCAGCCTATCTGCGCGGGAGTCACATCACGGGAACCTGAAATAAGGAGTTGTTCGGCCTCGGATGCAACTTCGTCAAACGCCTGCTCCTTGGAATTTTCCTTGGCAAGTTTCTGGGCCGACAGCACCGCGACGGATTCCACGGCGAGATTAAATTTCCCGGCTTTACGGAGTTGGTCGGCAATCGCCATACACTGCGGCTGACGAGGCGGGACAAAATAACAGCTTTCCGCCCATCCAACGGCAATTTCATCGCTGAGCGGGACATTGGGACGAAGCCACGCATACAGCGATGCTGCGTATTCAAACGCGTCTGCCGCCAATACATAAAGACCCATCTGGTATGTTATTTGGCCGAATTCCACCACCGCCTCTAAATCCGCGGGATCCGCCGTTAGCCGCAGACGAAGATAAGTCAGTTTTTCGCTCTTCGCCGCTGTTGGTATTTGCTGAGAACGAAGCTCAAGCAGCTTGGCGCCGGCCAGCAGATTGTAAGGGTTAAGCTGGCAGGCGGATTCGAATCGTTTGACCGCCTCCGTATAGTCCGTTTTTTCAACGGCATAAAGTCCTAATTGTGTCGCGACATCGGAACCAAAAACGGGGTTCGCCTCAGCCAATTGGTTAAATACCCGGCCCAGTATGGATTCGCGTTCCTGACGCGAATTCGCGCTGTCCACAACACAACCCAGCGCCTTGGCGACAATTTCCAAATCGGATTTGCGGTCGAGATAACGCCGCAAAGACAACATAATAGTATCGGAATAGTCCTGGCGGGAACCGCAGGCTTTGCCGGCGCCGCGGAGAAACTGCTCATATTCTCTGGCGGACTGTTCATCCAGCAAAATCCCCGCCTGCAGAAATGTCATTGCCACGTCCACTTCTTTGGGATGCCCCCCAAGTAAATCATTGCCCAGCCTGGAAAAAAGCTGACCCGTGGTGGGAGAATAAAGCGCCGACGACTCAACCGCATCAGCGGAAAAAACTGTCGCGGCCAATCCAACCCCTACCATAATATAAAGAAAAATTTTCATGGTTAATTCGTACTCCCAAGAAGCTGCCGGATACATTTCCGTGTACAGGACCTATTATATCATCTTAAAACAAATCGTCAAACATTCCATCCTGCCAAAAATGTTCAAAAACTGGATTTACCCGCGGGTTATTTTCCGTTCGACGCCCGGCTATTAATTCGTTCCTTCGGCAACGGCCACAACGGCGACATAAACCGCGGCGGCACCGGCCTGTTTAAGAACACGGGAACATTCCCTCAGCGTGGCCCCGCTGGTGGTAATATCGTCCACCAGACAAACAGACTTGCCCTCAAAATGATGTCCTTTTCGCACGGCAAACGCCCCCATGACATTACGCCGTCTTTGCGAGTCCGTCTCCATTTGCCACTGATGCGGGGTATAACGAATCCGCACCAAATCTTCCGAAATTCGCAGCCCTTCGTTCTGAAGATATTGCGCCAGAAGAAAAGACTGGTTAAACCCCCTCTGGATGCGCCTGCGCCAGTGTAAAGGAACCGGCACAAGAATATCCGTTTTTTCGGCAAAGCCCCCCGCCGCAAAGGCCTGCCCAAACACGGGTCCCAGATAATCCAAAAGCTCAATTTTATCCCGAAATTTCACCCCCAGCAGCATTTGTTTAAGCACCCCATCGTAAAATCCGGCCCGGCAAAAACCATCATAGATTACTTCTTCTTCAAGACAACCGCCGCAGCGGTTTTGGACAATCCCGTACCGGCTGACTCCCTTGCCGCAGCCCCGGCAGTAATCGCCGCCGAGCGTTTCGGAAAGCCCCTGCCAGCAGCCCCGGCAGAGACCCCCGTTATCTTCCTCAATCGCCGACAAGCATACCCCGCACACCGCAGGCCAGAGAAATTGACACGCCGTATGCCACAAACCTTTTGTTTGTTGACCGGCTGTCTGCAAAAAGGATTGTACTATCGCCCTGTTCACAAAATAAAATTGTACCGCAAATCCGGAACCAAAAAAAGCAAATTTTACCGCGGATTATAAGCGCTGTTGTCGGCGGATAAAAATCCAACAGGGCTTTGCGGATTCTGCCGGTTGTATTCTTCAATTGTCTCACTGCTGCCGTTTGCTTCCGGCCCGCTGAAAATTTCCTTTTGAGAAAGGATGCTTCCGTCGCATCGCACCGCGTTGGTGGCCCGGTGATGCCGATAGCCCTGCGTCCCGGCCCATCGACCGACAAAATTCCAGTCCGAATCACTGGCCAGCGGACTCCGCATAAATTTATTGGCCCCATTGATATACTCGCCGTCGCCGAACAGCGCACAATACGCCGGCCGACGCATCTGATTCCAGCGGTCCGGCTCAGAAATCGATTCGCCGCCTCCATGCCCAATAAAACTGGTATTATAGTTATACCCTGTATAAGGGTCGAACGCCGTATTGGATTGCCCGCGATAAGAAGGACACTGCTGAATTTTCTCAATCGTCACCTCCCCCTGCCACAGAACCCCCGGCAAAATCTCCCCATTCGGCCCCGTAGTGAAATCCCAGCAGAAAGACGTTGTTGTCGAGCCAATCTTCTGATTATAATAAGCGATGGGAAACGAACCCTTGTGATTGTCCGTGTAAACCATCGCCGCCAGATACATCTGGTGAAGATTATTCTGGCAACAAATCTCCCGCCCCTGCTCTTTGGCCCGGGCCAGCGCCGGCATCACAATCGCCACCAGCATCGCGATCACCGCAATGACCACCAGCAATTCCAGCAGTGTGAATCCTTTATTTTTCACTGTTCGCAGTTCCATTTACAGACCAGCCAGTTTTCAGCCAATATCTTCAAATCCTGTAAATCCACACGATAATCATAATTGATATCCCCGTCGGGAAAACGCGGAACATCCACCGGCGCCGTATCCGCGACCGCATCCACTTCCCCGGCGGTCGTTCCATCATAACTGAGTCGAACGTATTGAATCCACCGCCGTCCCGTTTGCGGGTCAATCGGTAATTCTTGATAATCCTCGGGACGAAGCCACTCCAGATCAAATCCGGTCCCGCCCGCCGAGCCGTCATACAGAGCTATCGCCTGCGAAACGGTCAAGTTGGCAAAATCCGATGCCTTCAGGAAGGGATTAACGGGCTTGAGCGGATTGAGCGGCTGCCCCCATTTCTTATTCACACCATCCCAGGCGAAACGATTCGTCGGAAACAAATTGTCTCCCCACGGACCGCGGGAAAATCCAAACCAGAAATTCGGATCGTTGGGGTTTCCCGGATTCAGATACGCCGCCACCTGTACCTTCACCTTTTCCGCTATCATCGAACCGGCGCTGGACACTCGAAGCACACCCATATCCGAATTCGGCCCCACAGTACCCTGCGTGACAAATGCGGCGTTGCCGAAAACAATCAGGTCAATACCATAGGGATTATCCGGCTCATCCAGAACCTTGTGGTCAAAGCCGACAATAATCGCCCCGCCCGGCCCAAGCGTCACAACCAACTGTTTCCTCGGATTGGCAGGATCGTTGGGGTCGTTAGGATCGGGAGGTGTATCGGTGCTGTTATAACCGGTGCTCCATGCTCCATAAACCAGCGAACAGGCAAAATTGTCGAAATAGGGATCGTCGTCATAAATCCACGCCGCCGGTTCTCCCAGCACTGCGTAGGGGTCGTTATAAGGGTAAGGACCAAACGTCCCGCCAGCGGAAACTACCGTACTGGCGAACTCCGACGCCCGGCACATCCCCGCCAGACAAAACACCACAAGAATAATAATCCGGTTATCCATTTATTCTTTTTCATCCGCCTTTGGCGGATGCCTTATTTTTGAGTTTTTATTTTTAACTTTTAATTTTAGAAAGGCGGGCCACCCGCCCGCCCGATAATCTTTTGCTTACGCTTTTTTCCGCGCAAGCATCCCCACTCCGAAAGCCAGTAAAGTCAGAGTCATAGGTTCTGGAATCGGCCTTTCGCCCGGCCCGCGTTCGGGAAGCCAATTGTTGTTCGGCATCGCGTATGTCCACACAAGACTATACCAATATCCATCCTGAATGGAGATTTCCGAAACTCCGGACGAAGCGTTCTCCCACAAACATCCATCCTGACTGCTAAAAACATTCCAGTACGGCCATAACGAAAGATCATAACTGTGTTTTATGCCTCCCGGACAAACAATATCCTGAAGAAAAATTCCCCATCCATAATCATCATACTCAACATTCAGATCACCTTGCTGGGCCACCTTATAAATCGCATCCCACAACTGAGTTGAGGTTCCATCCATTTTGTCATCCCAGCCGTACCCAAATACAAAGGCGTTGTTATAATCAAAATCGACTGCGATATACGCCGAATTTGCACCCATTCCCGTTGAGTACTCCAGCTGTTCCATATAAGTCTTTCCAATCCCGCTTGCTGCAAATATCGAAACCATCACCATCATCAATAACAGACTTTTCATTGCCTTCCTCGTCCTTTCTTTCTTCCTCCGCCGAAGGCGGGATTCACTTGTTTTTACTTTTGTCTTTTACTTTTCTTCGTACCCGTTGGATGCAATAAAAAAAGCCGCCGCTCCCGCGAAGGAAGCGACGGCTTTGATATTTCGCCAAAAATGAGTCCCAAAAAGCCAAAATCCCGGGAAAATGTCTTTAAGGGGTCATTTGCGCCGTGTTCCATTTCGCGAGAACAACTGCAACACAAAACAGCTTTCCGGCAGGTTTTCTGGCTCGCATCCTGCCTCAAGGCCCCTTCCCATCTTTTCAGACAGTGGGACGATTGCCTTTCGGATTTGCCCGCAACAGCGGACATCGGATGCACACAGCGGCGCGACCACCACGGATTCTCACCGTGTTCCCGTTTCGCTTATTCGACCCGAAGCCGGGCCGAACCGCAAAGCTTTTCTCAACATCTCAAAGAGCAATTACATTGAACATCTTTTACAACCGGCACAAACGCATTGCAAGAAAAAAATTAAAATTGTAAAAAACCGGCTTGATGCGTTTTTCCATAACTTCATTTATTTCACACGGTTTAGCTTTGTCCCAGCAGGAAAAATATTTTTTTCTCACAAACTCACAGTCGCCATCGCTTTTTTTCAATTCAGTTATCCACTTTGCACATTGGCCAGTTGCATCACCATTTTCGCCACTTTATCCGCGGATTTTCCACCGGCTAAAGGCTTGACCGTCTCAATTATTTCCAGACTGGCCTTTTTCAGCTTCGCCGGCTCGGATAAATACGCTATCGCCTCATCTGCAATGGGCTGTGTGGATGTAAAATACGGCATAAACTCCGGCACAAGCCGCCGGCCCGCAATAATATTCGGCAGCGACAAAAACGGTGTCCGAATCAGCCATTTCCCAATCAAATGCCACATCAGCCGGTTAGACTGATACATTACAATCATCGGGCATCCCGCCGCCGCCACTTGCAGCGTCGCGCTGCCGCTGGCCACAATCGCAAAATCAACCTGCCTGCACAGGCCAACCAAATCTCCAATCTGCTCTAAGAATGAATACTCTCGCAGCCGGTTCTCGTGCAGCAGCACCATCTTGCTCATATCCGGCGCCGCGCTGTAAAAACGAACATCCGGAAATTTCTGCTGCATCCGCAAAGCAATTTCCTGCATCGGCTTCCACAGCGTCTCAATTTCAGCCTTTCGTGACCCCGGCAGCAGCGCAATCTTCGCCTTGCCCGGCACATAATCGGCGTATGTTTTGATATTCTGTTCGACGGGATAATCCAGTTCGTCAAAAAGCGGATTGCCCACAAATTCAGCATCCACGCCCCGGCTCTGAAACCACCCCTGCTCAAACGGCAGAATACACGCCAGCTTGTCGCAGCATTTGCGCAGCTTGCCAATCCGCCACGGAGCCCACGCCCACAGTTGAGGCGCAACATAAAACAAAACCGGAATGCCCAGCTTTTTGGCCGCCTTGGCGATATGAAAATGAAACGCAGGCGAATCACACACGACAAGTAAATCAGGCTTGTTGGCGGAAAGAAATCGTTTGGCCTGATGGATTAAATTACGGTAATAGCCCAATTGACCGAAAACATTATAAATCATCGCCGCCCTGCCGACGGTGTTTTCCAGCAAAGCACAACCCGCTTCCTCCATCTTTGCCCCGCCGAAACCAGTCCATTCAATGGTCGCATCCGCCGCAAACGGCTTGCACCGTTCGATAAGATTGGCACAGTGCATTTCCGCGCTGGGTTCCAGGGCGCTGATGAAAATCCGTTTTCGTGGCTGCATACGTCTCACCGACTCATCATGAACAGTACCGCGATCAACCCCGCAATCACCGCCAGACAGACCGCCATCGAAATAGCGAAAACCCACAGAAACCGGCTCTGCTGTCGAGCCAGCGTCATTTTCAAATATTGGTCGGTTGCCGCCAGTGAACGGCTCAAATGCTGAGTCCACTCCACCTGTGTATCGGTCCCGGCATTAAGCTTATCCAGCGAGTCACCGAACCGCACCATATTAGCACACAATTGCCGATTGGTTTTGGCCGCCCCCCCAAGCTGTTCACGAATATCCACCAGCTTCCGTGTCTGCTCAACGGCCTGCTCCGTCATCCCCGTAATACTGTCCACCATCTTCTGCTCGCTGGCGGTTTTGTCTTTCAGTTCCGCCGCCAATTCCTGCAAAATTTCCTTTTGTTCCTGCGCCTGCTGCGGAAGACTCGAAAGAAATTCGGGAAGCCGGCTCATTTTGTCAAGCATTTGTTCATTCTGCCCGACACGCTGCGCAATGCCGGCGTTGATTTGTTCCAGCCGGTCAACTAATTTATCGACGGCTTCCTGAAATAGTTCGGCGCTGTCCTTTTTTCTGACGATTGCCGATTCCGGATTTTTCCGTAGCGGCACAACCGAACCGGAATTTTCCTGCGATGCCGCTTCTTTTTCCTGAACCGCAACACCGCCGCCGCTTTTCCCCCGGCCGCGCCGCCGGCCAACCTTGTTCAACCATTCACGTATCATCTCAACATCCATTTCCGTATCAGGACTCAATTATTGTTTTCAACGCAATCTATCATACTATATCACCGGCAATTTGAAAAGCATACCACCTGCATATTTCCTTTTCTCTCAAAAAATTTGTACAATCGTACAGACAACCAAACCCTCACCTTGCCGCTTCCATGCTGTTTTGCTATAATAAAAATCATAACCTCTTATTTCCAAAGAGATTATAAAAATCAGTAAAAATCCCGATTGACTTCGACAGGCCACCATTTATAGAATGAGAACTTGCATCTTCAGAATTGCATCTTACGTCATAGTAATTTTAAAAGAACCAATAACACCGCGACGATATCACCTGGATACAATAATAACGCTGTTCGTAAACAAAGGCGTTAAACTGTGAGAAGGAAAGACAATGAGTAAGTTTGTTCGTCATTTCTGGTATCGCAATTACCCGATTTCCCGAGAGAGAGTGCCTTCAAAAAAGCATGGATGCGGAAAATGTTGAGTGTGTCGCTCAACATGGAACTATACGTGGAAACAGTTTTATGAATGGAGGTGCGTATGGAACAAATTTCTCTACACCGGGTGAAAAGATTAGAATAACTCAACATTCAAAATTTCTTGTCAGGAGGAAAAACAATGAAAACTACACTTTTTTACAGCATGATGCTTCTTATCGCTTCGCCGTTCGTGTTTGCGGATTGGGATCCAGGCGACCCCTACAAGATGCATTACCCGCAAATGCCAGACCCCCAGGGCTGGGATGTATATGCCGTAGCTCCCAAAGTCCTGGCCGATGACTGGATGTGTAATGCAACCGGACCGGTTAGCGATGTTCATCTCTGGGGTTCATGGCGGCAGGATTTCATTGGCAAGATTGTCAACGTCCATCTGAGCATTCACAGCAATCTGCTCCCCGACACTCAGATTCCGTTCAGTCGGCCCGGTGACCTGCTTTGGGAAAGAGACTTCGGTCGCGATCAGTTCTCGATTCGTCCTTATGGGACAGGCGAGCAGGGCTGGTACAACCCGAACATCCCGGCATGGAACCGGCCGGATCACAGTATGTATCATCAAATTAACTTTGTGAATATTGAAAGACCATTCTGGCAAATTGAAAAAACCATTTATTGGTTGGATGTATCCGTGCAAGTCGAGGGTGCCACAGCCAACGCGCAATGGGGATGGAAAACCTCGACTGAACACTTTATGGACAGCGCAGTCTGGGCGGATTATGTCGCCGGAGCACCGATGATATGGCAGCCTCTGAAAGACGAGACCGGTGTTCAACGGATGGACATGGCTTTTGTCATTACGCCCGAACCGACGACGCTGACACTGATGGGAATGGGATTACTGGCTATCGTGAGGAGGAAAATTCGTTAAATTAAAAAATCTGCGATTGGTACAAAAAGCGGAGGACGGTGAAACTCCGCTTTTTTTTCTCTCACCGTCGATTGCCGGGTGACATTCACCAACTTCGCCCTGCCGACGAGGTGGATGGTAACTGTAGGGCGTGCGGCTTTGCTCTGCACACGCGAAATCTTAAAACGCTTCCGCTAATTTAGCCGCCTGCCGTTTACGTTCAGCAACCATCTTCTCAACATCTTCGGCGCTGCCGCCCAGCGTCGGGTCAACCAGAATCGACCGAACGTCCGTAAAACCGATAAATCCCAGCGCCAGTTCCAGATACTTCGTCTGCAAATCATACGCCTCGGTCGGCGACCCTTTCGCATAACTGCCGCCGCGGGCATAAATCACCGCTACCGGCTTATTCTTCACTAACCCTTCATAGCCCTTGTCCGAAACATTGAATGTATAAGTCGGCTGAATAATCAAATCTAAGTAATGCTTCAGCCGGTACGGAATGCCGAAGTTCCACATCGGCACCGCCATTACATATTTGTCAAATGACTTGAAATGCTCGATGAGTCTGACCACCGCATCCCACGCTTTTTTTTCACCGGCGGTAAATGCTTTGCCGTGCATAATGTTGTACTTGCCGTTGATGGTCAGCCCGTCAAAACTCGGCAGAGCCGCCGTGAACAAATTCAGCGTCTCCATCTTATCCGCCGGGTGTTTCGCCCGATATGCATCCACAAACGCATCCGCCACCTGTATTGACGTCGATCGTTGTCCCCTCGGTGATGTCTGAATATACAGTACTTTTGCCATAATAGACTCCTTTCTCAGTTCACCATAAGCGTTAACGCAAAATCTGTTTTTTTCGCGTGAATGCTTACATTTTACCTTATTATGACCTATACTATCTCATTTATGCAAAAGTTCGCCTGAAAAATTTACCTAACTAACGTGAATCGCACCTGTCCTGTTATACAATTCCCAGTTTTTTCTGCATTTCTTCAAGAGACACATTCTTGGTCTCGGGAACCATGAATTTTACCCAAACCAGCTGAAGAACCATCATAAAACAGAAGAATCCGAAAATTACGGCCGGCGGAAATATATTGACCATAGTCGGGAATATTAATGTAATGGCTGCGGCAAAGAACCAGTGTGTAAAGCAGCCCAGTGCCTGCCCGGCCGCCCTGTTGCGGTTAGGAAATATCTCGCTGATAAAGACCCAAATAACGGCGCCCTGACCAACCGCATGGGCCGCGATAAACGCGAAGATGCAAACAGGTACAATCTTAAAACTCTCGACCGCAAAGGCCCAGGCACAGATTCCAAGCGAAACAATGTAACCCAGCGAACCTATATACAGCAATGTACGGCGTCCGAGTTTGTCAATAAGCCACAAACCCACAAACGTAAAAACCAGATTGATTATACCAACGCCTACAGATTGAAGCAGCGCCGCGTTTCTGGCCAGCCCCGTCCATTCGAAGATACGCGGTGCAAAATAAAGAACCGCATTGATACCGGAAAGCTGGTTAAAAAATGCTATCAGAAAAGCCAGCATAATCGGTGTCTTGAGCCGCCTGGCAAAGAATTTCGCGGACGTTGTTCTGTCGCCTGCGCTGGCCGCCACCGTATCGGCCAATTGAGCAAGCTCCACCTCCGACATTTCCGGATTGATACTGCTAAAGACTTCGATTCCCGCCTGGCGATTTTGGCCATGAACGATCAGCCAGCGCGGACTTTCCGGAATCCCGAAGCATAAAACAGTATACAGCAATGCGGGAAAGGCCTCGACCCCCAACATCCATCGCCAGGCAATCTCTTCATTGAGATACTTGCCAAGGAAAAAATTAGAGACAAACGCCACGAGAATACCAAAAACGATATTGAACTGGAACATCCCTGCAAGACGTCCCCGCATGCCGGCCGGTGAGATTTCAGAGATATAGAGCGGAGATGTAACGGTTGCGATGCCCACGCCCACTCCTCCGATGAATCGAGAGAACATAAATATATATTTTTCCGGTGCGATACCGGACCCAACGGCCGAGACGAAGTAAAGCACGCCAATCCAGAGTAAAGTGCTCTTTCGTCCAAACCGTTCGGTAGGCCAGCCGCCGAACAGCGCACCAAGGACTGTGCCCCAGAGAGCGGAACTCATACACAGACCATGCAGGGTGGAATTTAGACTCCAGATAGACTGAATCTTCTGTTCAGCGCCGGAAATGACAATTGTATCAAAGCCAAACAGAAATCCGGCAAGAGCTGCGGTTATCGACCAGAAAAACAGACGACTGTAATTTTTCATATACAATCCTTCTCTAAAGCATAAAACTTATATTGCTTCCGTTTCTTTTGAAGTTATAACTCGGGATATCAAAACACGCTTACACATTAAACCTGAAATTGATAATATCGCCGTCGTGAACAATGTATGTCTTGCCTTCCAGCCGCATCTTGCCCGTCGCCGTTACAGCTTTATCTTCTGAATAATTTCATCGCACATCTTGTATTTTTTCGCGTCCTCATCCGTAATTGTAAATTGACGTGACTTTACGGGAAGCCAGTTTTTCGGAAACTCGCATTTGGAGCGAAACAGGTCTTCCTGCAGCATTGTATAATTCTTTACAAGGTCCGCCGGCGTCCCGCGCGGTTCATGAATAATAAACGCCGAATCTTTCACGCAATACCGCTTGCCCGTCGCCGAAAGAAACAAATCCACGGCAATCGAACCGCACATGCCGACATTGACGGTATCCACCGGAGCCGAAATGCTCTGCATCATATTGCGAATCGCCAGAAATGCCGTACCATCGCCTCCGCCGGAATTGATGCACATCGTTATCGGCTCTGTCTTCGACTGTGCATCCAGATAGACAAGCTGAGTACAAATCATGCGGGCCATTGCAGAATTAAATCCGCTGGAAATAAAAATAATTCTCCGCCCAAGCATCGGATCGTTCGCGTCAAAATCAGCTCGGCCGATGTTATAATTATACATCTGTTTGGCCATATCATCGTAGTGCGGAGAAAAATTCGCCATGCAGCCGCAAACCGCCGTGCACAGTACCAATGTCCAAAATATCCGATGCATTATTTTACCTCCATCAATTATGCAGACTTGACAGATTCCATTTACACATTAAACCTGAAATTGATAATGTCGCCGTCGTGAACAATGTACGTCTTGCCTTCCAGCCGCATCTTGCCCGCGGCCTTGACGGCTTTTTCCTCGCCGAGCTGCTTGAGGTCGTTATAGGCCATGGTTTCGGCCCGGATAAAGCCCCGTTTGATGTCACTGTGAACTTTGCCGGCCGCATCCAGGGCCGAAGTTCCCGCCGGTATCGGCCACGCCCGCACCTCATCCTTGCCTACGGTTAAGAAACTGATCAGCCCCAGCGTCTTATAGCAGCTCTGCACAAACTTCACCGCCGCCGACTCCTTCAGCCCCATATCCGCCATAAATTCCTTCCGGCTGTCCGCATCCAATTTAGCCAGCTCGCTCTCAATGGATGCACAAAGACTAATCACCTCCATACCCGCCCCCGCCGCCTTCGGCAAATCAAATGTCTTATCTAATTGATTTTCGCCGACATTGACCACCACCATCATCGGTTTCAGCGTCAAAAATCCCAGCGGCTTGATGATTTCCATTTCAAGGTTGCTGTGTATCGCGCTGCTGATGGGCTGCTCCGCCTCCAGCGCCCTTTGCAGTTTCAATTGCAGATCGAACTCAACCTTATCCTGCATCTGCGTCTTTGTCGGCTTATGCACCTGCTTTTCCAGCTTCTCAATGCGCGTCATCACTAATTCCAAATCGGCCAGTAAAAATTCCGTCCGCAGTTCTTCCAAATCCTTGGCCGGGTCGATACGGTCGCGGTATTTCGCCACCGAATCACTCTCAAACGCCCGCACCACCACCACAAACAAATCCGCCGTGCGGATACTCCCAAACAGCCGTCGCGCCGCCGCACGCCCATGCTCATCAACAAACGACAGCCCCGGCAAATCAAGACTGTCCACCGTCGCTCGAACGATTTTCTCCGGCTGATACAGCCCCGCCAGCCAATCCAGCCGTTCGTCCGGCACAGGAACTATCTGTTCGTGAATCTCCGTCGAACCTGCCGGCGCCTCTTTGCCGCTGATGGCAGACAATATCGTACTCTTGCCCGATTGATATAATCCGATTAACGCAACTTTCATTATCAAGACCCCTTTAATTTATTTATCTTTATAAACGGATGCGCCATAAGCGTCATACGCTACCACCGCCGGAAAATCCCGAAATTCCAGCCGGCGAATCGCCTCCGTACCCAAATCCTCATACGCCGCCGTTTCGCATTTCACAATATGCTTACTCAGCAGCGCCCCCGCCCCGCCCAATGCCGAAAAATGCACCGCGCCATATTGACGCAGCGCCTCGCGCACCGCCTGCGAGCGATACCCCTTGCCGATAGTAGCCCTCAGTCCCTGTGCATACAAAATCGGACTGAACGCATCCATCCGGCTTGATGTCGTCGGCCCCGCAGCGCCAATCACCTGCCCCGGCCGCGCAGGCGTCGGACCTACAAAATATATCGCCGCACCCCGCAAATCAACCGGCAGCTTCTCGCCCCGCGCAATCAGCTCACACAACCGCTTATGCGCCTGATCGCGCGCGGCATACACCACCCCGCTGATCAGCGCCTCATCACCGGCCCGCAATGACTTGACCGCCGAATCATCCAGCGGCGTACGCAATTGAATTAGCTTTCCAGCCATTATTTCCGTCCTATTTAAAGACAATTTCAGGCCTCTATTATACCCTTCTTTCCCCGCTTTTTCGACTGAAAAATCAACGCCGCTTTCGTCGGGGCGGATTCTTTTCGGCAGGGTCGTATTTTCTTTGCCCCGCACAGGCCAAACGACTATAATGATAACCAGAGGAGACATCATTGCAGGAAGGTGCATAGCTGCAAAAAAATGGACGTTTTTTGAGGAGTACTGCTATGGCCAAATATCCTATTTATCTGGAGCTTGCGGGCCGGCGGGCGGTCGTCATCGGAGCCGGAGCCGTCGCATTGCGAAAAGTACAGGCCCTCGCCGAAACCGGCGCGCGCGTCACCGTCGTCGCTGAACACGTCCCGGCCAGTCTGCAGGAGGAATTTCTCCTGCCCAACGTCGAACTGGTCGTCAGCACCTATTCCAAGGATTATCTGGCCGGCGCCACCCTGTGCATCGCCGCCACCAACGAACCGTCCGTCAACCAGCGGGTCTATAACGATTGCCAGGCTCTCGAAGTCCTCTGCAACGTCGCCGACCAGCCGGAACTATGCGATTTCTTCGTTCCCGCCGTCGTTAAACGCGGCGCCTTGCAAATTGCCGTCGGCACCGATGGCAACTGCCCCGCCTACGCCGGCCATTTACGCAAAAAACTGGAGACGATGTTCACCGACGCGCACGGCCAATTCGTCGAAGAACTCGAAAAGGTCCGCCGCCGCCTCATCACCGAAATCCCCGACGCAGACCGCAGAAAGGCCCTGATGGGCGAACTGGCCGGCGACGAATCGTTCGAGTACTTTACCTCTCACGGCGCGCCGCAATGGCACGAATACTGCCGCCGTCGCGTTTTTCAACCTCAGCAGGGATAATTTTCGCCGGATTACTTTTGCTTCAGAATGTCCCGAATCTCGCCCAATAGCAGTTCCTGATTGGACGGCGCCGGCGGCGGTGTGGGCGCGGCAGCCTCTTTCTTTTTGGCGAGACTCATCACCTTGACCATCATAAACACTGACGCGGCGACTATCAGAAAATTGATGATGGTATTAATAAACGCCCCATAGCTGACAGCCACTTCCTTTGTAATAACAGTGCCTGCGGCATCGACCGCCTGTTTGACCAATATCAATTTCAACTGAGAAAAATCCACTTTGCCCAATAGAAAACCGATGGGCGGCATAATCACTTCTTTGACCAGTGAATTGACAATCTGGCCGAAGGCGCCGCCGATAATGATACCCACGGCCATATCCATCACATTACCCCGCATCGCAAATGCCTTGAATTCTTTCAAGAGACTCATAACAGACTCCTTTCCAAATAAGGTTTTTAGTCGCCTGCACATCCTGTCCGCTGATGGGTGATAAGCCGCCGCTGTTGTACGAACATATTATACCCGCACGATAGAATATGCAACCTGATTTTACTTGCAGCACAGCCGCCCCGGCTGTGAGGAAAACAGGGACTGACCGGGTGGCAGCCACCGCAGGTGGATGGTTTTGTTCCTCAGTCCCCGCAGGGGACGATATATTAGAGCCACGCCCGTAAGGGCGTGGAATAAAGAGCATCCCTTAATGGTACAAACTGATAACATAGGTAACATATTATGCTAAGGACATGGGTAACACAATGGAATAAAATGGTCCTCAAAAAGCGGAGGGCCTCAACGATGTCCTGGCAGGAAACCTGTGTTATGGAACAAC
>VGXU01000051.1 GCA_016873215.1 Planctomycetota bacterium
CACATAGACACCCCGGTTTTTCTCGTGTAAAATACTCTGGCGTGCTGAACACTATCTGAATTTGTCAAAGAGCAAATACCGGGCCGAACAGGATTGGGTCTGCCCCCTTAACGGATGGACCATTGTAGGGCTTTAGTACATTTTCCCGCTGTTGGGCAAATGCTGTCTGCGGAAGGGTCGCGCAGGTAAGAACCAGAATCAGGATACCGTTAATAGCTTGATGCAGGAAGTTCATTTTCGTTCCTTTGTTTCGTTCCTATTGCGGATTCACCTCCCAGATGCAGCTGAGTCGAGTCCTGTCAATCTTTCCGTTAATAATATACTTCATTTTGTGTAACAAATCAACTGGCCGGATAGGACGGTTATTAAGCTAATCCATGGACTTATTTACGAGGTGGTTTAACCGTAATCACCTGATTCGGCGTAAATTGACCAAACCAGCCTTCTCCAGGCACGTCCTCTTTCAGCATTCGGGCCTGGATGCTGTATTTACCTGGAATCGACGGCGTAATCAGATTGAGCTTAAAGGTATAATTTTCTCCGGGCAGAACCGTTGTGTCGGCATCCAGGGCCACACGGTCTGCGCCCGTGCAAAGACGTTCAGCGGCTTGTGTCAGCAATTCAAGCTCTCCAAACTGCAGGGTGTTTCCGCTGTTATTCGTCGCATTGAATCTGTAGTATTCATACTCACTGGGATCGCTGACATCAAATACCCTCCTCTGGCTTCTGTTTGGAAAATCAATGCCGCTTCTGGTGTCTAAGGTTGTCCAGTTAACACCATCATTCGATCCTTTCAGGGACCAGTTTTGAGGGTCTCCCAGAGCACCTCCACCGCCAACTTCAAGAAGGGAGACATCGTCAATATAAATAGTTCCTGTCAAAAAGTCGGCTCTAATGCGTAAGGTTACGGAGCCTGTATTTTTGGGGCCTTTTTGAACAACGCCTGTGTTAAAGACACCTTCATAGCGTGTCCAGGTCGTAGGCCGTCCTCCGTTTTTGACCCACTGACATGTATCATCGAAAATGTCATCAGTATCCAGCGTAAAAGAGCTTCGCGTGTCCGGTTCGTGTCTAATCCAGAAGCTCAGAACGTAATCCGTATCAGGCTTTAGGCCGGTTATCGTCTGGGTCGTGTTTCCTGTGTTTTTGCCGCTTAGCAGGCTTAGTTTTAAACATGAACTTCCGGAAAGACCACCATCCTTAGATATGCTGGAATTAGATAGCTTCCAGCCTGTATCGCCTGACTCAAATGAACCGTTGGTTACCTCCTCTGTTCCCGGGCCGGCATCCGGCGCCGACGTTACAGCATATTTTACAACCTTATACATCTTGTCATTGGCAAACTGAAGCTGAACCCATGATGAGGAATGGCCGGTAAAATACTTAGTTGAAGTATTGTTGTCGAACACCTGAACATCACTTTGCCCCGCTATCGAATCTGTATGCTGTGATGTAATCACAACGTTATGCTCGTCTGTCCTGTCCATAAACGAATTAAAGCCGCCCAGTTTATAAAAATCTTTCGCTTTCCAGGAGGTGTTCCCGGTGTTTTTAAAAGTGACCTCCGCAGTAAATGAATCACCCGCACTTACCGTATCCGGTGCATCTATGGAGACGAATTGCGAATCGACCAGATTTATTTCGGGAGCAGATTTGCTGACGGTAATAACCAGGTTTTCAGACTTTTGTCCGAACCAGCCGACACCCTTGGAACTCAGCACCTGCCACTGGAAGTTGTAATCACCTTCCACTGAAGGCGCAGTGAGAACTGCCTGGAAGGTAAATTCACTAAAAGGCACCGCTTCGGCATCATCCAGATTGATACGATTTGTTCCCCATGTTTGATTATCTCTGGTGTTTTCACTGCCCAGGCTGAATCCACCAGCATCGGTCCAGGCGGTGGATGTATAATTTCCTGAGTTTTTGAATGTCAGATTGACCGCAAACTTCGCCCCGGGCCGAATCCCATTTTTTTGCGGGTTACCCTGAAGGCTCTGCGAAATAAACGTCGAATTATAAGAAGGAACAGGCGCCGGCTCCTTGACATTCGCAACCTCGATTTGATGCGTTGAACCAAGGTGCTCTGTGAGCGTTTCACCAAAATATCCTACGGACTCCTGAAGCATCTTCAAATCATACGGAAAGAATGTTGTCGTCGGGTTGCCTTTTCCTGTCCAGGCGACAGGAGGTGGGGCAATCTCGAGATCGAATGTAAAACTCTGCCCCGGCTTAACCGTTGTCCCGTCCGGTATATAAGCGCGGGTTGCGCCAAAGGTGGTGTCATTACCAACCGATGCCAATGCAAACTTCCTGGGATTATTTGATGTGTTTTTCCACTCAACCTTTCCGTTGTTCAAAACAGTTACAGAAATGCGAACGCTCTCTCCCTGAGCCAGATGTTTCGGCAGGGACGATGAAACATTTGTTATTTCGGCATCGGCCTGGGTGGGTTTTAGAACCATCTCTGCAAGGACATTGTCATAAATGATCTTGGGATCGGCGTAATTACCGGTCTTGAGTATTGCAGTGACATCATTGGCGTTTATTCGGTCATGCCAACGGGCGGTTCGTAACAGTTGAAGATTCTGCGTTGGAACGGCTCCGAATTTTTTAACAAATTCCGGAAGTTTCATCAGTTCTCTTTTGAAGGCGTCACCATATTGCTTCTCCGCCTCATTTACAAGCGTCTCAGGTTTCGGGTCTACAAGAAATGATTTCTTGCCATCTGTCAATTCCTGAGCCGTTGGGTACCTTCCCAGCATTTCAAGATATGAAGCCTTAACTATCGTTTCGGCTTCTATTTCTGTATATGGGTAGTAGTGGTAAAGATACTCGTTATAGGGTGTACCATTGTGAAACAGTAAGTGCTCGATCGGTTTCTTATTTGTTTTGAATCCATCCTGCAACTTTCCACCCGAGGCAATGCTGACATGTTCCGGGTCATAAAGAAACGCCGTTGCCGGATCGGGATCGTTACCATTGTCGGGGGTACCCTGCCCCTTGCCGGAATGGATTGCGGTCGATCTGTTCCCGTAAAAATCAACGTTTTTTACATAGTCCAGAATGTAGCCATATCCAAAAGCGTCTCCTTCCAGCAGATTGTTGCGAATCACGCCGCCTTCCATATCAAAAACATACGGCTTTGTGCGTTTCCATATCCGGTTGCCAAACGGCATACCGATCTGAATCCGACACCCTGATGCGACAATCCGGTTGTCTTCGACAATGATTCCACGGTAGTCGTAGTACGGGTAATTTTGTCCAAAAGTTGAATCTGTGCCCATATTCCACTTTTCAACACCGTCAACCATATTAATCCCGCCGTGATTGTCCCTGGAGTAGTTCAGTATCAGGTTGTCGTGAAGGTGCGAACCGTGGGCGCCGAAAAGAACCATGCCAACATCTGTACAGTCCATAATAAAATTGTAACGTGCGGTTACATTTGCTGCGGCGATACTGAACCCGTCCGACCAGCCGATACTGATCTCACTAGCGCAACCATATCCCTTGCTGTCAACGTATCTGCCGCATCCGCGAGGGTCGTCTCCTGCGCCCAGAACATAGTTGTATTCTATGATATGACTGTGACCGGCTTCGGACAGTTGGCAGGTGGACCAGGTCCGTGCATTATAAAGTACACATCGTCGGAGCCAGACGCCTTCCGAGTCGGAGATAGCCACCATTGCACCCTGAGCTACATAAGCTTGTTTTCCTTTTTGATCCAGTTTATATTTATTGCCGTCGACGGCTACATTTTCGAGATGAATGTAGTCCTGTCCATTTGCGGAGATCAGTGAATCGTAGTCACCCTGATCGATCTGTTGACGAATGATCGCATAGTCAGAGATGAAGATGGCGTCCATGGTCTTGATACACTGATAGGATGCCTTGTATTTCAGAGCGTAGCTGGTGTTATAAATCCTGTTTCTGACAAGCAGCAGATCATTACCGGCATCGAGTACCGACTGTAAATCCGTTCCGGCGGGGGTTGCTCCTGAAAGCCTGGAATAATCAATAAAAGTATCCCCCATGACCGGATTCACCAGGTTATGACGATAAAAATAATTGCATAGCGGAATCAAAGAGAATGATTTTACCTTTGAGGTTTTGCCTGTCGATAACACAACTTGGCTGTGCCAGTTCTTCGCGTCAGCCCAGGTAACGGCAATGTCGCTTGACGAGTCGCCATTAAAGTCACCAACCATATAAACATCCTGATCGCGGTAGACTCTGCCCCGTTTCAACAACATACGCGGCGTGAAAGCAGAACCGTTTGACTCATAACTTTCAACAGACAATTTGCCGTCGTCGTTCCACAGGCGTGCAATATCAACACAACTGTCACCATTAAAATCACCGACAAACCAGCGGTGCTCACGTGCGAACTTTCCTTTCTTAACTGCCCAGGATTCCTTGGTAGCACCGCCGTCCATTGTGCAGTGAACGTCGATGCTTACGGATCCACCGTCGTTCCAGAGGTTGGCGATATCTGTTACGCCATCGCCATTGAAGTCCTCGGCAACCCACTTCATCGATGTTAACCGAGGACCTGCATTTGTAACCCAGTTTTTAATTTTAAACGTTTTTCCGGAAGATAAGAATAAAGAAATGTTAACTGTAGAGCCGGCTGAGACGACGGCAAAGTCCAGGCCCGCAGTTTTATCGAAAGAACCGGTTAACCAGACATCGTCGGCATGAAAATCACCTTGCTTATCCGCCCAATTTACAGGAGCTTCAAAGCCGGTCCCGCTGGAAAGATAGACATCAATGGAACGTTTCCCGTCTTTGTTGTATATCCGAGCCAGATCAGATTTATTGTCGCCATTAAAATCACCGATGAACCATTTGTCAGAGTAGGCAAACGTGCCGGATCGAACTGCCCAGGCTGATTTTACAAAGGAATCGCCTAAAGAATTCGAATTCGTTTCAGTTGAAAGATAAACATCACAGCTCATTCGGCCATTGTCATCACGCAAGCAAGCTGTGTCTGATAAGAGGTCTCCGTTAAAATCGCCGTAAAACCATCGCTGAGTTTGGTCGTAACTGTCGGTGCGGCTGACCCACTTGTTCTCAGTAAACCCGGCCTTATCAGAGAGAAAAAAACTGATAGTTAATCTGCCGTTGTCATTCCAGACCTGTCCCAGGTCGGATATGCCGTCGCCGTTAAAGTCAGGACCGTCATAGGACTGCGCCTGCAACCCGGCTGCGGCAAAGAGCATGTAGAACAGCAAAATATGGATGTATATATTTTGTTTTTTCATAGTTTAATCAGACCTTTCTTTGCTTTTAAATATCTATTCCCACATTACTACTGCTTATTTTGGATTGCTTCTTCCAACTGTTCACACACTTAGTTGTATGGATAAGCGCCCTGTGCTCCCCATTGCTTGTTTGGTTTTGGACCCAACTCCAGTGTCAGAATTCCGCCTGCTGTAATCTGCTTGTGGGTGATAAACAGGATATTGAGCGGCTTGCCGTTCAACTCTGCTTTCTGTATATATTTATTAACCTTACTTGATGCTGGTGCAACGATTTTGAACTGACCTCCAGGCACATCAAAGGCAACTTCTGTAAAGATCGGACTTGTTATGGCATAAACCGGCTCACCGGCAGTTACAGGATAGAAGCCCATGGCCGTGAAGACCACCCAGGCCGACATGCCGCCGCCATCCTCATCGCCGGGAACACCAAATACGTTATCCTTGAACCAAACGTCGAGCAGAAAGCGGGTACGCTGCTGCGTTCGCCAGGGAGCGCCGCAATAGTTATAAAGATACGGAATATGAAACGAAGGTTCGTTGCCCATGGAAAACTGCCCAACCATACCGGTTGAATTTCCGCCATTGACGTAGAATACGGTGCGGGGTACGCTAAGGTTTTCGCGGAAGAGTTCGTCAAGGTTTTTAACGGTCCGTTCTTTTCCGCCAATCAGTTCGATGAGACCGTCAATAACATGCGGAACGCCCCATGCGAAGGTCCAGCCGTTGTTTTCGTCGTAATAGTCGCGATAGCCCTTGCCGCCATCTAATTTTGGATCGATAAAGATCCATTCACCATTACTGTCTTTTGGCATAAACATCTCTAATTTGGGATGCCATAACAGCTTGTATTGATCTGATATCTCGGCAAATGTATTGTAATCATCAGTTTTTCCCAGTTCCTTAGCCCACTGCGAAAGCGCCCAAGTATCGAAACTGCGTCCCAGTGAAATGGATACGGCCTGCCTGCGCTCGTAGCTATCAACGAGCTGTTCAGTTTCACTTTCGTCAGGACGTAAAGCCGGCATAAAGCCGAGCTCGTCCATCTGTTCATCCAGTGGCGTTGCTTTTGCGCCCTGTCTCCAGGGAATCCAAGTTCCTTCGGTTATATTTTTACGTACGCCTTCATAGGCAGCTTCAACATCAAAGTTTTTAAGTCCTTTACGATAGGCATCCAGGAAGATCACGGAAGAGTGGTAGCAGCTCATGCAGGCAAGGTTGCCGCCAACCTGTGGAAAGGTTGGCATCCAGCCGCTCTGTTTGTACATTTCGACATAGGAGTGCAGCATATCCTGTTCCTGCTGCGGCGCTACAATGGTTCGCAGCGGATGCTGGGCACGATAGGTGTCCCATACCCAGTCATCTACATAGAATGGTCGGTTCGTTTTATGGACAGACTGGTCGTAGCCGCTGTAATACTTACCGTCTTCAGTAATATCGACCATACGTTCGTATGTGCGATACAGGGCTGTATAGAATGTGCGTTTTTGGGCATCGGCTCCGCCTTTGACGCGGATTTTATTGAGTACAACATCCCATGCCGCTTTGGCCGTTGCGGCCAGTTCCTCAAAGTTTTGATTGGCCAGTTCAGCATCATAGTTTTTCTTAGCCTGTTCCTGGCTGATGTAAGAGATCGCGTATTTAAGTTGAAGGGGGAGCGGGGCATTGGAACCACATTCTATGCTCAACCTCCTTTTTGCCACTTTAATGACCAGATCGGAGGCCGGATTACCTTTGGCATCGGTTACTTCACCGTAACACCACACTGATATGTCAACCATTTTGGCTTCCGGGTTTTTGCTTATACAGGTTACCTGTTCGGTAACGCTGAAGGCATTAGAACCGATAACCTTACCAGACATGTTTTTTGAAGTCGAAATTAAAATGTTGTTTTGTTTGCCTGCGGGGAAATGAAAACGATAGATTGCTGCTTTCTTGCCAGGTGTAAATCCGATCGTAATGTCATCTTCAATCAAATAGGTTTCGTAGAGCCAGGGATGTACCACTTCCAGATCGTGGTCATAAGCCATTTTTCGTTTCCAGTCGGCAGATTTTACGGTGCCGAGAGAAACACGCATCTGCAGGATGTTTTTTCCGCGATGCTCCATGATTTGTAGCGGAAAATACTGAACTTGATCCAATGTATAGCTGTCACGAATCGGATGCATTCGAAGCATCTGATTGGGCTGTTGAAACGTCGGGAATGTCGGCACCAGGAGTTGGGAAATATTCCCGATACGTGGATCAACATAGTTTGCCGGATCCAAGTCAGCAGCCCGGCACATACCGAAACTAATCATCAGCCCTGCCAATACAGTACAAGTGGCAGAAACAGAATTCTTTCGTATTTGATGCAATAACTTCATATTCGTTCCCTTGTTTTAATTCCGACTTTGCCGGAGAATTTCAACATGACTATTTTGTTTGATACTCTCTGTGCCGATGTGGTCAATGTTCGCAAAGAGCAAAAATGATTAAGACTTATGTTTGTCTAATTCATTTAACGCATAAGCATAAGCACCCACGGAAACCGCCTGACTGGTATCCAATACCGCACGCCCAATGCCAAGACGTTTCATCGAATCGTATTTCATCGTTTTCTGTGTGCCGGGAACCGGAATTTCCCTGACCTTGCCTTGGATAAACTGCTTCTGGTGGTCCGGATTTTCGAGGTCAAAACACTTTTGTACAATGCGCGGTAACTTTTCACCGGCATAGCTTTCGATCGTGCCGTTCATTTCTGACAGCACTGACTCGATAAATAAGCGATACGCCGCCGACAGGCCGCCGCCGATCACGATCAGGCCGTCCAGCAGTGTGATCGAATTGGCCAGAGCGTCCCCGATGACCTCTCCCATTTCAGCAAATGCCTGCAGGGCTGCGTCTTTGTTGCCGTTCCGCTGCCCGGTGCCAATTTCGTAAATATCCTTCGGTTCCGGGGCATCCACCACATCGATACCCGCAATACGTGCATAGGAACCGCGAACCGCACGGATGCTGACGCCCTCTTCGGCAAAGCATTTGGGATGGCGTTTGTTGCGGGTGATCCAGATTTCACCAGCTGCCGAGTTGTCTCCTAAATAGAGTTGCCCATCGGCAACCAATCCGCCGCCAAAGCCCGTCCCCAGTGTAATGCCAAAGAGCTTGTTATACCGTTTCGGTGAACCGGCATCCTTTAATAGTTGATTGACTTTAGGGAGAAAACCACCGATTGCCTCACCGTAAACAAACAGGTCTCCGTCATTATTGATGAACACCGGCATCTGGAACTTTTCTTCTAGAAAGCTTCCTAACGCAACACCGCCGCCATAGGCCCGTAGATTTCCCATATTATCAATAATCCCGTTGGGATAATCCGCCGGACCCGGAAATGCGAAACTGATCGCCGTCGGGCTGGACTTCAACTGCCTGGTGACCTGAGAAAATCCCTGAACCATGGAATCCAGACTTTTCTCCAAATTATCGCCATTCGCAGGCAGTCGGACCGGCACAACAACTTCTTTCATGCCCTGCATTGCGGAAAAAACAAAATTGGTGCCGCCCGCATCCAGCGTCAATACGATTCTCTTATCGTTCTGATAATTCATAATTACAACCCCTCTTCATAAACATTATATTTATTGACCAGTCTTTGCGGCAACTGGTTGTTTGAGTATCACGAACGATACCCATAAGATATAAACGATTGCTGCCAGAGGAATTATAAACCCGATCAGGTTAGATGTGTGGTCTGCAACGAGCCCCATAATCGGAGGTATAATCGCCCCTCCCGCAATGGCTGTAATCATCAGTCCGGACAATTCATTAGACCGTTGTGGTATGGCATCAACTGCTATCGAGAAAATTAATGGGAAAATATTCGCAAATCCAAGCCCGATCGCAAAAAAGCATACGACCGAGACCATTTTAATACCCAAAAACAACCCAGCAATCGCAGCCACTGAAATAATGGATGTCAACACCAGAAAAACCTTGGGTTTCATCCAGTTCAGAATCATACCGCCGGAAAAACGTCCTATCGTCAGGGCCAGGAAGAACAAACCTGTACCTAAAACTCCGACATTTGTTTCGATGTTAAATTGTGATTTCAAATATAACGGAACGCCGGAACTGAGGCAGACTTCAGCGCCGACATATAAGAAAATGCCCATGACCATCATCAATACGAAGGGATTGCTTAACAGACCCAGGCAGGATGCGAATGAAGCAGGGTGATTATCGGCTTTCTTTTCTTCCACTTTTAACGTGCCGACAAAAATCGCGGTAATTAATATTGCAACACTATATATCGGGAACAGATGTTTCCAATCGCCACCCCATAACTTAACAGCAATAAACGGCAAGGCGGCCGCGCTGAAAGAACCGATGGCCTTAACGAACTGAGCCAATGACAAGTTCCGCGAAAATTTGCCTTCGAGGGATACGTCACGCATAATCGGGTTGCCCGCTACCTGTAATGTCGTTGCTCCAACCCCCAGCAGCAGAATCGTAACCAGAAACGCAGGATAGGAATTGAACCCAATGAATACCGGCATTGCCAGTCCCACCAACGCAATAATCAAGCCAAGCATGAGCGTGAATTTTTTTCCTTTTTTGTCCTGAAAGATTCCCATGGGAACCGATAGCAGGCCAAACATCAAGAAGCCCACAAATGGAATGAGCGTTGCGACAAAATTTGAAAGCTGAAACTGTTCTTTCGCAAAGCTGACAAAGGGGCCAACAGCATCGCCAAAACCCATACACAAAAACGCCAGAAAAATTGGAAAGGTCTTTTTGTTCATTGTTTAGTTCCTTTTTAATAATGTATTTATTCGTCCAGTTACCGATTTTTCTCCGTATCACGCGACATTGAATAGGGTGCATCTTCGGGCGCCGCCGCCCAATTTTTATTTGGCTCAGAAGACATCACAAAGCTGATTTCTCCGCCCTTGAGAATATCGTCATGCCGAAGGTGTGTTTTGTTATAGGTACGGCGATTCAGTTTGGCCGATTGAATATACAAATTCTTTTTGGAATTCTCCGGCGCCAGAACCCTGAAGGTCTTTCCATTCTGCAAATGAAGCGTCGCGTCCTGAAACAACGGCGCCCCCAGCACATACTCACCGCTGCCGGGACAAATCGGATAAAAACCCAGGGCCGAAAAGACATACCAGGCCGAGGTCTGACCATTGTCCTCATCGCCGCACAGGCCGTCCGGCGTCGGTGAGTAGAGCTTTTCCATCACCTCACGCACCCATTTCTGGGCCTTCCATGACTGCCCTGCATAGTTATACAGATAAATCATATGCTGAATCGGCTGATTGCCATGAGCATACTGGCCCATATCCATCACCATCATCTCTGTGATCTCGTGGATCTGTTTGCCGTAATATGAATCGTCGAATTTCGGCGGCGTTGTAAACACGGCATCCAGTTTATCCGCAAACGCTTTATTGCCGCCCATTAGATCGATCAATCCCTGCGGATCATGAAACACCGACCACGTATAATGCCACGCATTCCCTTCGGTGAAATCCCCGCCCCATTTTACAGGAGAAAAAGGACTTGACCAGCTTCCGTCCTTGTTTTTGCCCCGCATAAAGTTCGTCGATGGATCAAACACATTCTTATAGTACTGTGCGCGCTCGTAAAAGCGGTCTATTTCTTCCTGCGGGCGTCCCAGTGCCTTCGCCAGTTTCCATATCGTAAAGTCGTCATAACTATACTCCAGGGTTCGTGCTACACTTTCTTTAACTCCCACATCGCATGGCACATATCCGAGCTTGTTATAATATTCAAACCCCAAACGTCCTACCGAATGAAGCGGACCGGCATTTTCGGAATTCTTCAAAATGCCTTCATATAAGGTATCGATATCATACCCGCGAATCCCTTTCAAATATGAATCAGCGATGATTGACGCGGAATTCGAACCTATCATACAGTCTCGATGCCCCGGACTGGCCCATTCAGGAAGCCATCCGCTTTCCTTAAACGTGTTAACCAAGCCTTCCATCATCTGAGCATTCTGTTTTGGATACATCAAAACATTCAGCGGAAATGCCGCACGGAACGTATCCCAGAAACCGTTATCCGTATACATGTAACCAGGCAGAACCTTTCCGTTGTAGGGACTATAATGAACGACTTCACCGTCCTTATCGATTTCGTGAAACATTCTTGGAAACAGAAGTGTGCGATAAAAAGCCGTATAAAAATTCTGATACTGCGCCAACGTCCCGCCCCTGACTTCGATGCGTTTCAGTTGATGATTCCAGACATCCTTGGCTTTCTGACACGTCTGATCAAAACTGTCATCCGCTAACTCACGCTGCAGATTTAACTTCGCCTGCTCATGACTGATAAACGAAGAAGCCGCTTTTACGTGAACCTGCTCGCCCTTGCCGGTCTTAAACCGGACGACCGCACCAACATGCTTGCCTTTGTCTTCAGTTTTACCCTTTTGAACCTTCCAGTCATTCCAGGTGGAAACTTCGTCAAAATCCTTGTCAAAAACAGCAATAAAATAGTTGTGAAAATTCTCCGGCACGCCCCCACTGTTATTGCGGCAGTACCCGATAATCGTCCGTTCCGCGACAATCACTTTAACATAGGAACCGTTATCGAATGCATCCAGCAAAACATACGAAGAATCTGATTCAGGAAATGTAAAACGAAACTGTGACGCACGTTCGGTCGGAGCAATCTCCGTTGTTACATCATAATCCGCGAGATATACTCTGTAATAATAAGGCTTTGCAATTTCAGCTTTATGGGAAAACCATGACGCTCGCTTTTCCTGATCAACCTCCAGCTTGCCTACGACCGGCATAAACGAAAATGCCGCGTAATCTTTAATCCATGGACTTGGTTGATGTGTCTGCTTAAAGCCTCGGATCTTTTGAGCGTCATACTGATATCCCCATCCATCACCCATAAGGTTTGTTTGAGGCGTCCAGAAGTTCATCCCCCACGGAACCGCAATCGCCGGATACGTATTGCCAGTGGAAAACTCTCTTGTCGAATCCGTCCCCACTAACGGATTCACATAATCTGCACAAGAGATCGTCTCTTTGTCAGCAGCGATAACACAAGCCGGCAAACAGAGAAACAGCCCCAACAGCAAAATACATCCACTCATTTTCAGCATGCTTAAAGCCCTTCACACAAACTCATTTTAGCATTAAATCGCTGTCGGTCAACATCCCTGACAAAACCCCTGATGAGCTTGACAAGATTTTTTTCCCAAACTTCTTTGTAATGATTTACTTGGGAAATTCGGGTTAAGCGGTTTTTACTGTGATTACAGCTTGTTTTGGCTCGTTCGTTTCATCCAATTTTGAAAACAGGCTTCCAGTTCAGTCACCCTGGCAGTATATTTATTCGAATCGGCGTTATTTGCAAGTAAATTCTTCAGCTCATGAGGATCTTCATTCAAATTGTAAAGGGCCTTTTTCAGTTTTTTGCCTGAGGGATCAGGCAGCATTAATTTCCAGCCGTCTTTTACAACCATGTGAGAGGGTTTGCTTTGTAAGTCACTGAGCCATTCCGTAACCACATAAGTGTCTTCATTGGCAGTTCCTTCAATCAGCCCGCGAAGATTGCTGCCATCGGAGGGGTGAGCGGGCATTCCCAGATAATCCAGAATCGTGGCGAACAAATCCATGTTTGACACGGGAGCTTTAACTTTTGTTCCCGGCTTAATTCTTCCAGGAAACCGGATCATCATAGGAACATGAGCCGATTCTTCATAGAAACAGAATTTGCCCTTCATCCCGTGGCTTCCCAGCATTTCACCATGATCGCTGGTAAAAACAACCAGTGTGTTGTCTGTCAATCCAAGTTCGTCGAGCTTGTTTAAAATCTGTCCAACCCGGTCATCAATCTCTTTAACCAATGCGTAATATTCCGCGATGAAATATTGAACCATTACCGGGTCAGAATAGTTCTCCCCGGTTCCTTTTTTCATGTTCAGATACGGCGAATCTGCCATATCATCACGAATGCTTACCGGAGGAACCATTTTCTGGGGAGGGTACATTTTTATATATTTCTCAGCAGCCAGATACGGAGGATGCGGGTGATGAAATGAACAAGTAATGCTGAACGTCTTATCCTTTAATTTTTCCAATGCCTGAATCGTTTCGCCTGCTTCAAAAGCCGAAATATGGTATTCGGTGGGAATCGTTGTAACCCCATGAATGTCCGCTTCTCCGACTTTGATGTTTGAATCCTTGCCCTTATTCTTCAGGTCAAAACGTAAATCAATCGGATATGGCAAATAGGGCCTGTCTGTAAACGTATCTCGCAACTCTCCTTCTTTGAGTTTCCTGTCGGGATACAATGGATTGAGATACCTGATATAGGCTTCTTTAAGGCCTGGTCCCAATTCTGTTTCATGTATGCCTGCCATTGTTACCGGATTTTTATATATCTTTGCCCGGAAGGTCGGTGTGTGCCACTTGCCGTAATACTCGCATTCGTATCCATTTTCTGATAAAATCTCGTCGTAGGTCTTCATGGGCATAACGCCGGAGTCTTCTGGAAGATAGGCCTTTCCGTTTGAAATAATCCTGGTATTTGCCACCGTGCAGCCCGTCAGCATCGATGCCCTGGCTGGACCGCAAACAGCACATTGTGTATAGGTGTTTTCAAACCAGGCCCCTTCTCGCGCAAGCCGGTCCATGTTCGGCGTATTGAGGATTTTGTTACCGGCATAACTCAGTGCATCAAACCGCTGCTGGTCAGTCATGATAAACAGCAAGTTGGGCTTGCCGCTCTTGCTCTTAAAAGCCTGTAATTTTTCCGAGCATTCTGCCAATCCCGTAATCGTTATGGATAACGCGGCCGCTTTTAAAAACTCTCTTCTGTTCTGTAAATTCTCTTTCATTGTTACTCCCTTCTCATGTCTACATTTTTTCAACAATCCGTTACTGAAACCATTCCAGCGACAATATTGACAAATCCAGTAAATTCACGACGCCATCTGTCGGCAGCGAGATATCGGCCGTAGGATCATCTGTCAACCAGACACTGGCCATGTACGACAAGTCGGCCATATTGACATTTCCATCGCAGTTAAAATCAGCTAATCCAGCACAGGGAGTTAGCCCGCAATATTCCTGCTCACACCATTGATACAATGAATCCGAACAGTTAAAATCGATGACTGTTACGGTATTGTTGTAACTGCTATTGTCCGCCAATATAGGTGCGTTTTCACCTTCAGGATGATACGCTGTGATGATGCAATTTTGTCCTCCCTTGGTGTTTACATCTATTCTGTTATCGTAACAAACAACAGAACCGGCAATATTATCAATTGTATTATGTAACGCACTATTGTCATTTTCCATGCCCAATCCGCCTGCCCAACTATTTTGGCTCCCAGAGCTGCTTAATCCTCTGTTACCATAGCAAACGACATCGACTACATTGTCTTCTACGACGCCTTGTTCTGCGTCATCCTTGTTTCTGAACTTCACACCACTCCCCTGGTTATCATAACAAACCGCCTGGGTAAAATTACCCCGTATAACGGCTCCAGGGCAATTAGACGAGATATTAAAACTAAAACCATCACTGTCTTTACTTCCATATGATACACAATCAATAAACTGATTACCAATAATAAGTGCTCCGACATCACCAGCATACCCCTCCTCTCGAGCATACATTCCAAAACCAGGGCCTTTATTATTTGAAGCGATACACCGAATGAATATGCTATACTGGCATTTGGGGGTCCATCCATCGCTGCCGCAATCCGCAGCGATACAGTCATACCATGTATTGTGATCACCTTTATCGGTCAACGCATTTCCGCTCGCTGAAAAAGAACCGATTAGATTCCGGCATTCGTTGTTATTACATCCGGGACCCAGGGTGAAATTGTCATCTGACACATCTGTAATAACCATATCATGAAAATAGGAATTGGTTACCGACGCAAAATTTAGAAAACGCAAGCTTGATGAATTGTGTGCACAATTCCCATAATAGGTGCCGCCGGACATGTCAATGTTTGCCGCACCGCCCGATTTTTCTGAAATTCCGGTATACCGTCTGGCGTCAATACCCTTTGACGGGTCTACATAACCAACCCTGTCAAGAACAGCATTGTTCTTTAAGGTCAGTGAACCTGTAAGAATCCAGGTGAAATTAGATGGCAGGTATATAGTTCTGCCGATCACAAAATTGCCGTTTAAGCGGAGGATGTCACCATTTCCCAACCCATTGAGAGTTGTTTGAATTAGAGTGGCATCATCACCCGTTCCCGTAGGTACAATGATAATTTCAGCCGCCAATGCGCCGCCGGCCAGGCCCATAGTTAAAACCAGGCACATTATATAAATCATTCTTTTCATCATTTTCATGTATTTTCCTGTGAATTTTCACACATCTGTCCGGTTAATTGAGATATATTTTTGATCGAATTGTTCTTCTTGAATCTCATTGATAAGAGTTTTTTTTGATTTTCGGTTAGTTTTTCAAGACAATGCTTAAGTGCCTCACTTCGGACCGACAAGTCTTCAAAGGACTTCACGGCTCGATCAGAAACCAATTCATAGAAACGGGTATCGAAAACCATTTGAGAACGTTGTCTTGTTCTGAGGGATTCAAGAGCTTTCAACCGTGCTATGGATATGGCCCACGCTCCAAAATTAGTTCCATCCTCGTATTCATCAAACTTGGACCAAAGAACCGCGGCTGTTTCCTGCAATAACTCTTCGGCATTGTCCTTATTATGGACCATGATTAATAGGTATGAATGTATTCTATTACTCACACCAGTATAGAGTTTGAAAAAACGAGCACTTTTGGAGGAATCGTTATCCATAAATATAATTCTTAATTAAAGACCATAACTTAATGTCATAAAAGGAAAAATTCTGAATAAAAATATTTTTAATATTGTCAAGTTTCACACTTTTCAAAAAATATTAATTTGGATATACATTAACCTGAACTTTCTCCGAAAACTGGTCCATTCAAAATGAGAAAAATTTATTTATAATCTCATTTTTGGAAAGAATTCAGGAGTGGAAAAGACCGGATTTGCCCAAGAACAGATTGCCTGCGGAATCTGGAATATATTCATTGACGCCGGCTTTTACTGCTGATACAATACGCAGAACAAGACCATAAAATGAAAAAAGGATCTCTCGATGTACAATACACTTGCTATTATGGGCCTTCCGCAAGGTGCCGAATGGATTTTGATTGCCTTGGTCGCGCTGTTGATTTTCGGACGCAGACTGCCGGAAATCGCCCGCAATCTGGGCACAAGCCTCACGGAATTCAAAAAAGGAATCCGGGAAACACAAGGTGAAATCACTAAAACCCTCGACGAACCGAACCAAACCGATAAGACTGATAACGAAAAATCATCTTCCGAAAAATCCGGGCAGTTTTATCACGGAGACCACTAAAATCGCTATGATAAGATGCCGGTGGAAACCGCTTCTTTTTTGCGCCTCAATCCGCAATAAAATACACTACCCTCATATAGAATATACAGGGGAATTGCCAGGGCCGTTTGAGTAATCATGTCCGCCGACGGCGTCACCATTGCCGCTATCACAAATACTCCCAGCAGCACATACTTACGATATTTTTTCAACACTTCCAGCGTCACCAGTCCCAGCCGCTCGGCAAAGATAATGACCAGCGGAATCT
>VGXU01000052.1 GCA_016873215.1 Planctomycetota bacterium
CCCCACAGCCAACCCCACCACGTTTCTCGCCCGAAAGACCTCCTTCATCAGCGCCATCACATCATACCACCCCATCCCCCCCGGCTCAGGTGTGCCCGTCGCAGGCAATGTCGACGGATCAAACACATCCAGATCAATCGTGATATAGACATTCTCCGCCAGCAGCCCGACGCACTTGTCAATCCACTCCCGACTCTGCCCGTCGCAGATATTGTACGCGAAAAATACCCGCGATTTATCCATATTCTTCTTTTCGCCGGCATCCATACTGCGAATACCCACCTGCACAATCGGACATATCTCTTTCGCCCGGGCCATGACACAGGCGTGATTATACCGGCTGCCATCATACTCATCCCGCAAATCGGAATGGGCGTCCAATTGCAGCACCGTCAGATCTTTATTCGCCCCGGCCTGCGCCTGTATCACCCCAACGCTGACCGAATGTTCCCCGCCCAAAACCACCACAAATTTGCCGTTTTTAATATGCCCCGCCATCCGCTGCCGAACCGCTTCAATCATCGGCTCAGGCTTCACAAACCTCTTCACCGGCGAATCGGTGTAAATCCCCTCGGTAAAGACCTCGTAATCCGTCTCAATATCGTAAAATTCCAGATTCGGCGACGCCCGCAAAATCGCCTCCGGCCCCTTATCCGCCCCCTTCATATACGTACTGGTACCGTCAAACGGCACAGGAACCACTACAATTTTCGAAGTGTCGGCACGGGTATATTGCGGTGCAAAATCCCCAAATTCCAGCTTTCCGGACATCCCTTTATTCTCCATCGTACAGCGGCACGAAAAGCGGATTACTCAAACAAAAACACCGCCAGCGCCACCGTCGTCGTCCACATCCCCTTGCGGCCCTTGGCTACTTGCGTGATATTGCTGGTTTTAATGAACAGCCCGCTGGCCTTGTACGCCTGTTCTTTTTCCGACCACGCCTTGTTCGGGTCCACTTCCAGCCCCAGCGTCGTTCCCAGCATCCCGGCAGCCAGGTCTTCGGACATATCCTCCGCCTCGCGTTTGTTCATCCCGTGGCTGTGGACTTCGCTCAAATAACCCCAATTGTTACGGTCTCTCGGCACGGCAATGCCAATCGACGAGGCAACCAGCCGGCCGTGTTCGTTGGTATCGCAGCGAGCCAACACGCAAAACGTAATCGCCCCGGGTTTGAGACGCTTGAGCCCGTCTTCCCGATAAATCACTCTGCATTTGGGCGGCAGAATAGACGACACCGAAACAAGGTTCTGCTGCGCCACGCCGGCCTGGCGAAGCGCATCCTCAAACGACTTCAACTGGTAAATGCTTCGACCGACGCCTTTGGTCAAAAACATTCTCTTGGGAACAAGATTCGTCATAATCGTCGATGTTTCTGGTTTTTTCTTCACTGCGGTACCTCTTCTCAAAACAAATCGTTACGGTTTCAACAGTATTCGCTAATAACATTCCCATAAATTCCCCCCGCCCGCAAGTATTTTTTACCCCTTTTTTGTATCCAATAGCTTCTTTCGGGAGTTATGCTATCAGGACGGCCCCGCCGGGGCAAACAAAAACCGCCTTTTCAGCGTCCCTTTCCCGGCCCGGCCCGGCGATGACGCAAAAATTCTTTCATCCCGGCAAAAACGTTGTTGCCAATTGAAAAGAAGTTTCTATAATTCCCGCGATATCTACTGGGACGTTCACCCGTCGGCGGGCACGACGAACCATCTCGGCATTATAAATTCAGGATAAACCCGGTATCATGGCAAAGAAAAAAAGCAACCGTAAATTGACGCCAAAGCAGCTTGAAAAGTATCGTCAGATTCTTTTGGACAAACGCAAAGAGCTGCTCGGCGACATGGAATGCATGGAAGAGAACATCTTTCAGGGCAGCGGCGAGTTATCCAGCATGCCCATGCATCTGGCCGACATCGGCAGCGACAATTTCGAGCAGGAATTCAGCCTGGGCCTGATGGCCGAGGGAAAAAAGGTTCTGGTCGAAATCGACTTCGCCCTCCAGCGCATCGAAGACGGTTCCTACGGCATCTGCGAAGGCCTCGGCATCCCCATCGAGACGCCCCGTCTCGAAGCCATCCCGTGGACACGCTATAGTCTCGAATACGCCCGCAAACTCGAGAAGGGCCGCTTACCGTCCACCCGGCCACTCGACATCGACCGCCAGGACGATGACGCGGAAGACAACGAAGAAGAAATCGAAACTGACGACTTGGATGCGGAAGTCCCGGATGCGGACAAAGAATCAATATCGCTGCCCGACGACGAGGCGGACGATTTCAACGACAAAGAAGAACTGGACGAAAAGCACATCAAAGAATAACTGCCGGCGAACCGATGGGCATTATTCTGACTCAAGACTTCTGACCTCTGACTTCTATTCAAAATAGGCCTTCAGCACATACTGCTGCATCATCCGCTGCGTATTAAAAAATGACCCGTTCAGCGCAATCGCGTGCAGCATCACGTTGCAGAACCGTCCCTTATCGCCGTAATACAGCTCCGCCACCTGCCGCAGCTTCGCGTATAATAACGCCGCGTCGTTGGCACGGTCGCTCGGCTGCTCGGCCTGCCGATGGTTTGCGCCGACCGCCCAGCCCGTCACACCCTCGATGCACCCCTCAATCCACCACCCGTCCAGAACGCTCAGCGAAGGCACCCCGTTCAGCGCCGCCTTCATCCCGCTGGTCCCCGAGGCCTCCATCGGCGGCTGCGGCGTATTCAGCCACACATCCACCCCCGCCGTCAGCAATTTAGCTACCGCCATATCATAATTCGGCAGATACACAACCTTGATATCGTTTCGCAGCGCATCTGCCGCCGCGAAAATATGCTTAATCAGTTCCTTACCCGCGTTGTCATTCGGATGCGCCTTGCCCCCGAAAATAATCTGAAACTTCCCCGCCTCCCGGCTGATTTTACGCAACTGCTCCATATCCGTAAAAATCAAATCCGCCCGCTTATAGCTCGTCGCCCGCCGGGCAAACCCGAACGTCAGCGCCTCCCCATCCATCCCCGCGTTGTTTTCCCGGTTGACAAAATCCATCAGCGCATTCTTCGCCTTCGCCCGCGCCTCCAGCAGCTCATTTTTCGGCAGGCTCAGGGCATAACGCAGGCTGAAATTATCTTCACGCCAGCCCGAAAAATGCCGGTCGTACAACTCCGCCATTGCCGGGCACACCCATTGACCCGCGTGCACGCCGTTGGTGATCGAATCAATAAGATACGATGCAAACATGTGCTGCGACACCTCGCCGTGCTTTTTCGCCACGCCATTGACGTAATGGCTCAGATTCAGCGCCAGGTACGTCATATTCAGCTTGTCGCCGCAGCAGAACACGTCCTTATGGATAAACGCGTCGTGTTCACCCATCACTCGTTTGACCAAATCCATCGGAAACTGGTCATGCCCGGCCGGGACAGGAGTATGCGTCGTAAAAACACATTGCTCGTGCACAGCCGCGATGTCCGCAGTCGTGATGCCGTCGCCCCGGCGATTGCGAACCTGCTCATCCAGCAGTTCCAGCGTCAGCAGGCTCGCATGCCCCTCGTTCAAATGAAACTTCTTAATGGCCGTATGTCCCAGCGCCCGCAGCATCCGAACCCCGCCGATGCCCAGCACGATTTCCTGCGCCAGCCGGTACGCCAAATCCCGCCCGTACAGGTAATGCGTCAATTCCCGGTCTGCGGGCGCATTGGCTGCCAGATCCGTATCCAGCAGATACACCGGCACGACATACCCCGACGCCCCCTTGACCTCGTATTTCCATGCCCGGATATGCACCGTCCGCCCCTCAATCTGCACGGCCACCCGGCTGGGCTGTTCACGCGTGAAATGCTCTACCGCCCACTCGGCCGGGGCTTCCGTCTGCCAGCCGTCGGCGGATAATTTCTGGAAAAAGTACCCCTTGCGATGCAGCAGCGTTACGGCCGCCATCGGCACGCGCATATCCGCCGCAGATTGAATCGTGTCGCCCGCCAATATCCCCAGGCCGCCGCTGTACGTCGGCATCCCCTCCTCAAGCCCTATCTCCATCGAGAAATACGCAACCTTTTGCCCATTTTCCTGCATCGTCAATCCCTTAGAGATATATTCATCCCACAGCAAAACCACCAAAGCTATCAGAATGACCTGTTACAATAACTCGCCAAATCTTCATCTTTCACTTCTTCTGGTGGAACAAGTCGATAATGTTTTTCGGCGATTACAGCGATACCGCTCTTCCCTTTTTCAAAAGAAAATAATGCAATTAAATCATCGTCAAGAAATTGTGCTGCGATAGGACGACACATCAACAACGGAAACTTAACAGAACACATAGCAAAGTCTTGTTCGATTTGAACAATCCCGAGTTGGTCTGTTCCGCCTTTGGCTTGAATAGGGAAAACATATTGAGCGCCGCGTTGATCAACACCGACATAAATTTCGTCTGTTTCAATTTGTCCCATATTGGGAACCGTGGTACGCAAATGATTCTGTAATGAATAACACGTTATGCCGGTAAAAATATCGATAAGTCGATTATATCGTAACTTCGCAAGTAAACCTTGTTCATCATTCACGGCATACTTTGCAATAATACCAGGGGTCGCATCAGGTATTTTCGTTTCAGCCAAAAGATTATTGGGAATAATGCGAGGCATGGAAGTAAGACAAAATTTATATTTCGCCGGTCCTGTCGGACGGATAATCCATTCTAAACCAGCAGGAGTGGCCTGCCGGATAGATTCTGGAAAGTCAGTTCGATAACGAAAACTATAAATAATATCTCCCAGATTTTTAGGAAGTTTAATTTTTAGTTTTTTCGCCGTGCGTACAAGGTCGTCCCGCTCAAACGAGACATCTTTCGCCCCTTTTGTATAATGCTGCGCAAAAACATCTTCAATAAGTTTGGAGTAACGATTTTTTCCTTTGTTAGCCATATTATTATTTACCTCTCAATTGACCCTGTTTTATTCATCCATGCCAGCGAAGAACAACAACTTCCTCTCGCATTTGTTTTCGAGTAGCCGTAGCAAACCGGGTGCGGAATAAATCCATACTTACCACCTCATATCCCAGCGACCTGGCAATGTCAGACAATATCTCTCCAGTCCGAATTAAAACCTGCAAATAAGATGCCTGGTCGCCAACAACATATCCAAGGTACGCACCCGGCTTAAGGAATGGCCTCAACTCCGCCAGATGTCGCGCCATACCGCCAAAATATAGCTTCGTTACCTTACCATATAGCTTCTCAAATCCGGACGTTTTCCCCAGTTCAATTCGGCGTTTTTCGATAGTATCCGCGATATGTTGTATTTGTGAATATTCGGAAACCCAGTTATCATCGTCATCGCCTTTATAAACATTGCGTGTGTTAGATCGAAGCAACCCTTTCTTTAATAATCTCAATTCCGCTTTATTATGAATAAATCCGAGAAGTACAGATTCCAGTCGTGTGGTTCGGGTGTAGTCTTTTTCGTTGGGGTATGGAGGAGAAGTAAAAACCGCATCGATACTTTGATACGGTATATCTGTGGACAACACCCTCGAGTCGGCACAATAAACAGTCGTGGAAGCGTCTGATACAGGACGATTACGCAAATCCCGAGCCATCGTATGAACTTCTTTTAACCAACAACCAAGGACATCTGCGTCATCCTTTTTGATGCGATGAACGCCGACTTCAGGCCCAAAATGGAGATTGCTTATGGAAAACACAAGAGATTTTGCAAAAGCAAGTAATTCATGCCTATAATATGGAGCATCTTTATGACGATGTATCTCTTCAAGCAAAACGAGAGACTTATGTAATGGCAGTGGACTTATTGAATCCTTAAGCAATAGTGACTCGGCTTCCAGGGGCAGTTTTCTTGGATTTTTACACTCCTCTGATTTCAGAATACGATCCACGTGTATGGCTATTTGATTAGCATGAGTCAGCAAGTGTTCAGGGGCGATCTCCCAGTTCACTTTTACACAACTGGCGAAATGGGCCATTGGATTGGCTTCAATACCAACGCCGTGAACGCCATGAATTTTGGCTTCAACAAGTGTTGTTCCCGTACCACAAAATGGATCCAATATAACTTGTCCGGATTGCAATTCAAAACGATCGAGATACTCTCGAACTAAATGAGGTGGAAATGACAAGACAAATCGATACCAATCATGAAATTGTTTGTCATTGGAATCAAGCTTGTTTGCAACTCCATTTCTTTTGTGGTGAGTGGTTTTATCATGCGTAGGAAACAATTCTAATTGCACAAGACATCTCCGATATAGCATCCTGCTAATTGCCGGTCACATACAAACAATCTCTTTTTCGATTTATGATGTTTCAATTTCTTCTCAGTTCATTTCCACGTCGAATTTATCTCTGAAATATATCAAAAACCGATTTCTTCAATTATACCCCAATTTTGCTCCATTATTCAATAAATCTTTCCGCTATTTTTTGCCGCCTCGCTCGCATTGGCGGGCGGATGAGAATGGGCCGCCCCGCGCGCTCGTCGGAATCCTGCCCGCCGCAGGCGACCGGCCATGCAAAAAATCCCGCCTTTTCGTCCGAAACAATATCTATATTTCTCTCCCCTTTCTGCAAATCCCCGTTTCTTCAGTCGCGTCGAAGCTTTAGCAACGGCGGCAGCTTTAGCGAAGACGGATATCTCTCTATGCCAACTTTCGCCTGTTCGCTCTTGTTTTTGTTTCGAGAATTGGAGCTTTTGGATTTAGAATTTGTTTCGGATTTCGAACTTCGAATTTATTTCTTTCCTTATCTCTGTGCCGCTCTGAACCCTCTGAGGCAAAAAAACCTGTTTATCCCGTCAAAAACCCTTATCTCTGGTCTATCGTCTCTTGCCTCTTGACTTTTCGCACCAATAGCGATTGCACTATCTTGCTATTTCCAAAAATTCAGAAAATTTTTAAGTCCTTATCCCGTAAAGACTTACGGCTTTTTTGCCCCCAAAAAATCCCGAGTTTTCGACACAAATATGCAACTCGGGGGTAATTATGGTGGGCGGTTTTTCTGCCCCTGTGGTTCTTTGAAATATAGTTTTGAATTTTATCTATCTTAACAATACCTCTGTGTTCTCGGTGAACTCGGTGGCAAAAACAAACGCAAGACCCGCTCAAAATGAGCCAAAATATGATCAAAAAATACAATCTAAAGCCAATGTAACCCAAAAAAAGTATGCTTAAAGCCAATCTAAACCCAATTAGTGAGCGAAAATGAACGCCAAATATGCCTCTAAACCCAATTTCAACCCAAACGAACCCGACTTGTCGCGACAAGTCGTCCCGAATCCCTTTATGGGTGAGAGACCTGCTCATTTCAGCCATCGGCTCTGCCGACTCCACACTTTTTCCTTTTCCCTTATTTATCTCTGTGGTTCTCTGTGCAACTCTGTGGCAAAGAAAAAACGAACCCAATTTTTTCACGACCAAATGTGCGTTATCAAATCAAAAACGCAGAAATGGAGGTTGAAAACTTAGTCAAAAAAACGAAACGAACCCAATTTAAAAACTGAATGGCAGCGATATTTTTTCTTCTTGCCAGAGGCGAGGTGTTTCAGTACAATCCGCGTTTTCCGGGAAATACGATGGTTTAAGTACTTTTTAGGGAGGTTCCAAAGCGTGGCAAATATCAGCGACATTCGCAATATCGTACTGTTGGGTCACGGCGGCGCGGGCAAGACGAGCTTAGCCGAGTCCATCCTTCACAAGTGCGGCGTCATCAACCGCTTAGGCACGGTTACCGACAAAAACACCGTCAGCGACTTCGACGACGAGGAAAAGTCCCGCGGCTATTCCATCCATTCGGCCCTGATGTACGCAACGCACAACAACCGGCAACTCAATATCCTCGATACGCCGGGCTATCCCGATTTTGTCGGCGCGGCACTGCAATCCATCCCGGCGGCGGAGACGGCTGTAATTGTCATCAGCGCTTCGGCGGGTATTGAAATCAATACCCGCAAGCTGTTTGCCGCCGCGACGGCGGCCAACCGCGCCCGTATTATTGTCATCAACAAGATGGACGCGGAAAACGCGGAACTGGGCGATTTAGTGACGGCGATTCAGGAATCGTTCGGCAAACAATGCCGATGCGCCAATTTACCGGCGGCGGACAGGAAATCGGTGATCGACTGCATCGTCAATACGGCCGGCGAAGGCCCGGCGGGCGACGCCGAAACGGCCCATACGGAATTAGTCGAAAGCATCGTGGAAGCCGACGACGCGCTGATGGAAAAATACTTGGGCGGCGAGACGATAACGCCTGAGCAAATAGCCGGGTGTTTCACCAAGGCTCTGCTATCGGGTACGGTCGTGCCGATCGTCTTTACCAATGCTCATGCCGAAGTCGGCGTGACAGAACTGCTGAACCTGATTACGCAGGTTGCCCCGTCGCCCGTTGACGGGCCGCTGGCCCTCCTCAAACACCACGACGGCACAACGACACCGATTCAGCCTGACGCGGGCGGCCCCTTGGCGGGACTCGTTTTCCGCGTGGGATTCGATTCGCGTTCGAGTATGAAATACTCGGCCATCCGGATTTTCAGCGGTTCGCTGCCGGCGGCGATGACGCTGATGATCAACGACGCCAAAAAAGGTGTGCGAGTCGGCCGTCCGCTGAAAATGCAGGGCGGCGAATCGAAAGAAATCGAATCGGGAAGCTGCGGCGAATGGGTGACCTTATCCAAAATTGACGAGCTTCGGCTCGGCGATTTCGTGCACGACGGCAAATTCAGCGGCAAAATCGAGATGCCTCCGATTCCCAAGCCGATGTTTGCGCTGGCGCTGGAACCGGCCAGCCGGGGCGACGAAAATAAACTCGGCAGCGCGCTGGAAAAACTGGCGGAAGAAGACGTCTGCTTCAAAGTCACCCGCGATACACAGACCAAGGAATTGGTCATCAATGGGCTGGGTGATTTACATTTGCGGGTGATGCTGGCCAAGATGGAACATCGCTACAAAGTCAACGTCAACACCAAGCCGCCGAAAATTCCGTATCGCGAAACCATCACGGCCAAGGCGGACGGGCATTACCGGCATAAGAAACAATCCGGCGGCGCGGGGCAGTTCGGCGAGGTTTATCTTCGTGTCGAGCCGGCCGAGCGAAATTCCGACCCGTCGCTGATTTATGCGTGGGACATTTTCGGCGGTTCCATCCCCGGCCAGTATGAGCCGGCGATTTTGAAAGGCGTTAATGACGTGATGGACTGCGGCGTCGTGGCGGGCTTCCCGATGCAGGACATCAAGGTATCCGTTTATGACGGCAAATATCACCCGGTGGATTCCAAGGAAGTGGCGTTCCGCATCGCGGGCAAAAACGCATTCATTGACGCGCTGCAAAAGGCCAAAGCGACGCTGCTGGAGCCGGTGGTCAACATGGAAATCACGGTGCCGGCCGACAATATGGGCGACATCACGGGCGATATGGCGTCCAAGCGGGGCCGGGTGACGGGTCAGGATATGCTGCCGGGCAATATGATTGTGATTAAGGCGCAGGCGCCGCTATCGGAGGTGTCGAATTATAACAGCCAGCTCAAGAGTGTTACCGGCGGCCAGGGCAGCTATTCGATGGAACTGAGCCATTATGAGCCGACGCCGCCGAATATTCAGCAGCAGGTCATCGCTCAATACGCCAAGAACCGCCAGCAGGTGTCGGAAGAATAACACCCGCCCTGCGGATATTTTTGCGAAATCAAAGCCCGGGACGAATAGTTCCGGGCTTTTTTTGTTTTTCCATGGGCGATAATTCCCGCTTGCAACCGTTTGCAGAGTTGTTATAAAGAATGCACATACACTGTTTTTTGGGAATTTCGGAGATAAATCAATGATGAATAAAACCATTACCTCGCCGAAAGGATTTCAAGCGGCGGGATTGTTTTGCGGCGTGAAACAGTCGGGCAAACCCGATCTGGCGGTTTTACATAGCCCCGAGGGTGCGACGGCGGCGGCGATGTTCACCACCAATAAAATCGTTTCTGCGGCAGTGACGGTCTGTAAAGAGCACGCGGCCAACGCCAAAATTTATGCCGTCGTCGTCAACAGCGGCAATGCCAATACCTGCACGGGGACGAAGGGCCTGGCGGCGGCGAAACTGATGTGCGCCAAGACCGCGCAGATGCTGGGATTAAAGCCGCAGCAGGTGCTGCTCGCTTCGACGGGCATCATCGGGCATCCGCTGCCGATTGAAAAAATCACAAGCGGGATTGCGAGGGCGGCAAAGAAATTGTCGCAGATCCCTGCCGGCGGGCTGGCGTTTGCCAGAGCGATTATGACCACCGATACGCGCTGCAAGCAGGCGGTGCAGAGCGTCACAATCAGGGGCAAAAAGATTACGCTGGCCGGGACGGTCAAGGGCGCCGGGATGGTCGGGCCGAATATGGCGACCACCATCGGCATATTTACGACGGATGCGGCGATTTCCAAAGCGATGCTGCGAAAGGCGCTTTCCATCGCCATCGGGCAGTCGCTGAACCGGCTGACGGTTGATGGCCATCAAAGCACCAATGACACGGCGATTCTTTTAGCCAGCGGCAAGGCGGGCAACAAACCCATCCGCAAAGCGGATGGCGATTTCAAGAAATTCAGCGATGCTCTGACGGCCTTATGCACGAATTTGGCTAAGCAGATGGCGCTGGATGCGGAAGGCGCAACGCGGATGTTCACGGTGGTTATTGGCGGTGCGGCAACACAGGCAGATGCGCTTGCCGCGGCTCGCGCGGTGGCCAATTATGACCTTGTTAAATGCGCGATTCACGGCGGCGACCCCAACTGGGGACGGATTATTTGCGCTGTCGGCTCCTGCGGTATAAAACTCAATCCTGACAAGCTTACCTGCTCTATCGGGGGGATTACGGTCTTTCGCAACGGGCAGCCTGTGGATTTCGACCCGAAAAAAGTCAGCGGGATTATCCGGCAAAAAGAGCATACTATCGTGGTCAATCTCGGGATTGGAAAGCACGGCGATTTCTGCTATGGATGCGACTTAAGTCGTGAATATATAACGATTAATGCCGATTATCACACTTAAAAAAAGGAAAAAGGTAAAATTCAAAAGGCAAAATTTAAGAACGGTCCTTCAGGCCGGGCCGAAATACTTATCCGTTCAGCAGACAGAAAAAACTTGCAAAGGCCGGATAAATCTGTAGGATTGGCCCAAATTTTTCTTATCTGTTCACCCTTAACATTAATTGAAAGGAAAAAAGCAGTGAAGACGTTTGTATCAACAGTTTTCGGGGCATTGGTTTTGAGTACGACAGCCCTTGCAGAAAACGCGGTATCGGCTGCAGTGACGGCCCCCGTTCAGGCCGGGCCAGACCCGATTACCCTGGTCTGGTGGATCGCCCCTATCAGTTCCATCCTGGCGATTGTGTTCGCATATTATTTTTATAAGAAAATGATGACCGCTCCGGCCGGCACTGCGAAAATGATTGAGATTGCAGCGGCCGTCCGCGAAGGCGCATTTGCCTACCTGAGACGGCAGTATTCCGTGGTCGGATTTATTTTCGTTTTATTGGTAATCCTGTTCAGCGTTCTGGCGTACTACGGCATTCAGAATCCGTTTGTTCCGGTGGCGTTTCTGACGGGCGGATTTTTCAGCGGCCTTTGCGGCTTTCTGGGGATGAACACGGCGACCAACGCTTCGTCGCGTACGGCCCAGGGCGCCAGCGAAAGCCTCAATAGAGGTCTTCAGGTGGCCTTCCGTTCCGGCGCCGTGATGGGGCTGGTCGTGGTCGGCTTTGGTATGCTGGATATTTCAGCGTGGTACTGGATTTTGGACAGACTCGTTTATTCGGCGGAACATATGCAGGCCGGATTAAAACTGTTCGGTGTGACGCTGGTACATGCCGGGATGAATCCGGACCACAAGCTGGCTGAAATTACGACGACGATGATTACCTTTGGTATGGGAGCATCGACGCAGGCGCTGTTTGCCCGTGTCGGCGGCGGCATTTATACCAAGGCTGCGGACGTGGGCGCCGACCTGGTTGGTAAAGTCGAAGCCGGTATTCCTGAAGACGATCCACGTAACCCGGCGACGATTGCCGACAACGTTGGCGACAACGTCGGTGACGTGGCCGGTATGGGCGCCGACCTGTATGAAAGTTATTGCGGTTCGGTTCTGGCGACCTGTGCCCTGGGCGCAACACTGCCGGCCGTAGCTACGCAAATCAGCGGCATCAGCCCGCTGAAGGCCGTGATGGCCCCGATGATTGTGGCCGGTGTCGGCAACCTGCTTTCCATCGTCGGCATCTTTATGGTCCGCTGCAAAGAAGACGCATCCCAGAAGAATCTGCTGCGGTCTTTGTTCATCGGCACCTTCGGCAGTTCATTTTTCATTCTCGTTGCCATGGCGATTATGGCCTACATCGGCTGGATTACGTGGGGCGTGTTTGGCGCTATCGTATCCGGTCTGCTTGCTGGCGTCATTATCGGCCAGTTGACGGAATACTATACTTCGGATGAATACGCTCCCACCCGAGGCATCGCCAACCAGTCCAAGATGGGCCCGGCGACCGTGATAATCGACGGCTTTGCGACGGGAATGCTTTCCAGCGCTCTGCCGGTCGTCACCATAGCCGCCGGTATTCTGGCGGCGTTTATTTTTGCCGGCGGTCTTAAAGACTTCTCGCTGGGCCTGTACGGCATCGGCTTTGCCGCGGTCGGTATGCTTTCGACGCTGGGCGTGACCCTGGCGACCGACGCTTACGGCCCAATTGCCGATAACGCCGGCGGCAATGCTGAAATGTCCGGGCTGGGACCGGAAGTCCGTAAACGCACCGACGCCCTGGATTCGCTGGGCAATACGACGGCGGCAACAGGCAAAGGTTTTGCCATCGGTTCGGCTGCACTGACGGCACTGGCCCTGATAGCGGCTTACATGGAAGAAATTCGCATCTGGATTCAGCGGCTTGCCGGTACCGGCGTATATCAAGTCGGCAATGTGGAGTTCACTGCCGAATCGGTCAAGGCCGCCTCAGTTGACCAACTTGCCACAGCGATGAATCTGTCGATTTTGAACCCCAAACTGCTGTGCGGTTTATTTATCGGCGGAATGATGGCGTTTCTGTTCTGTGCACTGTCAATGAAGGCCGTTGGGCGTGCTGCCGGGCGGATGGTTGAGGAAGTACGTCGGCAGTTCAAAGAAAAACCGGGTATCATGCAAGGCAAAGACAAGCCGGATTACGCCCGCTGCGTGTCGATTTCAACCGCCGGCGCTCAACGCGAAATGATTCTGCCCGCGATGCTGGCAATCATTGTGCCGGTCGTGGTCGGTTTAGTGCTTGGCGTCTCCGGTGTAATCGGTCTGACGGCAGGTGGCCTGTCAACAGGTTTCGTGCTGGCCGTAACGCTCAATAACGCCGGCGGTGCGTGGGATAATGCCAAGAAGTTCATTGAAAAAGGCAACCTGGGCGGCAAACGCTCCGACCCGCACAAGGCGGCAGTCGTCGGCGATACCGTCGGCGACCCGTTCAAGGATACATCCGGGCCGAGCTTGAACATCCTGATTAAACTGATGACGATGGTCTGCGTAGTGTTCGCCGGCGTGGTCGTCAAGTTTGCTCCGGTCGTTGCCACATGGCTGCATCTGGGTACGAACTATTGATTGACGGATTCTGTGATTTAGATTACTCTATAGGGGCGGCTCAAGCGGGCCGCCCCTTTTATTTCAGAATCTTTTTATGGAGAACTTTTTTGGCAACAAAAACAACACCCGAACGTAAATTCGCCATTGAGGCGGCCCGGCTGGCGCACGACCGCCACTGCACGGATATTGTCATACTGGACTTGAAAGGCATTTCGTCCGCCGCGGATTACTTTATCATCGCTACCGGCACCAGCGACCGCCAGTGCAAGAGCGTGGCTGATGAAATCAGTATGCTTGCCAAAGAATACAAGCAGTCGAAATTCGGCACGGCCGGGTACGAACAGGGACGATGGGTGCTGCTGGATTTTGTGGACGTGGTGGTTCATCTTTTCGACGAAGAAATGCGGGAGTATTACGACCTTGAAATGCTCTGGGGCGATGCGAAGAAGATACGTTGGCAGCAGACAAAGAAAAAAATAAAAGATTAAAAATTAAAAATCAAAATTAAGGACAGTCCTCCGGACTGAACTTGATTTAATCAGGAAGAAATGAAGCCGGTACTGGAAATACTCGAACAGCGAATCAGCAAGGCCCTGCGGCAGACTACAGGACTTGCAGTTTGTCCGGCTATTGTCCGCCCCACCGCCGATGGTCGGTTCGGCGATTACCAGGTCAACGGGATTATGCCGGCGGCAAAACAACTTAAAACCAATCCCCGCCAATTGGCCGAAAAAGTTGTTGCACAGATGAATATTTCCGATATTTGCCAGCCGGTGGAGATTGCCGGGCCAGGGTTTATTAATCTGCGATTAAAGCCAGAGTTTCTTGCAAACGCCCTGCTGGAAATTTATAAAGATAAAAAACTGGGAATTGAACAGACGGCAAATTCGCAAACGGTTGTCGTCGATTACTCCGGGCCGAACATTGCAAAACAGATGCACGTCGGGCATCTGCGCAGCACCATCATCGGCGACTGTGTCAGCCGGATGCTCGAATGTCTGGGGCACAATGTCATTCGCCAGAATCACATCGGCGACTGGGGAACACAGTTTGGAATGCTGATTGCATATTTCAATCATTTTTATCTAAATCCAAGTATCGCTGCTCATCCCGGACAAGATCATTATGCCGTATTGAACGACAGTCTGCGAATATCTGACCTTGAAGACTTTTATCGAAAAGCAAAAGAACTTTACGACAAAGACCCTGAGTTCGCTGAAGAGTCACGTCGAGTTGTGGTGAAATTACATTCGCATGACTTGGCGATTCAATCTCATTGGCAGCATATCGTCGATGAGTCTCGTGAACATTACCAACCAATTTATAAGCGTCTTAATGTCACTTTAACATCAAAGGACGAATGTGGTGAGAGTGTCTATGCCGATAAATTGCCCGATGTTGTAAAGACATTGAAAGACAAGAAGCTGGCCGTTGAATCCGTGGGAGCAATTTGTGTTTTTCCCGAAGGATTTAAAAGCAAAGAAGGCGAGCCGCTGCCGTTTATTGTACAGAAATCAGACGGGGCATTTTTGTATGCGACGACGGATTTGGCTGCGATTCGATTTCGTCTTCAAGACCTTCACGCCAACCGTGTAATTTACGTGACGGACGCCCGGCAGGCACTGCATTTCAAGATGCTGTTTGCGGTGGTGAAAATGGCCGGGTGGGCGGACGAGAGTGTCAAGCTCGAACATGTCACCTTTGGCACAATGCTGGGGGCCGACGGCAAGCCGTTTAAGACACGCACCGGCGGGACGGTCAAATTAGCGGAGCTGCTGGATGAGGCAGTTGAACGGGCAAAGGCCGTGGTGGATGAAAAAAATCCCGACTTGCCGGAGCAACAGAGACAGAAAATCGCTCAAGCCGTTGGTATTGGCGCGGTTAAGTACGCCGATTATTCCAACAACCGCGACAGCGATTATATATTCAGCTTCGACAAGATGCTGGCGATGGACGGCAATACGGCACCGTATATGCAATATGCCTATGCCCGTATCCGTTCGATTGAGCGAAAAGCCGAGCAGGAGGGGCTGAATATTCAAAAAGAACTGACAGGCATCTGTGAAATTTTGCTGTCCGATCCGGCTGAGCAGGCATTGGCCCGACAGCTTATCCAGTACAGTCAGGCAATTTTGAACGCGGCGGCGGACTGCCGGCCCAATTACCTGACCGGCTATCTGTATGAATTGTCTCAGGCGTTCAGCCGGTTCTATAACGTCTGCCCAGTACTGCAATCCGAAGGACAAATTCGTGCGGCCCGACTTGTGCTGTGCGATGTGACGGCCAGGACGATTCGGCATGGGATGACAGAGCTTTTGGGCATCGAAGTTCCGGAACAGATGTAATAAAAAAAGTCAAAAGTTAAAACTTAAAAGGCAAAATTAAGGACCCGCCTTCGTTAAAACTTCCGTCTTCGTCGAAACTACGACAGGACAAGGCGGCGGGGCAAGCAGTCTAATGGGCCGAGTTTTTTTTATAAGGAGGTTGTATGAAGATTGCGCAGGATGTGTTATCCCTTCGCAGTTCAAGGCGATGCCAGATGATAGACATTACCCGTCAGGTGTCTGAGTTGGGGG
>VGXU01000053.1 GCA_016873215.1 Planctomycetota bacterium
CCCCGTTGCGGTCAGTAGTAATTCCAATGTCGGCGGGCTGATGGGGGCAAATAATGGTACGGTAACCGCCTGCTTCTGGGATATTCAAACAAGCGGGACAAGCGATGGCGTTGGAAATATTGATCCTGATCCGGCTGGGGTAACAGGTAAAACTACCGCCGAGATGCAGATGCTTTCGACCTTTACCTCGGCGGGCTGGGATTTTTCAGCAACTGGTAGCGAACCGGCGGGTTGGGTTATGCTGGACAACGATTATCCCAAGCTGGCATGGGTGGTCTATTATCGGGTTACAATTCCGAACCTCAAGGGATTAACGGAGGAGCAGGCCAGATCAGCGCTTACTGCGGCAGGTTTATTGACCGGTGAGACCTATTCTGTCTATGATGTATCGATCTCGGCCGGCTTGGTATCTGAAACCTATCCCAAGTCCGGAATGGTTGCCTACGCGGGATTGACAACTGTGCATGTACTGCTTGCCAGAGAAACAAGATACTCCGGCGGCGATGGCGTCACAGAACCCTATCAGATTACCAATCTCGGTGACTGGGTCGATTTAATGAACAGCCCGGATAATTGGAATAGGTCCTTTATTCTGACAGCGGATATCGATCTGGCTGGCCTGACCTATACCCAAGCCCCCATCGCCCCGGATACAAGCACCACTTCTGGTTTTCAGGGCACACAGTTCACCGGTATTTTTGATGGCACCGGTCATGTCATATCCAATCTGACCATTACCGCATCGACAAAAGATTACATCAGCTTGTTTGGCTATGTTGGCTCCGGCGGCCAAATCCGCAATTTGGGCGTGGATGTCAATATCACCGACCGCTCCTATTATTATGTGGGCGGACTGGTGGGGTATAATAATTACGGTTCAATAATCTCTTGCTATGCGACAGGGTCGGTCAGCGGACTTCAAGTATCATCTTCTTCTTATGTCGGCGGACTGGTGGGGTATAATAATTATGGTACAATCACCTACTGCTATGCTACCGGCTCGGTCAACGGAACAGGCTTTTATGTCGGCGGGCTTGTGGGGGGTAATAATGGTTCGCTAACCGACTGCTATGCGACCGGTTCGGTCAACGGCAACTCCGGTGTCTCCGGGCTGGTGGGGACGAATGGCGGTACACTAACCGGCTGCTTCTGGGATATCCAGACCAGCGGCCGGACAGATGGGGTAGGCTATCAGAATCCGGATCCAAATGGTGTGGCGGGATTAGACACTGCGACGATGATGACGCTTTCAACTTTTATCTCAGCCGGGTGGGATTTTACAAATGAGACGGCCAATGGAACAAATGATTACTGGCGGATGTGTACGAATGGGGTGAATTATCCGAAATTGAATTGGGAGTCGATAGACGGCGACTTACAATGTCCGAGTGGAGTAAGCACCGAAGACCTCAATTATTTTGTCGGGCGATGGCTGATGAATAATTGCACCTCTTCCAATAATTATTGCGGCGGAGTGGATATAGATAGCTCCGGCACAGTGAACATCGCCGACCTTGCAATGTTCGCACAGCACTGGCTGGAAGGGATATGACAGAATCGAGAATTTAGAATGTAGAATTGAGAAATTCAAAAAGGGAAAAGTCTGTAGGGGGAGGCATTAACCCGCCGAAACGCTGAGTTAGAAATCAGCCGAGAATTTCCTGAATCGCCTTGAGGATGTCGGCGGGTTCGGCCATCCGGCCAACACCTGTTTCGCCGCAGGCTAAACGCCCTTCGGCGGGGCCGATGAATTGCACCTTCAATTCCTTCTTTAAAATCGCAGCATTTTTTCGCACAATCGGATTGGCCCACATCCGCGCATTCATCGCCGGGGCGAATAAAACCGGCTTCTGCCAGCAGGCGCATAGCGTCGTGCTGAGTAAATCGTCGCAGATGCCGCCGGCGGCTTTGGCGATGATATTGGCCGTCGCCGGGGCGACGACGACCACATCCGCCGCCTCGGCTAAGCTGATATGGCCGATCTTAAACTCTTCGGGCGCCGACCACAAACTGCTATAGACGGCATTGCCTGTCACCGCCTCAAAGCTCTTGGCCCCGACCATCTCGCAGGCGTTTTGCGTCATCACCGTATGCACGGCAAAACCCGCAGCTGTCAGCTTAGAAGCCAGATCCACGGCCTTATAGGCCGCGATGCCGCCGCTGACGCCCAGCAAAACCGTTTTGCCGCAGATTGTTTTCGCTCGCTTAGCCATAGCCTACAGCGTGAATTTTTCTTTCGGCCTGGCGGTGCTGAAATCCAGCGCGATTTTGTTCTGCTTGATTTCCTCAACGACGACTTCCATCGTTGTCATCCCCTCGGTGTTTTCAACCAGGGGCCGGCCGCCTTCCATCAGTTCAATCATGCGTTTCTGAATGAGCGACGACAGTTTGAACCGTCCGCCGATTTTGTTAAGAATGTCCGCATCTTTCAGTTCTTCAATCATATTGTCTCCTGTGACTTTTGGATAATTTTTGCAACGTCTTCAACCGCACGTTCCAGCACGTCGTTGACCACTAAATGGCCGTACTCCCGACGCGCGACATTTATTTCCTGACGGGCCGTTTCCAGCCGTCGTTTTTTACTCTGCTCATCTTCGCCTCGCCGCCGGCCTTCCATCCGCACCAGCAAATCTTCCGCCTTCGGCGGCAAAATAAAAATCAAAATCGCCTGCGGATACTGTTTTTTGACCTGCAGGCCGCCCTGCACATCAATTTCCAGAATCACCGTCCGGCCCGCCGCCATCGCTTCTTCCACAGGTTTTCGCGGCGTACCGTAATAATTGCCGAACACATCCGCGTATTCAATAAAGCCGTTTTCGGCGATTCGCTTTTCAAAATCCACCCGGCCGATAAACCAGTATTCTTTCCCGTCTGTCTCGGCGTTGCCGGGTTTGCGCGTCGTGCAGGACACGCTCAAAAACGCACCCAATCTCTCGACCAGCCGGCGGCAGAGGGTACTCTTGCCGACGCCCGACGGCCCGCTGACCACCACCAGTCTGCCCTGCCGTACCGTCATTTCCGCTTACTCGACGTTCTGCACTTGTTCTTTGATTCGGTCAATCGCGCATTTAATATCGATTACGCATTGCGCAATCAGACTGTCCGAAGCCTTGCTGGCGATTGTGTTGGCCTCCCGCAGCATTTCCTGCGTAACAAAATCCAGCCTGCGTCCGACCGCCTCGCCGTTTTTACAGCATATTTCAAACTGCTGGACATGCGAATCCAGCCGGGTAATTTCCTCATTGATATCGCTGCGGTCGGCGTAAATCGCCGCCTCCCGCGCCAGCAAATCATTGTCGATTTGCAGTTGCGCCTGCGACATCAGCTCCTCGACCCGCTTTCGCAGCTTGTCGTAATACTCCCGCACCACCACGTCTTTGCGATGCCCAATCGTCCGGAGGTCTTCACTGATTTTTCGGCAATTGCCCAGCATATCTTCGACAAGGGTTTTGCCTTCTTCCAGCCGGCTGATTTTCAATTGCTTCAGCGCCTCGACCGTCAGTTTCAAAATAGTGCTTTTCATTCGCTCGACATGTTCGGCATCCGGAATCGCCGGCTGCACAATCCCCGGCAGCGAAAGCAGCGCCGCCAAATCGATTCCGCAGCAAACATCTTCTTTGGGCAATAATGCCTTAAGCCGATTGACGTAATTGGTCAGCGTATTTTCATCAATGTCAAACATCGCCTGGCCGGAAATGTTTTTCATTCGCAGCGAATAATTCAGCGTTCCCCGCCCGATACTGTCGCGGGCCAGACGTTCGATTTCCCCTTCCAGAAACGCCGCGATATCCGGCAGACGCAGGGCCGCCTTGAAATAGCGGTTGTTGACCGAGCGAATCTCGACGAGATAAACAATCCCCTCGACTTCCGCGGAGGCCTGACCAAACCCTGTCATACTGCTGATCATATCATCGTCTCCGTCCGCAAGACTTTAGTTCTCCGGCGTTTCGGCCGGGGCTGGCTGCGGAGTCGTTTTATTTTCTGTTTGCGTCGCGGGCTGCGCGGCGGTTTTGCCTTCAGGAGCAGTCGCCGCATCCGTTTTAGTTTCCGTTCCGGCGGCCGGAGGCGGCGTTTCGCTTGTACCCGGCTGTTGTTGCGCTGTCGCGGCGGCAGGCGCCGGCGGCATTGACAACTCTTCGCTTTGAATCGGACGCATATAGAGTCCCATCACCACCGACAAAACCAAAAATATCGCAACCATGCTGATGGTAACCCACGTCAGAAAGTCGCCGGTCTTGGTGCCCAGAAGACTCGAACCGCCGGCGCCGCCGAACGCCGCGGTCAGACCGCCGCCCCGACCCTTCTGAATCAACACCACCACAATTAACAGCAGCGCGGCCAGCAGCCACACCACAATGACGACATGCCAAATCATCGAAATCGCCGCCAGAGGACACATCATAATTTGTTCTCCCAATCTTATTTGCATTTCACTTGAATACTGGTATTAATCATCGCCGCAAAATCAGAAGCCTTCAGGCTGGCCCCGCCGATCAGCAATCCATCGACATCCGGCTGAGCCATCAGTTCCGCGGTATTGGCCGGCTTGGCCGAACCGCCGTACTGAATCCGAAGCTGCCCGGCGATTTCCTTATTGTATAATTTGGCCACTAAATCACGAATCATCGCATGAACTTCCTGGGCCTGCTGCGACGTGGCATTGACGCCCGTGCCAATCGCCCAGACCGGCTCATACGCAATCGTCACCGCTAAAATCCGTTCCTGACAAATGCCGTCAAGACCTTTTTTCACCTGGTCGCTGACGATTCGATTCGTCTTGCCGGCCTGCCGTTCTTCCAGCAGTTCGCCGACGCAGAAAATCGGCAGCAAGCCGCCGTTGATGGCGGCTTTGATTTTGTTATTAATCAGCTCATCCGTCTCGCCGATGACATGCCGCCGTTCAGAATGGCCGATAATGGCATACGTGCAGCAGACATCCTTAAGCATCTTACAACTGATTTCGCCGGTGAACGCGCCATCGGGCTGATGAAACACATCCTGTGCCCCCAGCGCGACATTGGACGAACTCAGCGCCATCGCTACCGCCTGCAAGTACACAAACGGCGGACACACCGCCACATCAATATTGTCGGCCTGCCCGACCGCCGCAACAATCCCTTTTGCCAGGGCGACCGCCGAGGCCGCGTCCGTATTCATCTTCCAGTTGCCCGCCAGAAACGGCTTTCTCATTGTCTTCTCCAACAATCGTTATTCTAAATCCTATCGTCGCTTCATTCGTCATTCTGACCCTGAGCCTGCCGAAGGGGAAGAATCTATTTCTTTCCCATCCGCCGACAGGCGGATTCCTCAATTTTGCATTTTTACTTTTAACTTTTAATTTTTCTACAGTATCGCCGTACTTCGCGGAAAGCTGCCCAGTACCGATAATTGCAGACAATGCCGTTTAGCCTCGTCGAGAGCCTTCGCCACATTTTTGTCCGCCTTATGGCCCAGAAAATCCACAAAGAAATAATATTCCCATTCGCGCTTTTTATTCGGCCGCGAACCGATATTGGTCATATTGATATCGTAATTCTTAAATACATTCAGCACATCCACCAGCGCGCCGGTTTTGTGAGCCGTACTGAACAGGATAATCGTCTTGTCATCGCCCGTCGGCTTGGCGTCGGCTTTGGCGATAATCAGAAACCGCGTGATATTGTTGGAAATATCCTCAATATCATGAAACAGAATTTTTAATCCGTAAATTTCCGCCGCAACCGCCGAAGCGATGGCCGCCGACCCGGCCTCCTCCGACGCCAATTTCGCCGCCCGCGACGATGACGCCATCGGAATCAGCTCCGCATCCTTGCACGACCCGGCCAGCCAGTTGCGGCACTGGGCGAACACTTCCGGCTGCGAATAAACACGCTGAACCTGGCTGATCGGACAATTGGCCATCAGGTTATGATGAATCGCCATATTGACCTCGGCACAAATCATCGCCTCTGTCTCGACAAAGGCGTCCAGCGACTCCCGCACGCCGCCCCCGGCCGAATTTTCTATCGGCACAATGCCGAAATCGCAGTGTCCTTTGGCCACGTCTTCAAATATCGCGCGAATGTCCGCCGTCGCTTCGTAATCGACGCTCTGGCCGAACTTCAATATCGCCGCGTTATGCGAAAAACTCCCTTCCGGCCCGAGATACGCAATGCACAGCGGACGCTCCAGAAAAAACGACCCGCTCATTATCTCACGCCAGATGGCCGACAGCGTCTTATCCGGCATCGGCCCGGCGTTGCATTTGGCGATTTTATCAAACACCGCCTTTTCGCGGTCCGGCGAATAAATCGGCTTATCCTGCGAAACCTTCAGCTTCCCGATTTCAGATACAATCCGCGCACGCTGATTGATCAGCTCTACGAGCTGCTCATCCATCGCGTCAATTTTTTTACGCAGTTCTTCCAGCGACATCAACACCCTTGCGTTTTAAGAGTATGTCGTGCAGGGCCATTCAACCAATTTTTCGGAAACGGCTTATCTACCACAATTTAAGCATCCCGTCAACCAAAATGACGGTAGGTTTGGTGGTTTTCGATAGCCCCATTGACAATAGTAAATTTTTACATAGTATTTAGAAACTGGATTGAAAAACGGGATGAAAAAAGACTTTTATTATGTAATTTTTAAGACCCCACAGGGTTATTTCGGTCTTTGCACTACTGAAAAAGGCCTTTACAGAACCTGTCTGCCAACCCAAAGCCGGAACAGAACAGAAAAAATCTTGCTGCAGGGGGTTAAAAATCCGGTTTTTCAAAAATCGCTGCTGCCGGGGCTTAAAAATAAGATAATCGCTTATTACAAAGGTACTTACGTCGATTTTTCAGATACCGCCATCGATTTAAGCGAACTCACTTCATTTTCGCAGAAAATTCTGCGGGCCTGTATGAAAATAAGATACGGCAATACAACAACTTACAAGCAATTGGCTGCATCCGCCGGCCGGCCAAATTCAGCTCGTGCTGTTGGCGGCGTAATGGCCCGAAATCGCCTGCCCCTGATCATCCCCTGCCACAGAGTCCTCGGTTCCGATGGCGGACTTCACGGCTTTTCCGCTCCCGGCGGCCCAAAAACAAAACAAGAAATGCTTGATCTGGAAAACAGAAGTCGTTCTAACCTATTGAAATGAAATAACCTACCGCAGGCGTTTGTAGAGAAAGACAATCACAAAGAAGGCGAAATTAACCAGCACGATGGTCGCGCCGGTGGGCAAATTCCACAGATATGAAAAGAATATCCCGGCCAGCACGGACACAATGGAAAACACCGCGGCCAACAGCATCGCCAGACGAAAGCCGCGGGCAATTTGCAATGCCGTCACCGCCGGGAAAATAATCAGGCTCGAAATCAGCATCGTGCCCACCACACGCATCCCCAGGCTCACGGTCAGCGCTGTGCAGAGAACCAGGACGTGGTTGATTCTCTCGACGGGAATGCCCAGTACCTTTGCGTATTCTTCTTCAAAAGCAATAACAAATAATTCATGATAAAGCAAAATCACCGTACCAATAACCACAACCGACAAAATGACGCTCAATATCACTTCCGGCAGGCTGATTGCCAGGATATTGCCGAACAGGAAACTGAACAAATCCACATTAAAGCCCTTGCCGACGCTGGCCAGCGTAATACCGACAGCGACACTGACCGCCGAGACCAGCCCGATGGCGGCATCGGCATAAACGTCGGCCTTATCCGCCAGCCATAATATCCACATCGAGGCGGCCATCACCAGTGGAATAGCTATCCACAGCGGCTGCATGTTAAGCAATAACCCGAGGCCGACGGCGGCAAGACTTACATGAGCCAGACCATCGCCGATAAGCGACAGACGCCGGAGCACCAGAAAGACGCCGAGAAACGCGCAGCAGCAGCCGATGAATACACCGCTGATGATGGCACGCTGGATAAACGGATATTGGAGGGCTTCAAACACGGCGTTCATCGTTTTTCCTCCATCGAGCCGTGCTGACCGCATATCAAATGCTGGGCGTGCGGGCCGAAATACCGCGTCATCTCCGGCGACGAACAGAATTTTGAGAAACTGCCGTAAAAAACCAGATGCTTGTCAAGATAGGCCAGTTTGGTGGCGTACTGCCCGGCCTGGCTGCCGTCGTGCGAAATCAAAATAACGGTCTTGCCGTTTTTTTGGTTGAGGTCTTTGACAATTTGATAAAACCGTTCGCGTGTGGCCGGGTCCACCGCCGCGGTCGGTTCATCTAACAGCAGCAATTCAGGGTCGTTGACCAGCGCGCGGGCCAAATAGACCCGCTGCTGCTGTCCGCCGGACAGCTCGCTGATGAGCCGCTCGGCAAGGTCTTCAATTTCAACCCATCCCATCGCTCTGCGGACCTGTTCCATTTCGTTTTTGAATATCATCCGCGGGAATTTCTTGGCCGACAGCAAACCGGAGGCGACAATCTCGCGCACGGTGGCTGGAAAGCCTTTGTGCAGTTGGCGGGAGACCTGCGGCACATAGCCGATTTTTTGCCAGTCGCTGAATTGCCGACTGTTTGTGCCGTACAGCAGAATTGCGCCGTCGGACACCGGCAGCAGATTCAGTATCGCCTTGAACAGCGTCGTCTTGCCGGAGCCGTTGGGGCCGATGACGGCGACATAATCACCGGCGGCGATATCCAGTGTGATGCCGCACAACGCTTCTATCGCGCCGTAATGTACACAGACGTTTTTGATTTCAATGACGTTCATTCGCTTTTACCGCATCTGCAAGACAGCCAGTTCAGTATCTCATTCAAGAGGAAAACATTATACCGCCCGGCAGGGAAAATACCACAGTCATTTCGGGCGGGGCGCGTTACATACTTTTCGGCGGGTAAGTGAAGGGTGTTTTGCCCATCTGTGTACGAAGTTCGGCTTGCAGGTTTCGCATCGTCTGTGTGATTTCCGCGGCGAATTCTTCATCGGATTTAGATTGGATATATTCGGGCGAAAACGGCTTGCCGTACATCACAGCAACTTTGCTGAAGCCGGGCAGTTTTTTCGTTTTCGGCCATGCCTCGAAGATACCATCGATGACCATCGGGACAATCGTCGCGCCGGTGCGCCGGCTGATGAGGCCAAAGCCGGGCTTGATTTTGCCGATGCGTCCGTCGGGGGTGCGGGTGCCTTCCGGGAAAAGACAGACGGCCTTGCCCTGCCTGAGGACTTCGATAATAGTTTTCATCGCGGCGATGTCGGCCTGACCGCGCTTGATGGGGATGACGTAAAATGAGCCGATGATGGGCCCCCAGAATTTCGCCTCCAGCAGCGTATGTCGCGGGACGAAATAAAACGGCCGCCAGTTCCAGTTCTGGCAGAACATCGGGTCAAAAAAACTCTGATGATTGCTGAGAATCAGCACCGGGCCGGTTTTGGGGACGTTGTGCCTGCCGATCACTTTTAACCGATACAGAATCGCCACCGTCCCCACCGACAGCGTCCGGCAGAACAGATACCAAATCCACTTGAAGATATTGTCTTTAAGCTCAATTTTTTCCGGCACGGAGTCTTTTCCTTACGATGGTCTCCATTTTGTCAACAATCTGCTCTGCGGTCGGTATCGTAGCATCAATCATGACCGCATCCTCGGCAGGTTTTAAGGGACCGACGACGCGGTTCTCGTCGGAGGCGTCGCGGGCCTGCTGCTGGGCAAAAACGGCTTCCAGGGAGATGTCTTTGCCGGCGACAGTCAAATCACGATGCCGGCGGCGGGCACGCTCTTCCGCGTCGGCGGTTATGAAAAATTTCACGTTCGCATCAGGAAACGCAACGGTGCCCTGATCCCGGCCTTCGGTCACAATCCGCCGACAGCCTGCGGCGAAATCCTGCTGCATCTGAACCAGTTTGCCCCGCAGCGACGGCGCCGAGGCGATATATTTAATCTGCTCGGTAATTTTAGGGTCTCGAATGGCGGCGGTTTTGTCCTGCCCGTCAATAAACACTTTTGTCGTCTCGTTTTCGCTGCGAAATTCAAAGCGGCACAAGTCAAAAAGGGTCTGTGCTTTTGAGGTATCCGCGGGGTCGATGCCGTGTTCGACAGCGGCCAGCGTCACGGCCCGATACATCGCGCCGGTATCGAGGAAAACGGCGTCAAGCCGCCGGGCCAGCATCCGCGCAACGGTGCTTTTGCCGACGCCCGCCGGACCGTCAATGGTGATAATTATTCTATCCTTCTGTTTCATTGCACATTCGCAAAACAGGACAATGGAGGATATTGTTATTCGGCCTTGAGTTGTCGGCTCATGAGTTCGGAAATAGCCTGGCGGACGCTCTTTTGGCCGTGAACAACGGCGAAAACCGCTTCGGTAATGGGCATTTCGACATTGTGTTTCTTCGCCAGTTCCAGTACGGATTCACAAGTCGTGGCGCCTTCGACGACACTTTGCGTGGAAGCCAGTGATTCTTTAGCGGACAGGCCCCTGCCGATACGTTCGCCGAACGAGCGGTTGCGTCCTTTGGGCGAAATACAGGTCGTCACTAAATCCCCCAGGCCCGACAGACCCGCAAAGGTTTTTTCCTTGGCGCCCATCGTTATGCCGAGCCGTTCCATCTCCGCCAGTCCGCGGCAGACTAAGGCCGCCTTGGCATTGTCGCCGGCGCCGATGCCGTCGATAATGCCCGCGGCGATGGCGATGACATTTTTCATCGCCCCGGCCAGTTCGACCCCGATGACGTCTTCGTTGGTATAAACGCGGAACATCGGCGTCGTAAAGCTCTGCTGTATCCGCCGAGCCAGTTGTGTATCGGTACAGGCGGCGGCGGCGGTAGCGGGAAGTTTGCGCGCCAGCTCATCGGCGATGGTCGGCCCCGACAGAACCGCTAAAGTGTGAGACGGACCGAGAATCTCAGCCAGAATTTCCGTCGGACGAAGCAGGGTTTTATTTTCGATTCCCTTGGTCGTACTGACAACGGAGACACCGGCCGGCAGATGGGGTTTTAATCGTTTCCAAATGAACCGCATAAACTGGCAGGGAACCGCGGAGACGACCAATTCAGCACCGTTGAGCGCCTCGGCATCTTTGGATTGCAAAATCATCTCCCGCGGCAGTTTATAGCCCGGCAGGAATTTGACATTTTCCCGTTTGGCCGCAATTTCGGCAAGCTGCGCAGCGTCATAACCCCACAGCGTCGTCCTGACGTTGTTTTCGCACAGCAGCATTGCACAGACGCTGCCCATCGCGCCATCGCCGATAATCGTTATTCTCTTGAACATATAGGGTGAGCCTGTCGAATCCATAGCCGGTATTAAACCATCGCAACGACAGAAAATCAAGGATTTACAACCAGCCGCCAGGAAGATATAATGCCCGGCACTTATGAAGAATAAGAAAAAAGTCAAACAGGCGGCATTGAAACTGCACCATTTTGTCATCGCCGGAGTCGTTATTGCCGCGGCGCTGGGGGGTTATGTATATTTCCTGTTTTTCAGGCCTGTTCCTGCAAATCCGAGAGTTGCGGCGGTATTTGTCGCCGATGCGGCCCAAAATCCGGACAGCCTCGAAGTGCAGAAAGTCCTCAAGACCGGCAAGGCCGTCCGGATGGACCTGGCCGGCTGCCCGAATCTGCACAAAGTCAGCGAAACGCTTTATCGCGGGGCACAGCCGACCCAGGAAGGTTTTGAAAACCTCAAAAAACTTGGCATAAAAACGGTGATCAACCTGCGCGACCATCATTCCGATGAAGAACTTCTGCCGGCGGACGGGCTGCACTATGTCCCGATTCCGATTGATACCTGGGACGTAAAAAATCAGACCGTCGTCGATTTTTTACGTACCGCTTCCGACCCGAATGCCGCGCCGGTTTTTGTTCACTGTCAGCACGGCGCCGACCGCACGGGAACGATGGTGGCCGCATATCGAATGGTTATTCAGGACTGGGACGCCAGCCGGGCCATTGCGGAAATGACGAGCGGCGGTTTCGGGTATCATCCCCTCTGGTCGGAATTGCCGGCGTTCCTGCGAAAATTAGACGTCGAAAAAGTCAAAAAAGAACTGGAAAAACAGTAAGACGTTTCACTCAAACAGCGGCGCCAGTTTTTGCCTTTCCCGTGCGTTTATCACATCCGATTTTGTCCACACCGCCAATTCAAGGGTTTTGCGGCACGGACAGCCGTCATCACATAAATCGCTCCCTTGTTCCAGCAGCGCCTTGATTAAGGCGATGGCGTTTTCGGTCGCGGTGTTGAGATTGCCGATAATTTCCTTGATCAGCAATTGCTTGTCGGTCTGGCCGTGGTGTTCCTGCCAGCAGTCATAGTCGCTGACCAGCGCCACCAGCGCATAGCACATCTGCGCCTCGCGGGCCAGTTTGGCCTCCGGCATCGCCGTCATTCCAATTAAACTTCCACCCCAACCCCGGTGCATCATGGATTCGGCCCGGCTGGAAAACTGCGGCCCTTCCATGCAAACATAGGTACCGTCAGGATGTACTTTTGTTTTTATTTTTTTTGCTGCGTGGCTCAGCTGCTTTCGCAGGGGGCCGCAGCAGGGCTGGGCCAGTTCACAGTGCACCGCGCCGAGTTTGTCAAAGAATGTATTTTGTCTGCGAAAGGTCTTGTCGATGAATTGATCGACAAGAACCAACTGCTTCGGTTCATAATCCTGTCGTAGAGAACCGACGGCGCCGCTGGCAATAACCGTTTTGACACCGACTTTTTTCAGCGCAAAGATGTTTGCCGCGTAAGGCACGCTGGATGGATTGAAACGATGTCCCGGCCCGTGACGATTAAGAAACGCCACTTTGTTGGAGCCGAGTTTGCCGATATGAATTACATCGCTGGGTTTACCGAATGGCGTATTTACCGTCTGCGTTTGTACATCCGCAAGGCATCCCGCCAGCGCATCGCCCAGTCCTGTCCCGCCGATAATTCCTATCATAATATATTCCTCTTTTCACGGTCTTTCGCAAAGTTTAGATGGCCGCAAACCAGTATAATCATACTATCTCTATTGGGCAAGTCGTGACTTGTAATAAGCTATATCCGGTTCGGCCTGCCAATCATAAAGGACGTCATCGGATGGATTTTTATATGTGCCTTTCTGTATATCCGTTTTACCAATTGATGCGTCGGATTTTACTTCTTCAGGCCGGATAGAAGAAGAGGCATAAAATGCCACCCGGCGTATCTCATTGACGCGGTTTTGCCTGCGAACCGCATCGGCGAACAGATAGCTGATATTGCCGCTTTTATCTTTAAGTTCATATACCGTCTCCGGCAAACGAAGCCGCAGGTCGGTCAGATCCAGTCGGTACATTATTTGATTGTATTCATAACGAGGCGTAGCCTGTTTTTCATCACCGGAGAACATATACGTATAGGTGCCTTCAAAATAAATACTCCGCCCGTTGTCTTTGTCAAAGTAAGGATGCTGTTTGGGATTATAAAATGAATATTGGTTGTGAGTCATGATTTTGCGAGCGTAGGCCCATGGACCGACGGGTGTATCGGCTTCGGCATACCAGACTTCGCCGAGCCAGGATTTGTCGCCGCCGGCCTGATGGAAAATCATGATCCATTTGTTTCGCCAGTTGTTCCAGTAAACCGACCCATTATGAGGTTTTACAGATTTGCCGCTTTCAATATCATAAAGACAAAACGATTCCCGTTCTTTCAGCAAGGCTTCCTGGGCCTGTGGCCGCGATGCGAAGTCGTGAAGCAGCTTTCCAAATGGAATCCAGCGGCATGATGCCGTTTGGGTCTGGTTCTGCCCCAGCGCTGTAAAAACCTCATAGCAATTTGGATCGGTCGCGTCTTTCCACGTCGATTTTACGCGCATCCGGACAGTCGCCGGAAATGGGATGATAAAATACCAGTACTTTGTTCCCTTGACGACCACCGGCGCCGCATGTCCGCAATTCATATATGGCATTAACGGCTGTGAATCTCTGAGGATTGGTTCAAAGCATTGTGTTGAATCGTTGAACACCCCAAGTCCCCGCTCATACACGCTACCCAGATCCTTGTGCCGGCCAAAGTGACAAAGCATTCGCTCTTGTTTTTGGTCATTCACAACGGTAATGACTCCATCAATCCAAAGCATTCCGGGGTCGGGCAGAGGAAACATTTTTTTACTGAAACCTGTTTTATCAACAAAGTACTTCAGATTAATGCCGCGGTCGGGGTCGAGGGTATCTTGTCCATATAATTCAGACGTTGCCCCGGCAGTAGAAAACTGTCCCAGCGCATAACCGACCCGTGTCGTATCGCCCCAGAACCAGAAAAGTTTATTTTGATAAATACAATTGTTAATGCTGTCTTGCCCGCAGACTTGTCCGTTCAACAGCGGTTCTTGAATGAAAACTTTTCGCCCGGCGATAACGCTGTCGCGATAAATCCCCTGGCCGGTAATACGGTACAAACGCTGGGCGATATTTTGTCGTTTGATTTTGAGAGTCGCCGTTCGTCCGGGCTGAGTATCCAGTGTAGTCCCCCGTATTCCAAAACCATCGGCGCCAAATTCATAGCCGGGACTGTCAACATAGAAAAACACCTTTTGCCCCATCAATCCCGGTTCGTAAAAGGCGGCGATGCCGTTGCTGTCGGTGTAGAGCCGAATCTGGCTGGTCGTTCGCAATTCCACCATCGGAACGCCGCGTTCGGTCTGCTGGTCGAGAACTTCTATAAAGAAAAATGCGGAATCAGGCTGTTCGGCAAAACTTTGGGCAGTAAAAAGAATGGACGTTACCAAACCGATCTGCAAAAATGATTTAAGACGAGACAAATCCATACGGAACATAGCCAACTGATTCTTGTTTTACAATAGCTTAATTTTTATACTCTCGGCAAACGAATCGTCGCCGTTGTACCTTTTTCCGGCTGACTGATCAATCGCAGACTTCCACCGTTGAGTACCAGCAGCCGCTGGGTATGCGCCAGCCCCATACCGCGTTTTCGTCCGGCGGGCCGGGCCGAGAAGAAAGGTTTTGTCGCCGGCCGCAGGGTGGGTTCGTCCATTCCGCAGCCCCGATCGGAAATCTGAATTTCAATGACGTGTTCGTCAAAGCAATTCCGCCCTTCAACACGAATCGGACCATTGCCCTCCGGATAAGAATCCAATGCGTTATCCATAAGATAGCCAATCGCCTGCACAACCTGCGATTTATCGACAAATACCTCGGCCAGATTTTCGATGCCCGCCATTTCGACTTCCATTTTATGAATCTGATGCGACCCTGCCGTCTTTTCCACCGCCTCGGAAAGCAAAGCCGCCGGCGAAACAAGCTGTCTTTGCGGCTCACGCGGCCGGGCAAACGTCATCAAGTCCGTGATAATCCCGGAGATATCCTCCGTGCGCTGCTGAATTTGTTCGAGGACCTGTTTCTTAGTCGGGTCGGTCTCGGTTTGCAGCAGCAGTTGCGCCCGCCCGGAAATCACGGCCAGCGGATTGTTCAATTCGTGCGCCGCCCCGGCGGCCATCTCGGCAATCGCCGACAGCGAATGGGACTCGGCCAATTGCCGCCCCGTTTCACGAAGCCGGCCCATCAATTCCACCAGCCGCTCCGCCTGTTCCCGCTGCGTGCGAAACGCGATACTGGTCGAAATCGCCGCCCCGCCGATAGAACAAAGCATCCGCAGCGCCTCGCCGGACGGCTCTTTTTGGGCCTCCCACATTATGACAGCCACAGGCTTTCCGGAAAGCAGCAGCGGCGCCGCCAATGTCTGCGAAACCGCCATGCAGCGGAACTGCTCCACACACCAGCCGAAAGCATCCGCGGCGCGAATAATCGCAAAGCCGTTCGGGAAAAGATTGTCTTTGAGATTGGCCGTATCCGGAAGGGGAAGAACGGTCGCCTCAATTTTCCCGTCGCGGTCGGCAACAACGATTTCGGCGATTCTTTCTTCGTGCGGCCAAAGCAGAACCAGGACGGGGCCGGTTTGAAAAGTTTTCCGGAAGCACGCCGCGAATTTCCCCGCAACCTGGTCGGGAGTACCGCCGGCGGAAAGCGAAGTCAGAAATTCCCGTACCGGCTCGGCAAAAATATCCGTGTCAATACATTTTTGTTTCTGCTCGGTCAGTTTGCTGTTATCTTCGGCCAGATGGGCCGCGGTTTGACGAATGATTTCATAATAATCAGCGGCGCGCTGAGGCGAACTCAGACCCAGCCATTTGCTTTTTTCCTCGACCTGCACGGCAAGTCCCGCGCTGATT
>VGXU01000054.1 GCA_016873215.1 Planctomycetota bacterium
ATTATAAGCATCTTACTTTTCGAGAAAACCACGCTAAAACAAGCACTTACGGAAAATTACTGTGATTTCAAAGAGCAACAAAAAGATAACCAATTGTCATTATTTGACTTATAATGGGACAGTACTGATTAAGATTCATCATTTTATCCGTTGGCAGCGTGGAATGAAATTAAAAAAATAAGGTATTTTTTGTACCGCGACCTGTTATAATACGTAAAAATAAATATGTGTCAGGGGAGCGATGGCCGAAAGGCCAAAGCTGAGAATCCAATGTCTTGGAGACCCTTGGAACCTGCTCCGGCCAGTACCGGCGAAGGGAGGCACTAAAGTTAGAAACGTGCGCCCCTTGTTGCGGAGGGGCGTTTTTTGTTTAAAGTAAAAAAGCAAAAGGTAAAAGGCAAAAAAATGGCTAAAACGCCGTGTCCATTTTTTGAATTAAAAAATGCCGTGGTGGGAATCGCCGGTCTGGGCGGGCTGGGGTCGAATGTGGCCGTTGCGCTGACCCGGCTGAGAGTCGGCAAACTGATTCTGGCCGACTTTGATGTGGTTGACGAAAGCAATCTGAATCGGCAGAATTATTTCCACGACCAGATTGGCCGGCACAAGGTGGATGCCTCGCTGGAAAATCTGCGCCGCATTGACCCCGAGGCAAATCTATCCGGGCATAAAGTCCGTCTTACGCCGGACAATATCCCGCAGGTGTTTGCCGGCGCCCATATTATTGCGGAATGTTTTGACCGCGCCGACCAGAAACGAATGATTGTCGAAACGGTCTTGTCAAAAATGAAAGATGTGATTGTCGTCGGCGTCAGCGGCCTGGCCGGCTACGGCAGGAGCAATGAGATTCGCACGACACGTCTTTCGTCCCGCCTGGTTTTAATCGGCGATGGTGTTTCCGGCACAGGGCCGGGTATCCCGTTGACGGCGGGGCGCGTTGGCGTGGCGGCGTATCATCAGGCCAACGCCATTACGGAAATTTTGCTGAATGAACTGGGTTCAATTTTGTTGAGGAAAGAATCGTGAACGCGACACTGAAAATCAACGGGCAAGTCCGGGAATTTGCCGAACGGCTCCCGGCGACACTGGCCGAATTACTGAAAACTCTCCATATCGACGAAGCGACCATTGTTGCAGAACTGGATGGAAAAATCATTCCCCACGCCGAGTTCAGTACAGCCGTGCTGCGGGAGAATGCTTCGATAGAGCTGGTGCGGTTTGTCGGCGGAGGCTGATGCGATTGATTATCGATAAATGATGATTGATTATTAGGAAAACGTATGGACAAGCTGATAATTGCAGGTAAGGAGTTTGAATCGCGGTTGTTTATTGGGACGGGCAAATTCGCGTCCAATCAGATAATGGCAAAAGCTATTTCGGCGTCGGGGACGCAGATGGTGACGGTGGCGCTGCGGCGTGTGGATATTGATAATCCCAATGACAATCTGCTTGCCGCGATAGACCGCAGGAAATATCTGCTGCTGCCCAACACCTCCGGCGCCCGCGACGCGGCGGAAGCGGTGCGTCTTGCGCGCCTGGCCCGTGCCGCGACCGGCATCGCATGGATTAAACTCGAAGTTACGCCCGACCCGTATTATCTGCTGCCCGACGGAGAAGAGACGCTCAAGGCCGCGGCGGAATTAGTCAAGGACGGATTTGTCGTTTTGCCTTATATCAACGCCGACCCGATACTCGCCAAAAAATTACAGGATATCGGCACTGCGACAGTGATGCCTCTGGCGGCGCCGATTGGTTCCAACAAAGGCTTGAAGACGCGCGATGCCATCGAAATTATCATCGAGCAGGCAATCGTGCCGGTGGTGGTTGACGCCGGTCTTGGTGCGCCGTCTCATGCCGCCGAGGCGATGGAAATGGGCGCCGATGCCGTGCTGGTCAATACCGCCGTCGCCGCCGCCGCCGACCCTGTGGCCGCGGCCCAGGCTTTTAAGCTGGCGGTGCAGGCCGGCCGACTGGCGTATTTGTCAGGTCTGGCCGGGCAAAGTAAGCAGGCCAATGCGTCCAGCCCATTAACGGGATTTTTACGAAATGAATAATACGTAATGATACAGGATATCAAAACACAACTGGCCGAGATGAATCTCGACGGCAATCGGAATTGCTGGACGGACAGACTTCAGGCTATTCGGCCCGAAGAACTGGAAAAGGAACTGCAAAATCCGGCGGGGCGATACACCATTGACCGTCTTGTCCGATTGCTTTCGCCGGCGGCCAAAGATTTTCTTGAGCCGATGGCCCGGCAGGCCCAGGCCCTGACGATTCAGCGATTCGGAAAAACTATCGCCTTGTACGCGCCGCTGTATGTGTCCAACGTCTGCGTCAACAGTTGTGTTTATTGCGGCTACAATCGGCATACAAAATTTCAGCGGACTCGGCTGTCAATCGAACAGGCCCTTGCCGAGGCCGACGTCATCGCCTCCGAAGGCTTCCGCGATATTCTGCTGGTCAGCGGCGAGGATGTTTCTTTTATTACGGTCGAATATCTTGCCGGGCTGGCCCAAAAGCTGCGCGATAAATTCAGCTCCATTTCCCTTGAGATTTATCCAATGAGCCGTCAACAATACCAACAGCTCTTTGATGCGGGAATCGAAGGTGTCACGCTGTATCAGGAAACCTACGACCGGCAATTATACGCCCAGTATCACCCGGCCGGGCCGAAACGCGATTACGACCATCGGCTGGAAAGTCCAGACCATTTTTCCGCGGCGGGAATGCGGCGAATCGGGCTGGGTGTTTTGCTGGGTCTTGCCGACTGGCGGTTGGAGACACTGGCCCTGGCCCAACACGCCGCGTATCTGATGAAAAAATACTGGCGTTCAGCAGTGTCATTTTCGTTTCCGCGGTTGCGCCCGGCGACCTGTGTGACAGAGCAATGGCCTTATCTGGTTGGCGATGCTGACCTGGTGCAGATGATGCTGGCGCTGCGGTTGTGTTTTGCCGACGCGGGCATTGTACTTTCCACCCGGGAACGCGCCCAGTTGCGAGACCATCTGGTGAATTTATGCGTGACGCGCATCAGCGCCGGTTCCAAAACCAATCCCGGCGGTTATACCAGCGACGACCCGACCGGCAGGCAGTTCGAAATCGCCGACGACAGACCCCCTGCACAAATCGCTGAAAAAATCCGTTCCATCGGCAGGGAGGCGGTCTGGAAAGACTGGGACAGAGCTTTTTGTGATGGCCAAGGGGTTATTTAATGGGTCTTTTCAATGCGTCGATGCCGGAATAAACCGTAAAGCCGGCCAAGAGCAGATAAATGATAATTGTGAACCAATCTCCCCATGGACGTGAGACATACGCCCACCCAATTAAAACCGTTCCAATCCCGAAGGATTGCAGAAACATCTTGAGTTTGCCGGACCAGACGGCTCCGAACTGGACACCGCGCGACTCGGCGATATGCCGCAGGGTTTGAACCGCCACCTCTCGCAGCAGCAAAATTGCCGCCGTTCCCCAGTAGATGGACTGAAGAAGCCATTCGGGTGGATTGAAGTTAGCTAAGCGGGGCTGGCCGACGATGGCAAAGCAGATAAACGCGCCGCAGACGAGAAATTTGTCCGCCAGCGGGTCCATCGTGCGTCCGAATTTGCTGATGGCGTTGTATTTGCGGGCGATATAGCCATCGACGATATCACTCAGGCCGGCGATGATGAATAGAACGAACGACAGCATCAGAATTTTTGCCGGTTTATCCCGGCCGGTGGTCGGCGCATAAAGAATCAGAGCCAGTACCACCGCTGTCATTACCAGCCGGGCGACCGTCAGAATGTTAGGGATATGACGAATCACGCCGCCTTTTTTTCCCATTTTCGTATCCATACACAAAGAATATTATATCCGCCGATGAACAAAATTCAACGGGCGGATTGTTTTTTTACGGGTTTAACGACCGTGTCGTAGCCGTCCTGCCCGATAACTTCCGTTTCAATAAAGGTCCCGGGTTCGGTATCGCGGCGTCGAATCAGGCAGATACTGTCGATGTGCGGCGCCTGGCCGTAAAAACGTCCCACGGCCTGTTCGGGATTATTTTCGTCCACCAAAACCGTCAGGCGACTTCCAATGCGATTTCTGACTTTCTTAAACGCGATGGGCTGCTGGGCGAGCATGATCTGTTCGCTGCGATTCTGACGGACTTGCTCCGGCAACTGCCCCGGCAATTCCGCCGCCGGCGTCCCCGGCTCCGGATAAAATGGAAAACAGCCCAGTGCGTCAAACTCCGTCTGGCGGATGAAGTTCAGCAATTCCTGAAACTGACTTTCCGTCTCGCCGGGGAAGCCCGCAATTACCGTCGTCCGCAGGACAACATCCGGCATCGCCTTGCGCAGCTTTTCAATCAATTCCGTCGTGCCTGCTTTCGTATGTCCGCGGCACATCGTTTTTAAAATCTCGTCATTAATATGCTGAATCGGCACATCGGCGTAACGCACCACCTTGGGGCTGTCGGCGATAGCGGCAATGAGGTTGTCGTCAATTCCCGCCGGGTACAGATACATCAGGCGAATCCATTTCAGCGATGGAATTTTCTCTAATTGACCAATAAGCTGAATCAGCCCGTCCTTCATCCCCATATCCCGACCGTAAAAATTACTATCCTGTGCGATGAGACTCAGCTCCACCGCGCCGCTATCGACCAATTTTTGAGCTTCTTCTGTAACCAGTTCCATCGGTTTGGAGCGGAAATTTCCACGAATGGCCGGAATTGTACAGAAAGAACATCTTCGGTTGCAGCCTTCGCTGATGCGCAGATACGCCCAGTGGGGTGGCGTAATACGCAGGCGTGTGCGGTCGTCCGGCGCCTGTGTCGGGAGCGGGCCAAGACAGAGATGGGCGGATTTCGCAGGTTCCTGTGTTTCGAGTTCTTTCAATATCGTGTCTATGCTGTCTCTGCCGGCAAGGCCGACGATTGCGTCGATTTCGCCGGCCTCATCCAGCAGCTCCTTGCCCATCCGTTCGGAAAGGCAGCCCGTCACAATCACTTTGCGGATACGGCCTTTTTTCTTTTGTTTTAGCGCGTTGCGAATGGCCTCAAGGGCCTCTTCTTTGGCCGGGGCGATGAATCCGCAGGTGTTGATGATGACGATATCGGCATTGTCTGCGTCGTCGGTCAGCACATAGCCCGCCATTCCGATGCGGGCCAGCATTGCCTCGGCATCCACCATATTCTTGGGGCAGCCCAGAGCGACAAATCCGACCGTCTTAAGTGCTGAACTTGGTTTTTGTTTTTGCGTCATAAATCGAAGTATCTCATTGCACATCCTTAATCGTCAAAAGAAATCTTTTCGTTTTCGCAGTTCAGCATAAACTTCCCAGTCCTGCGCATCGAACATTTTAAGCGTATTTCGGATGGAACGGCTTTGCGTCCGCAAGAATGGATTGATTTGTTTTTCAAGTCCGATGGATGAAGGAACCGCCGACAATGACCCTTTTTCTTCCAATTCCGACAGACATTTTTGGACAATCGCATTATCCGGCTCAACCGTCAGGGCAAAGCGATAATTTTCGAGAGTATAATCGTGGCCGGGATAGACGGCAGTATCATCCGGCAGGGCGGCCAATTTTTGCAGAGACTGATACATCTGCATTGCCGAGCCTTCGATCAGTCTGCCGCAGCCGCCGATAAATAACGTATCGCCGGTGAAAACCGCCGCCGGTTGTCCTGCCGCCGATTCCAATACATAACAAACGCCGGTTCGTGTATGGCCGGGTGTGGCAAGGACACGAATAAAAAGCCCGCCGAGATTCAGGACTTGATTATCTTTTACAGTTTCATCCAGCCCGGCGATTCTTTGCGAATCCGGGCCGATAACTTGACAGCGAGTTTTTGCTTTCAGCGATTCGGCTCCGCCGATATGGTCAGCATGATGGTGTGTCAGGAGAATATGGGTCAGTTTTAGTTTTTGCTTTTCTATCGCCGCCAAAACCGGCCCAGCTGTTCCGGGGTCAATGGCAGCACATTGCCCGTCATTGCCGGACAGCAGATAAACATAATTGTCTCCGCAAAGAATAATCTTTATTAAGAAGACAGATTGTTTATTGGAGTTCAAATTGTGCTCCTGTCGGTCGATTTTAAGATCAAATTACACCGGCTCGATATCGTGAGGCAGGTCTTCCAGCGGACACCCTTTACACTGCGGTTTAGTTTTGCAAAAGTCCTTGCCCAGCCGTACCAGCAGGGCGTGGTATTCATTATAAAGCGGCGGCTCTTTGGGCAGGGCGGACTCAAACAGCGTTCGTATCTCTTCATACCCCGCACCCGGCTCAATCAAGCGGTGCCTCCCGAGAATCCGGCCGGTATAGGCATCCACGACAAAAACAGGTTTGTTAAAAGCATACAGGCATATCGAGTCGGTGGTTTCCGGCCCGATGCCCTTGATGAAAAGCAATTCCTCCCGCAGCAGGTCAGTCGAAAGACCCGACAGCCGGTCCAGGTCGCCGTCGAAATTTTCAAACAGCCGGTTCAGGAACGATTTGAGCCGGCCGGCCTTGATATTGTAATAGCCGGCGGGGCGAATCAATTCAGCCAGTTGGGCAATGTCGAGACGGTAAAGTTTTTCAGGCGTCAGAAGGTTGTTTTTTTTCAGGTTGTCGATGGCTTTCTTGACGTTGCCCCAGTTGGTGTTCTGGGTGAGAATCGCTCCAATGATAATTTCAAACGGCGTATCCCCCGGCCACCAGTGCTGCGGGCCGAATCGCCGGTATAATCGGTCATAGATGTCCTGCACGACTTGTCTGCTCATCGCCGGTCGTGATTCTCCGAATTTAAGACTTTACTTTCGCCCATAAAACGTCTATTGTTTTGACGTTTTCCTGGACGTTTTGGAAATTTTACTTATGGCAAGCCGCAAGCATAGGACAAAAGGACCGCTAAGTCAACTGGTTTCGTTTCTGCCGGGTTCCTATCTGGATCGCACCAGCCGGCCGATTTATGCGCTGATGTATCTGCTCGGATTCCTGCTGTTTTACGAGGTCGGGACGTTTTACATCAACCCCGACGTCCTGAGCCAGAGTCTTTCGAGAACACAGCTTCGGGTCGTCGCGTTCATCTGGTTCCAGAATCTTCTGGAGTACATCGGACTTTCGGAAAAGATGACCTGGATTGCCACGCCGTTTGCCGTAATTGTTATCCTGCTCGGGTTGCAGATTGCCAGTCGTACAAAATGGCACGTTCGCATCGGCGATTTTGTACTGATGACAATCGAATGTATTCTGCTGGCGCTGCCGCTGCTGGTGCTGAGTCTGGCAATGAACCGTCCTCCCGTTTCGCCGGCAACTCCTGCAGCGTCTTTTGTAGTCGGCGCTGTCGCGCCATCTGCGGGGCACGGGCTGTGGGGCAACATTGTCACCGGTATCGGCGCCGGGATTTATGAAGAACTGGTTTTTCGGTTGATCCTGATCATTCTTTTGATGATGTTGTTTCAGGATGTTCTGCGAATGGAAAAAGATGTCGCCGCGGTTTTTGCCGTACTGATTTCCGCGGTGCTTTTCAGCGTTCATCATCACTTCTTTTATGTCAACGGTCATTTCGGCAGGGGGGAACAATTTGTCTGGATGACGTTTTTCTTCCGAATGCTGGCGGGAATTTACTTCGCGGCCATTTATATCCTGCGGGGATTTGGAATTGTGGCCGGAACGCATGCTTTTTACGACATCCTCGCCGCCGTCCTGAACGCTTTCTGGTTCGCCCCGGAAAACTGAAAAATTTCAAAAAATTCACTGTGATTTTTGACCCCGCCTTACTCGTTTGTTTTCGTATACTTGTGAAATTTTCGTCCGATAAGAAAATCCAAATGCGTTATCAGTATTGATAGCGGCCTTGATTTGTTATGTGCTTTTGTGTTATAATCAATAAAGTAGTCAAGGAAATCCTGTTTTTAGAACGTGCAGGAGAAATAATGGAGTCGCCAAGAGCCAATGTTGCTGTCAATGAACTGACGTTTTCACTTTATCAGAGGTCGCTGCATCCCGAGTTGTTCAATATCTACAGCCGCAGGCATCTCAAGACGGAACAGTATGAAATGCTGGTCTGGGCGACGGGTTGTTCTCATGTGGTAAGCGTTTTTACCGGCGATGTGTGTCTGACGGAATTAATCAGCCCCGACAGCCAGTTACTTCCCCGGCGTGGGTTGATTGAACGATTTCAATTTCGCGGACAGAGAACCCATAAATGTACGCTGAGCCGGGGCTTGAGCTATATGACCGATTTTCAGGTCGAAAAAATGAGCGCCAATTTATACCGGCAAAGCCATCAGGACCTGCACCGTTTTGCGCGAAATCGGGGAATGTTTATTACCTTTCCGGAATTTGCGGCCGGCGGACTTGAACCATTCAGTTATATTGATTTTGAGACCCGGCGATACGAGCTGCATATCCACGCCTTTCACGCGTTCCCGGATCAGGTGACAATGATCAAAACGCAATCGCTTTTTGATTTGCACCCTTGATACGCACCGTGTGTAACGGTGAGTTCCAATCGTCAGTGACGGATTTTCTCGCGGTATTTTACTACCCTATCGGGGGTGTGACGGCATTCGATTCAGTAGGGATACCCCTTTAGCTGAACAGTCTCCGGGCAGAACGACTCAATTGTTACGGTGTTGTCCGGGTTTTGGCAACACATATCCGGTATTACAGTTCCTTGATGCGGAGATTGCGAAATTCCACATAATCGCCGTGACCCAGGAAGCCGATATGCCCAGCCTCGTTCAACAGCCCCGGATGCTTCTTGCCGTCCATCGTTCCATCCTTCGACGCCTCTTTAATGTCAGCGTCCACAATCGCAGTACCGTTCAGGTTCACGGTGATATGGGTTCCATCGGCAATCACCTCTTCGTAATTCCATTCGCCGACGGGCTTAAGATACCCCCGCTTGGCCGGAACAACCCCATAAATGGAACCGTGATACTGATAGGCGTGCAGGTTACTGTATTTTTCGGCGGTGTTGTCCAGGATTTGCAGTTCCATCCCCACATAAGCGGCATCGCCCTGAAACGGGGTACGAATGCCAAGTCCGTTGTTGGTGCCGGGCTCAAGCTTAAATTCAAAACGCAGAACAAAGTTGTCGTATTCTTTCTCGGTGTAGATGTTTCTGCCGGTACCTTTGCGGCAGAACAGGATGCCGTCTTGGACGCCGTAGCTTTCTGTGGATCCCACCCAACCGGTCAGATTTGTGCCGTTGAACAGGGTGACAAACCCGTTTGCCTTTTCCTGTTCTGTCAGGACATTGATTTCGGGTGCCGGGTCAAGGGGACGAATAAAGATGTTTCTGAAACGGACCTGGCTTTTGTCATACCCTTGGCCGCCCGGATGAATCTGCAGGCATAGGGTGCCTTCTTCGGGGATGCCTGCGGTGGTTTCCTCGGTATGTTGAAAATCCGTGATCTGGGTGCCATTGAGCCACACGCGAATATGGGCGGGCTGTCCTTCACAGGTAATACGCAGTTTGTTCCACTGGTCCTTTTTGAAATACTTGATGCCGTCGGGGCAATGCTGGACAAAGCCATGCGTCCACGGGCAGTAAATGCCGCCAATCTCACCGTCATCGCGATAATCCAGTGTCACCTGGTGGCTCTTGCCGTCCGGGCCGACACGCAAAAAGACGCCGGTATCGAAGGGCCAGTCGATCTTTGTTTCCAGCAGCAGTTCGAAATCACGAAACGTCTCGGTGGTCGTCAGAAAGCCGCCCGCGCCGGCGGGAGCCTGAACGCCAACAATCACACCGTCTTCGACGGTCCATTTGCCGGTCGGTTCTTTTTCACCCGGCAGCCCTTCATGCTGTTTCCATCCGGTCAGGTCTTTACCGTTAAACAAAGAAGTGAATCCGGCGAGAGGTTGCGCGGCAGCCTGAAGCCGTTCTGTAACTGAGCAGAGAGTGATTTTGGCAGCGGTGCGAATATTTGGGGGAAAGTTTGCATTCTGACTGACACGGGTGCAAATATTTACTGCAAGATCTGTATTGCCTGTTTCGCCTAAACGACGGGCATAAAGCAGATATTGAGATTGATGTTTTATTTGTTCGAAATTGTTTCCAATACTGCAGGCATTTTCAAGAATGGGATCAGATGATGGATCGCCGATGTTGGCCAGCGCATACAATGCTGTTTCGCGGGTATAGTCGTCGCTGCTTGCTGCATACATGGCAATCTTCGCCGCGGCTGCTTTACTATACAATTCACCCAATCCTTTGATAAGGATGGGTCTTGCGGCGGTATTGCTGGAATCCATGGCCTTTAAGAATGCCGACTCAACACTTTCAGTTCTGATTGTCAATAAAGCACGTGCGGCGTAATCGCAGAGAAATTCGTCGCTAAGATATGCGGATAGCGGTTCGACAGCTTCAGCATTTCCGGCCAATTGAAGCTGCTCGATCAGGAACGCCTTGTTCTGTTTATCCCGGACCGTTTTAAGGGCGTCAATCAGTGCTGCGGCGTAAACGGCGCATTCGGCTTCGGCGCCATGTCGCGAGGTGTAGTGTGTCAATGCACTCAGGCCGTAACGGGCGGCAGTGTCATTGGGATCCGTCGGCGGCAGCAACATCTTTGCCAATAACAGGGTACCTTCAGGATTCAATTTGACAAGTTCAGCGGCCAGTTCGTCTCTTTGCTGTGAATTTTTCGCGGGCATCTTCTCGATAATGGCAAGGACGGTCGCTTTTGTGGCTGTCCGGGCGGCCATTTTCCCCCGGCCGCAACCGGTAAGGATCACGATGGCTATCAACGTCAGCGCCAATAACTTGATGGATTTCATATGCTCACCTTTATTGTTTTTGAGTTTTGCTTATTATCGGTAACGGAATCACGCATCATCAAATCACCCACGGTGTGCGCATCGGCTGTTTGATCAGCCGATTGGCTTCTTCATCGTTTATAAATAGCTGTGTATCTGGATCAAATTGAAGTTTCCGACCCAACCTGACAGCAATGATTGCCATATTGACCAGCGTGCAGGAGCGGTGCCCGTTGACTTCGTTCAGAGCAAACTTTTGCCGCATTCGAACCGATTCATTAAAATCGGTAATCACTGGTTCGAGGTCTGGAAGCTCTGCAAGCTTTTCTTTCAGGTTGGGCATGTCGGACTTGAAGTCTTTATAAAGCTTTCCGTTGCTGCCTTCAATAAATGCGGCGTTCTTGTCGCTGTCCTCACCGTCGAGGACTATCTCACAGCCGTCGGCATAACGAAATGTCACGCGCCGCCATGGCAGAGCAGCATCGGGATGCTGTTGCTGGGTGTCGGCTTCCACTTCGATGGGACTGGTGTTGTCCTTGCCCAACAGGTATTGGGCCGGGTCGAGATAATGCTGGCCCATATCACCAAGTCCGCCACCGTCATAATCCCAATACCCCCTGAATGAACTATGCACGCGATGCGGATGATACGGCTTCACTGGTGCCGGCCCGAGCCACATATCATAATCAAGATTTTCCGGAACCGGTTGTGGTATCAGGTCGGTGCGGCCGCTCCACGTATCTAATTTCAGATTCAGGCCGGTGGTTTGGCTGATGGTAATCTTCAGCGGCCAGCCCAAGAGACCGCTTTTAACGAGTTTTCGTGTGGGCCGGACTTCGGCGCCGTTACCGTCATAGGTGTTGTATCCACCGGCGAACCCGCCTTTGAACCGAAACCATGTATTAATTCGAAGCATTCGTTCATTTCGCTGGACGGCCTCGATGACTTTCTGGCCTTCATAAATGGTTCGCGTAAATGGTTTTTCACACCAAATGTCTTTACCGGCTTCGGCGGCGGCGACGGCCATCAGGCCATGCCAGTGCGGCGGCGTGACGATGTGAACGATATCCACGTCAGGACGGGCCAGCACATCGCGAAAATCGTGATACCCCTGGCAGCCGTTACCAGCTTTGGCCTGTGCCTGTGCCAGGTGCTTGGTATCCACATCGCAGGTGGCGACAAGCCGGCCTTGCGGATCCTCTTTGACATAGTCGATATGACCCATTCCCATGTTTCCGGTGCCGATAATTGCGTGGTTAATTTTATCACTGGGAGCAATGTAGCCATTTCCACCCAGAACATGTCGCGGAACGATTGTAAACACTCCGACAGCGGCCGCTGCTGTTTTAATGAAATTTCGCCTGGTCACTGCGCGTTTTTGTCCCACGATACACCCCTTTCTATGAATCAGAGATTCAATCATGATCTGACGTTTCCCGCTTAAAACCCTTCGCTAAACATTATTCTCACCTTTTGATGCTAATCATTTTCCCAAATCCAGCTTGTACTGTCAAGTTTTCCCCCGAGTCGGTTTTCTTGCAGATTTATGTCAGATCCACCAGGCTGGATCCGTCCACGCTGCCTTCAAGCCCCAGTCCGGTTCTGATTTTAATGAGTTTTCTCCTGACATTGAACCGAATGAAAATGTCGCAGCCTTATGATTTCCCGACAGGCAGAGTCGCTGACGTTGAAAACAAACTATAATGGTTGATACCGAGAACACAGAACAAATAATTCAGTTGTTCTCTGCAGAAGTTTGTGATGAATAAAACCGCGTGTTCTGACAAGCCGTTATTTTTGAACGATTTTTTGTTCCTGCTGTTTGTGGGCGTGCTCCTGCAGAATATCCAGCCGGGAACGAATTTCTGCGGCCATCCGGCTGTTGGGAAAAGCCTGTACGATTTGTCTGCCGGTTTCGAGAGCGTCTTTCCATTTGCGTTCGGTGACGGCCATCGAGAATTGCACTCCGAGATTATGCAGCTTGGTCCGGAAGACCGTACTGGCGGATTCCTGCAGTGCCACAGCCTCAGCGGGCGTGAGATACTGGTCCAGCTCTTTCAAAAGTTCCAGACTTTGGTCGGTGTCTTTGGCCAGTACCGCCTTGTCCCATTCGCACAAAAGCTCGCCTTTGCGTATATCCTTGCGTTCACGCAGCCGGGACGGCATCATTTTGGCCTTGTCCGAATAAGGGAACATTTTTATCAGGTTGTCTATCTGCAACGCCGCCTGGGCCCAGCGAGCCTGATCCATTAGATTTTCAATGTGTGTGATAATCTGCAGCACCCTGCCGTCTTCTGTGGCGGTACGATATTTTTCGGCCATTCGCCGCAGTTTGGCGCCGAGGTCTTTGTATCGCGGTGATTGTTCCATTGCGTCTATCATCATCCCGGCGGCGTCAAAGTCGTGCTGATGAAGTTTATTCAGAGCCGCCTCACCTAACTGCATCTGCTCCATTTCGCGAAAGACAATTTCCTTGGCCGTGTCACTTAAATGAGCAGCCTGGGTAATCTGCGTAAGCAAATTGTTATGGCGAACCTGGATTTCAGCAAGATTGTCCAGTTTAGCGACGCTTTCGCGGGATACACGGAAAATCTCGCCTAACAAAGCCAATATCGCAAACGCCAGTACCACCATTGCGAACGCGAAAAAGAAGATATGAATACTATCAAATACTTTGGCATACTGAGGCAGATCGGCGACATGGAATAGCCATCCGAGGAAAAGAACTACAACCGAAATAGCCAAAAGAAACGCAAAAACAGTATGCCATTTTATCCGTCGCCATTGCGAGTCTCGCGAAGCATTCAGAAAGTTCATAATCCTCTCCTTAGTTTCAGAACCATTGAGGACCGTATTTTACAGACTTCATTGTATCCGATAAGTGGGCGGGTTGTCAAAATGAATCACGGGAAAAGATTTAACAGGTTAATGTCATAACGAAAGAGGCTATAGAGGGGGTCTTTTATGGCAACAATGCGGCTTTTTAAAGATTAAGGTTGTCCTGCAGCCAGTCATCCTTAAACAAGTCCAGGTCGTTGGCGTCAACTTTATTGTCTTTCGTGAAATCCGCATAAATGCATAAACAGTTGGGGTCGATAATGGAAATATCATTGGGGTCTATAGGCACGTTGGGATCATTTGGATCGATAGGAATGTTAGGGTCGATGGGGCAGATTTCCAGCCATTCTCTCGAAAATAGAGAAAGATCCCGTAAATCCACTATACAGTCCGGGCACAGGTCTCCAGGCAGAACCCCCGGCCCGCAAATACGAAGGTCGTCAACCGCAAAATAACTTTCGACGATTCTGTCGATGCCGTCTTCGATGGATAACGTCAAATCGTAATATCCTTCTTCGTCAGGAGAAATAATGCGCGAAAACTTCAGCCATTGTCCTGTGCTGCCATAACTTCCGACATCATCAACGGAACATTGTGCCAGAAGGATAGGATGCCACAGGTAAGGGATATTGGGGTCATTGGGGTCATTATGAGGCTGCAATTTAATGCGTCCCGTGTCGCGGTAAGGACGCCAGTCGCAGGTGCCGAAGAAATACACCCCTTGAATTAAAGTGCCTGCGGGCAGATAAAGACGCTGACTGACGGAGGATCGGGAAATGTCGCCGTCCTGATAAGGCCCGAAACCGGCGGTCGAAAGCAGCAGATAATAGTCGCCTTCATAGGGGCCGGGAATAAACCAGTGGGCATTTATGTTATTGGCGTCAAATGGACCGTTGCGAATACCGGCATAATTTTCATAACCCCAATCCAGCGGCAAGGTAAAGTAATAAGGGGTGTTCGGTTCTGCGGCCAATTCAAAACTTCTGTTAAGAATTTGCATCCGTCCGAGAACCGATAAAGATAATAATAAAAAGAATAATAGCGATACCGTCGGTTTCATTTACTCAAAAACCCCGTGCATGTTGTCTTCATCTCAAGTCGAAAACATACTCCGTCAATTCCCCTTAAATCCTATTTCGACAATACCAACCCGCTCTTCACTATATAGACGTCTCATCCCCTCATTATATATCATCGACGTATTAATAGTTTCAATTTTTTTATAAATTTATTATTTTTCCCTGTTTTTGGGGTGTTTTTCGCATAAAAAGAAAGATAACGTTGCAAAGCGGGGACAGATTATAACTGCTTTTTTCAATGGGAGTTAATTAAAAAAAGGGGGCAAATGAACGGCAGGGTGTTGATTTTTGGAAACATGCCATGGGTCGTCATTATAACCTTGTTTTTCGGATAAATTTTCACGCTCCGGCCATTTTGCGGCAGAAAAGCTGGTTATGCCCCGGCCGGGCGCTAAAAAAATCACTGCTCGTGCTGCGGAATGGGAATTGCTCTTTTTGATACTGGAAACGGGGTCGAAACTGGGAAAATGTAGCGGAGAGGAGCGGTGGTTATGAATAACAATAACGACGCGATGTTTGAAAAGCAATTACGGGAGCTGTTGCGCGAAATCGGGCCGCTGCCGGAACCCTCCTGCGAGAAAATCCTCACTCTGGCCCGGCAAACCCAGGAAAACAAAAAGCAGCTCAAAGACAGCCTCGAACGCCTGCAGGATGCCCTCGATTACCTGCGGGTCAGCGTCAAATACCTCGTCTTCGACCTCGAAGCCACACGACGGGAAAACGCATACCTCAAAAGCCTCCTGCAAAAAGAGGAATGACGGGCGAAGTGACCTTCCCCCGTTTATAGTACCACTAAACATTGGAATATCCAGCGTTAATTAATCCCGCTTCCACCGGATGGTCCCAAAGTCAAAAGAATCGAAAAAATCAGGAAACAGAAAGATCGAAGAAAAAGGAGGCAGAATTGAGTTTTTTAGAGTTAGTCAAGAAACGATATAGTGTCAGAAATTATAAAGATAGCCCTGTTCCAAAAGAAATGTTGAATCGGTGCATTGAAGCAGCACGGCTTGCTCCTTCCGCCTGTAATTCTCAGCCTTGGAAGTATGTCATCATTGATGATCCTGATCTCAGAGATAAAATGGCAAAGGCAGCATTTGAGGGGATATTGAAATTCAACCATTTTGCCTTTAAAGCTCCAGTGCTGGTTTTAATAGTTTCAGAAAGACAAAAACTATCGGCTCAATTTGGGAGCATCGTCAAAGGGAAAAACTTTAGTCAAATGGATATAGGGATAACGGTGGAATGGGAAGGGAACATCGTATCCCCCTGATGAAGATAAGATGTATGACGATGAAACGGTATCAAGAACTAAAGAAGTTGTGGGCTGGGGGTACCCCCAGCGGGCGACATTTTGTATCCAAATTGCCCGGCAAAAAGACTTGAATTAAAAAGACCCTCGCG
>VGXU01000055.1 GCA_016873215.1 Planctomycetota bacterium
TTTTAATCATTGACACCGTCAAAGCTCAGGGCGTTGCCGAGTTTTCCCGCAACCCAGTCACTGTTGTCCATATTCATCAAGGTGCCGTGATGGGAATTGACTGAATAGTCTGGTGCTACCAAGCCGGTGGTTTCATCCAGCTTCCAGTAAGCCACCGCGCCGTCAATCAGAGAATCGCTGAGCCATTCCTGTACCAGCACCAGCAGATCCTGCACATCCACCTGTCCGGCGGGAGCGGCAATGTCCGCTTTGGGATCGTTGGTTAACCAGACGCCGGCCATGTAAGAAAAATCTGATATATCAACTCTTCCATCACAGTCTAAATCCGACAGGCCAAAACAGCTAAGCAGCTGAATCTCGGCAAGCTGTACGGAATTGGCGGTGGCGGCATCTCGGACTGCCGTAATTTGCAGTCGATAACTGTTGTATTCTCCTGGATTGCTTACAGAGAAGAATTTCGTCTCAAAACGATTCAAAAATATTATACCGGTTCTTGAATCCAGTGTTGACCAGGTAAGTCCTCCATCCTTAGAACCGAGCAGATTCCAATCCTTCGGGTCCCGTGCCGGAGCATCGTTGGCGGAAGTAATGGCATATCTCGTTACAATCTTTGTCGCACCGTCAGCATATCGATACTGTATCCAGCTTCCCGTCGGTGAAAAATCAAGCCACTTGGTCTGGCTGCTGCCGTCAAAAGCTTTGCCCGCCGTTTCGTTAGGAGGATTTTCCCCCCGCGCTGAAGCTCCCTCGGGAATCCCGAAAGCGTTTATTGCTATCGTTGTCGTGCTGTTTGCGCTAAGATCAATACTTACATCAACAATATGATATAAATCGCCATCAAAGGTCTGCTTGATGACGCCTTGTGAGACAACATACGTAGAGCCTCGTGGCATTACAAAACGCACTCTTGCACCGGCAATCGGAAAACTGTATCTGTTTATGATGGTTGCCGAGTTGACAGCACTTTGGCCGTTATTTAACTGAGAGTAGGTGAGTTCGATATTGCGTATCCATGTGGTCGGCGTGTCCTGGCTGCCGCTGTAAAGAACATTGGCAACCCCGGTTATACCGGATGGCGTAGTAAAAGTTCCGGCACTGTTATTCACTTGATATAAATTGAATTCAAAATGATCTCGAATAGAACCTGCTATATAGGCAACTTCGGCACTTCCCGTCTCAAAAGGCCAGGGATTATCCGTTCTGACATGGTGCTTATCTCCGGCCAGCACTAAATCCAGTGCTTTATGATCATCAATAAATCCGTGCATTTTATCGTAACAATGACCTGCGGTTAGAAAAAAATTGCCGCCTGAACCTGCACCGCTAAGCCATGCCACGGCTTGATCTATTTGATATGCATGATCCCCGGGATTACTGGCTGAAACAGCCCATGCATTGTTAAGTGTCATAAAACGGCCGTTGCCATACTTAAAGCAATGGTTCTGCATCCCCCAATAATCATTAAAAAAGTCAGCATTCACTTGCGCGGTTGACTGCGTCCAGTCATTTGCAGCATACGCATCATGATCCCCCGGAGTTAAAAAAGTGGCGGCTGAAGCCTTAGCCATTCCTTTTGTCCCAATTCCCGGATTGCCAAGGAAGTAATACCCTTCTCTTTCCGGGTGGTTCCTGACATTGTACATGTTGTCACCGGTTTCAATGATGATCTGAACATCCATGATATTGGCGATGTCAATCATTGCCGATTTTCTTGCCAGCAGCACGTCCGTATCATAGCCGCTCTGATAGAGGTGCCCGTCCGAGATGTGCATAATGTAATAAGTGGTCTTGTAGTCGGCAATAACCTTAACCCCACCATAAGAAAATACGTCGCCCGATGACGTTTTTAATACCAGGTCATAACGATCCGCCGGAGCATTGGCAGGAACGGTGACAGTGATTCTTGTGTCATACCTGTTGCCGGACATTTGATCATATTCCCAGTTCCCGGTGGTGATGCTTTTTGTCGGGTAAACCGTGTTGTACGGGCCCTGCAGTTCGACGGAATTGACAGTTTGGCCGGAATCGGCGTCAAACCAGACCTCAAAACTCCCGCCAGGCAGTACTATTGCAGTTGTGGACCGCCAGGGATAAACTATCTTTCCCCCAAAGCAGATACCGCAAAAGCTGCATATCAAAAGATAGTAAAAAGAGAATTTTATCTTGTGGAATGTCATCATTTGACCTTTCTTTCTATTGACTTAACTTAACAATCTCTCCCGCACTTAACGCCCGGTCGTAAATCCTGACATCATCGATCAGGCCGGGGAAGAAACTTGATTTTTGGCCGTTGTATTCATACGCTCCGAGCATAACATCGGGGCCTGAAACCGTATTGATTGCGTTAGTGCCGCTATAAGTGACGCCCTGGGGAACTCCGTCGATATAGAGTTTTATTTCATGGATGCTTGGGGAGCCGTCATCGGTCATTACCGCCGCAACATGATGCCACTGGCCGTCCGTTACTAAAGCATTGGTTTGAATATAAGGACCGCCGGCAAAAAGTGCCAATTTGCCGGTCGAAAAAATCCCAAGCAGCCACTGTTGTCCTGAAACATTCGCGCCCCAATCCAGAATAACCATATTACTGGCGGACCCTGTTGTTTTAATCCAGGCACAGCAGGTACGGCTGGCGGTGCCGGCAATCCCTTTGTAGCCGGTGATTTCCACATAATCATTGACACCGTCAAAATCAAGGGCGTTGCCGAGTTTTCCCGCGACCCAGTCACTGTTGTCCATATTCATCAAGGTACCGTGATGGGAATTGACTGAATAGTCTGATGCGACAGAACCGGTGGTTTCATCCAGCTTCCAGTAAGCCACCGCGCCGTCAATCAGAGAATCGCTGAGCCATTCCTGTATCAGCACCAGCAGATCCTGCACATCCACCTGTCCGGCGGGAGCGGCAATGTCCGCTTTGGGATCGTTGGTTAACCAGACGCCGGCCATGTAAGAAAAATCAGACATATCAACTCTTCCATCGCAGTCTAAATCCGACAGGCCGGCACACATGATATCTCTTGAAACAACCAGATCAACCGATACTCCGACGATTGACTCAGTACCGCCGACTGGGTTCTGGGAAAGCACTATCCCTGCCGGAACCGAATTACTGTAAGCAGTCGTTACTGTTCCGACGACCAGGCCTGCGGCAGTGATATTCGATTGGGCCGTTGTCTGAGCCTGGCCAACTACGTCAGGCACCGTTGCGACATAAGCAGAACCCTCTTCCAATATAACGCGGACCCGGGCAATATTCATATTATAAACGGTATTGCTGACAAGTCTGAAGTCGGCTCCGTTTTCACGATTTCCAAAATAGGCGTCATTGATCTCGAACCGAACGGTCTGCCACTGATTGGTACCCGAGGTGGTAAACGACTTCGGATGCGTCTTCCATTGATTAGAAACACTGTCGTAGTGCAAGCCGATGGGTATGCCGCCGCTGACATCATAGTAGTCCACAACGATGCTCACATCGAGACCGGCAGAAATCTGCTTTAGGATTCTATCATCCACATTGAAATACATATAAAGATTTGTTGCTCTTCGACACGGTCTGCCGGCAATTACGTCAGCGACGGTTGTTCCGTCGCCGGTGTTTAAATGCCAGTAAAGAAGATTGCTGATGTTGGTGGCGCCCAGCTCAACCGTCATTTCCGGCCCGATATTGGAACGATTAGCCAGAGATGCCGCTGTCGGCATTGTGGAACTTAAAGGAACCTGTTTGCACAATGTTTCCCTGGCATATCCTGAAAGCATCATCCACCAGTCCTTGGACGAACCGGCATTGGTAATGTAATGTCCGTAAATACTTGGGTTTGGAACCACCGGCGGGTCGTCGCTCATCGGTATTACGGCCGTGCCTTCATCGTATTCATCAAACATGCCGACAAAAACCGCTTCGGGATTGATAATATTAATGCCATTGTATATTTTGCCCCAGAAAAAGCTGCCGCCGGTACGATCGGTGTACTGATTCGGGTAAACAAGCTTCTTTAAATTGTGCCAACTGAATCCCGGCCAGACATGCACCTGGGCATTGATGCCGTATTGGGCTGCGTGATCGCGAACGTTTGTCTGGCTGCCCATCCAGGCAAAAATGCTGTGATACCGTGCATTATGGTCATCCCATGCACTGGGGAAATTGCTGTTGACGCAACCGACGACATAATTACCGCCGTAAACAGGATCGGATTTCAGGAAATCAACCAACTGGTTTAACGGACCCTGAGTCATATCGGTCCGAATCCCGGCGCCCCAGACCACCACAACAGGCTTGCCGTTCTCGCGCAGATAACGACTGTCGCTGGTAATATGGACCTGGTCAACCAGCCATTTCCAGTCGGTTGTGATCTTATCATAAATAGTGGCATCGGTGCCGCCGCTGATGTCGTACTCGATCGCCCAGACGCGTCCACTCCGGTGGGCGGCCTCTCTGACATTGGCCAAAACCCACTCCGGTTTAGCGCCCGCAGAGGAATTCGTGAAAAATCGCTGCAGATAAACGCCGTCGATATTGTATTTCCGCATCCATTCAAAATGTTTCTGAACCACGGCTCTGTCGGCGGAAGAAAATAAATATCCCGGTTTTCCGCCTACTGTTATAAAACCTGGGACAAAATGAAGATTGCTCGGCTCGTAATCGGCCGGGTCCGGCCACATATCCACAGTAGAATTGCCGTCCGGATTAACCCCCCAATGAACAAAACCGCCGTCATGCAGATCGTTTGGCGTTCTGAACCATCCCTGATAGCCGGCCACTAACTTCCCTTTGATTGTGCCAGCGTTGACATCATCACGCGAAGGTCCGGTATAGGGTAACAGCCATGGCGGATTAGTTGAAAGCGCATAGGCCGCATAAGGGTCGCTGAAAGGTGTATCACGAACGATTACACTTTTGATTGGAAAATTGCTGCAGTTTAATCGAAAATCCGAACCGCCGTTCTGGCGATCGGCAAACAATATATTATCCAGCCGATGGTAAGATTTGACAAAAGCCATCGACCCTTCGCCGGTACTGCGTGTGTGGTAGCCGGAAGCAGTGTAGGCACTGCTGACACTGTCATACTGAAGTTTTATTGTTGAGCCGACAGGTTCATCATAATAGGTAATTTCAACATAAGCAGTCTGAACACCCGTCGGGAAACCTACCGCCCGGAAATAAAGATAACTATTTGGAATCCAAACAACCTGTCCTTCCCGGGTTGTTGTTGTATATGTTCCGTCTCCGGCATTATAGTGCGGCGACAAAGAAGACTCAAAAGCATTGGATGTGCCCGCAACTATAACCAACGCGAGGATCAAAAAAGAAAATAATCCGCGATGACTTGAACCGATTTTTAGCAGTTCACTTTTTTCTGTTTCTTGCATCATTGAAGTCCCTTTGCACGAAAATTGAAATCGTGCGATTCAATCCTATTTACTTTTACCGAGTCGGCATCGTCGGCGACAATGGAATCTCTCCGCGGAGCATCTTTGTCCCTTCGCCCACCAGCCACAGGTAATGGTCGCTGGGCAGAAGCGCATCGCTGGGCTGATACGGAGCATACTGTGCGTTGCCCGTAGGTAAGAACGGGTTTGAAAACACACTGGTTGGCAACTCCGCAATCGGCGGTGTGCTGGTACATTTAAAGATCGCAGTCCCTTCATCAACCTCATCAAACATCGCCTGATAGATCATCGTAGCGCCGGCATCATGAATGGCCTTGTAATATTGCCGCCACAGGAAAGTACCGCCCAGCCTGGGAATTTCGTCAAATTTGTTGTTCTGCTTGAGGTTCTGCCAACTGAATCCTGGGAAAACAACCGGCAGATAGTCCTTATTATTGGTGTTACACCATGCCTGGTCGGGTATCGTATAAGTATTCGTAAAATTATCCAGCTCACTGGTGCTTTTGCTGCCGTATCTGCCAACCGCCCAGGGGCTGATAATATCGGCAAGAGTCACTATTTGCTGAAAATATGTATCTGAATTGGTGCGCCACGAATTCTGTACCCCTATCATCACCGCACAGCCGCCATAGACCGGGTCGTTCTTAAGGAAGCTGACAACATCAACCATATCCTGCGTTCCTTCATAAGTACGTCCAAAACCCAGACCCCAGATAGCAACGACCGGTTTTCCTTTATGATGCAGATAGGCCGTATCCGTAGAATCTTTAGTAATATGATACGTATCAACCAGATACTTCCAATCATCTATCACTTTCTGTTTCATTTGAGGACCCGTATACGTACTGCTTAGGTCATACATCATCGCCCAGGCACGTTTGTATTGATTGCCTCCCTTGCGGCAATGAAGCATAACCTGGTCCCGATGTGCGCGGGCAGTGGAACCTGGCGTGGTTTCAGAAACAAACCGCTGGAGAAAAACACCATCAATACCATAGTCGGCCATCCATGAAAAATGCCTGAGCACTGTTTTTTCTTTATACGAGCTGAAGACATAGGCCGTACTGTTGTCAGCGTTCTTAAACCCTGATGCAAATTTTTCATCCGCATCGTATTGGCTCATATCCGGCCACCATTCTACGGTGCAGTAACCCGGCTCAAATTTATTGCTGCTGCCCCAGTGAATCCATCCTCGGTTAGAACCATCGTTGGGACAATTGAACCAGCCCTGGTATCCGCACATGATTTTACCGGTCAGCGTTTTGCTGAATTCATTAAGGAGCCAGTTTGCTGATAATATTTGAAAATCCGGCATATCCACATGCCCGTCCCTGGTGAAATCCGCATCAGGATCGGGGGTGGGTTGGAGCCATTCGGCTGCGAACAAAATCAGGTCCGTAGCATCGACATAGCCATCGCCATCTACATCACCATTTCCGGCTTCTGGTCTAACAACCAGATTAACCGATGAACCGAACGCCGCGCTTTCACCCCCTGTGGGTGTCTGACTGATCACACAACCTGTGGGAACCGCATCGCTTGGCGCCGTGGTTACTGTTCCAACAACCAGTCCGGCCGCTCTGATATTCGATTCAGCCGTGGCTTGTGGGAGACCTGTAACATCTGGCACCGTGACATAAGCCGTTCCCGGTGTACCCCAAATGGTTGTTTTACCGGAATTAGTGATATTATAATCATAATTCACTGTACCAGTCCCGCCATAGGCTTTGATCTTTAAGGCCGCAACATAACCCGCCACCACGGAAGTGATATTGCCGTTGACAATCAGCGTACCGCCCGAAATATCCAAAGTACCGCCGCTTGTCATATTAAACGAACCGGAACGGATCGTGCCGCCGTTGAGAAATACCTTACCAGTGCTTCCTGTGTTCTGGGCAATTCCGAACCTGCTGGTAATCGTAATCGAACCGCCAGTCATATTTAATGTACCAGTGCCGCTAAAACCAATATCCAAATTGCTGCCTATATTGGCTGTGCCATTACTGACTGTAAAGGTACCGTTGTTGGCCGCCCCATAACCGAGTATCACCCAACTGGTTGTTGAAAGAGTGCCTCCTGTCATCTCTACTTTGTCGGATGCGCTTGACCAGTCGCCGATAACCACCGTAGCTACCGATGTGCTTGTGGCTGAATCAATGATCGGGCCGTTGGTAGAGTAGTTGTTTCTCACAGCGGCTTTGTCGGCGGTGGTAGGAATACCGCCGCTCCAGTTTGCTCCATTACGCCAGAGGCGGTCGCCTCCCCCATTGTTCCATTCCTTGTCTGCGCCAAAAGCGGTCGCAAAACCAGCTATTAGTACTAAAGATATGAATAATAATTTGTTCATCTTTTCATCCACTCAAATCTTTCGCCGGGTTTATGAAAATCCGCAGTCTTTAAAAACAGCTAATATGTATTTACAAACACTTTACATCCATCATTGTATTAAAATACGTATTCAAAATCAACAGTTTATTCAGTTCAATGACTAAATACGGTTGATTTTTCGTAACCGTTCACGGGATAAAAATTGCGTTTTTGACTTAAAAATTAGTACCAAATGTTCGCCCAATAACCATTTTTCTGCTGTGTAGCGAAAACAACGGTGTTTTTGGCCTGAAAACCTTGGTTTCGCGTGAACGCTTGCAAACAATGTTAATTTGATGATTTTTAAGCAATTTTTTCTGCCGTTGGCGTTCATGATGAAAAAATAAAGAAAATAAAGAAATGACTTGACATAATATTTACGAATTTGTAAATACTGTGATTCGACTAATTATGACATAACCTTTTTATATAATACTATAGATGAAACTGTAAAATGCTGTTTTTTGTCGTTAAAAATCGCCTTGAGTTGTCGAGAAATGGGTTTGGATGACAGGCTTAAATGCAAGATCAAGCTTTATAAATGTTGCTGGAGATTATGAAATTGAACGGGAAAGACATTGATAAACACCTTATAGACCATTTAGGTTCTCAGGCAAAACAGGATGATTTTATTATGCTCGCCCGGACAAGTGATGGGCGATTTTGTGTTGACGGCAGCAATGTCAAGAGGGTTTTAGGCACAAAGGACAAAAAGGTCGAGTTTGTCTTTTTCGCAGACCATGTTCTGGCCTATGTGAAATCCGCGATGGGGTATCCGGCGTATTACCCGCTTCGTAAGATTGAGATGAAACGGCCTGTCAAGGCGGTTTTGATGGATCTCGACGGGACCAGCGTCCGCAGCGAAAGCTTTTGGATTTGGATCATTCAGCTTGCGACAGCCAGCCTGCTGGATAATCCGAAATTTGAGCTTGAAGAGGCTGATTTGCCTTATGTTTCCGGCCACAGCGTTTCCGAGCACCTGGAGTATTGTGTCAGGAAGTACTGTCCGGATAAGACGGTCGAGCAGGCCCGCGATTTCTATTTCCGGCATACGCACTTCCAGATGGACGAAATCATGCATGGCCGGGGCAAAGATGGGGCTTTTACTCCCACACCGGGTTTGAAAGACTTTTTGGTTGAATTGAAAGCCATGAATATCAAAATCGGCCTGGTAACCTCGGGACTTTACGAAAAGGCCTGGCCGGAGATTTTGTCGGCGTTCAAGACGCTGGGGATGGGTGACCCGAAAGACTTCTATGACGCGATTATTACCGCGGGTTTTCCGCTTCGCAAAGGCTCTGCAGGTACGCTGGGCGAATTATCTCCGAAGCCGCATCCTTGGCTGTATTCTGAGGTTTCAAGAGTAGGCTTGGGTATATCAGAGAATGACAATGCGCATGTGATCGGCATCGAAGACAGCGGGGCTGGAGTTTGCTCAATTCGCTTGGCCGGTTTTCCTGTAATTGGATTTGCCGGTGGAAACATAATAGAAAGCGGAACTCTGGGGTTGTGTGATAGGTACTGTCAGACATTTGAAGAAATATCAGCTATAATATCCAAATAATATTTAAAGGCGCCGTCATGAAAAAGCAAGTTTCGCCATTGAACGGAAAAAAGAAACCAGCAAAAAGTCAGGCTTCCGCGAAATCGCCTGTTCAATGCCATTTTATCTCGAATACGCACTGGGACAGGGAATGGCGTTTTTCGATGCAGCGAACCCGCCACATGTTGGGGTATATGATGGATATGCTGCTGGATATTTTTGAAAAAGAGCCGGAATTTAAATCGTTCCACCTGGACTCTCAAACGGTTCCGCTTCAGGACTATCTTGAAATACGACCGGAGAAAAAAGAAACCGTTAAAAAGCTGATCGAAGACAGGAAATTGCTGGTGGGTCCCTGGTTCTGTCTGCCGGATGAATTTTCGGTTGGCGGCGAATCGCTGATACGCAACCTCTTGCTCGGCCATAAGATAGCCAAGGGCATGGGGTATGTCAGCAAGACGGGCTATTCTCCGTTTGGCTGGGGGCAGATTTCTCAGATGCCTCAAATCTATAAAGGGTTCGGGATCGATTTCGCGGCCTTCTACCGGGGCGTCAGCACCGAGGCGGCGCCGAACTCGGAATACATCTGGCAAGGTCCCGACGGCACAAAAATTGTGGCTTCGCGCCTGGCCATGCGGCCGCGGTACAATGTCTGGTATGTCATCCAGCGGCCGGCCTATTTTCAGCAGGAAAATGAAAACAACCGTATTATCCCATGGTCATGCGGCAGCGGACCCTTTAAATTTGTCGGCGAACAGTACCATGACTTTGATGCTCAATACTCACGCCCGAAATACATCTATGACGCGGCAACGATTCCGGCCAGGGCCAAACAGGCCATGGAAGAGCAGGATGGCGATTGGACAACCCCGCATCGGTTCTGGTCATGCGGGCATGATTCTTCCTGTCCGGATATTCGTGAAGTGCAGATGATCAAGGACTGCAACAAAGCCCTTAAGGACCGTGCTGAAGTTTTCCACAGCACCTTTGAAGAATTCCAGAAACAGGTCATCGAAAACATTTCCGACAATCTGCCTGTCTTAAAAGGCGAGATGCGTTATTATTCCGACTCCAGGGTAACAAGTCCATTGTTTGGCTGGATCATTTCAGCCCGCATGGATATGAAGATGGATAACTTTAAGACGGAACGCGAACTGATGCAGTACGCGGAACCTCTGGCGGTTTATGCCGCCATGCTGGGCGCTTCGTATCCGCAGGGTTTCCTGGATACTGCATACAACTGGCTCCTGCAGAACCATGGACACGATTCGATTGGCGGATGCAGCCGCGGCATCATCAGTGATGATATGCGGTTCAGGACTCGTCAAAGCCGAGAAATTTCCGGTTGTGTTGCGGAACGAGCAATTCTGGATATTGCCGGCACATTAGACTATACCGGACATGAGAAAGAGAAAATTGTGTTGTTTGTCTACAATCCGGCACCCTTTAAACGGGACGAGATTGCCGCGGTGAATCTGGAAATTCCGCGGGATCTGAAATCCGGCTCCTTTGAAATCGTCGATGAACAAGGTCGAAAAGCTGACTTCCAACTCCTGGGGTCTGACGATTCGTTCCAAATCGTCCAGTCACCCAATGACACCGCCAATACCTTCCTGACCAAACAATACCGGGCCAAAGTGGAGATGAAAGATATTCCGCCGGCCGGCTACAAAACGTTCTTTGTCAGACCCATTGACAAGAACAGTACGGTTCCGACCCGTGTTGCCACAATGATTACCGGTATCAATACGATGGAAAATGAATATCTGCGTGTTGCCATTGAAGGCAACGGCACGATGACAATTACCGACAAACAGACCGGCAGAGTTTTTGAGCGTATGGGGTACTTCTGTGATACGGCTGAAGTCGGTGACCCCTGGCAGCATAAAGGGGTTGAGGCTAAACAGGACTTTACGACGATTCACGAAAAAGCGGCGATCAGTTTGATTCGAGACGGCGGACTGGAGGCGGCCTTCAAGGTTTCTATCGATTGGCGGCTCCCGGCGTGCCGCACGGCCGACGATAAGGCTCGCAGTAAAAACACAAAAACTGTCAGGATTGACAGCATGATCACGCTCCGCAAGGGGCAAAAATGGGTTGACATTACCACTGATGTTGACAACACCGTCGAAGACCATTATTTACAGGTCGCTTTCCCGAGCGGCATTACTGCCGACACCGCTTTTGCCCAGGGGCAATTTGACGTCCTCGAGCGCGCGGTTAAGTTGCCTTACTCCGAAAACTATCGTGAACCTCCGCAGTCCGAACAGCCGATGAATTCCTTTATCGATATTACCGATGGAAACAATGGCCTTGCAATTTTGAATGAAGGCATGAAGGCCTATGAAGCGACCGATCAGAAGCAGCCCCAATTGCGGCTTACGCTTCTCCGCAGTTTTCCGCTGCGTATTTGTGTGACACAGGAAATGACCGATTACAGCCAGATTGATAAAAGCTCGCAGTGTTTGGGCAGGCACCAGTTCCATTACGCCGTGATGCCGCACAAAGGGGACTGGGAAAAGGCCGGCCTATGGAATGCCGCTGAGCAGTTTAACCTGCCGCTGGTGATCGGCCAGACGGCCCCGACCCTGAAAGGCACCGAACCGCTGCAGAAATCGTTTCTTGAAATTTCAGACCCAAGGATTGCCGTCAGCGCTGTCAAACGAAGTGAAGACGGTAAAGGATGGGTTGTTCGTTTCTTCAATCCGGCTTCCGGTACAATCAAGGCCAATATCCGGCTCAACGGCGGGCAGGCCAATTCTTCCCAATTAAGAAGCCCCGTTCAAAGACTGCAGAAGGAGATGGCTCTTTCGGGTGCCGGTCAACGGTCATGGGCGACGGCTCGTATTGTGAATCTGGAAGAAGTTCCGGAGAAAAAGCTGGCATTGGACCGGCAAGGTTGGTGCAGTATTGAGATAACCCCCAAGAAAATTTTAACACTGGAGTTTCTGGCGGATTAACGATAGATTGAATTGGTGCCGACAGTGAATAATGGATACCGCAAAGCCTTTTAAGGCCGCATTCATTGGGCATTAAAATATTGCTTTGCCTGTCTTTTTGGATCAGTTATACTAAGCACAGATAAACAGCAACACAGGTTGTCAGAGATGAGAGAATTGAGCCGTCTCACTTGCCCAGCCGTCGGATCCATGGATTGGATTCGGAAATTATTGCGCCGCAGGCTCTGGAAAAGAGACTTTTAATGAATTATCTGGGTACTCTGGATTATATCATCATCAGTGTGTACTTCGTGTGTCTTGTGGGGCTTGGGTTGTACCTTAAAAAGAAGGCATCCGGCAGCATGGAAGACTACTTTCTGGGAGGACGGCAACTGCCATGGTGGGCGCTTGGAATCTCCGGTATGGCCAGTTTTCTGGACTTGACAGGAACGATGATTATTGTCTCGTTTTTGTATATGATGGGACCCCGGGGTCTTTTTATTGAATTTCGGGGAGGGGCGGTGCTTGTGCTTGCCATTATGATGTTGTGGTCGGGGAAATGGCATCGGCGAAGCGGCTGTATTACCGGTGCCGAATGGATGCTCTACCGGTTTGGTGACTGCGCCGGCGGACACTTTGCCCGCATTGCAGGCGCGGTTGCAACGATTGTCAGCAATATCGCCATGATCGCGTATTTAATTAAAGGTTCGGGTTTGTTTGTGGCGATGTTTATTCCTATTTCGCCACAGTGGTGCGCGATTGCCATGATAGGCATGGCTACAATTTATATATTAACATCCGGTTTTTATGGGGTTGTTTATACGGATATTTTTCAATCCGGCATTATTTGGGTGGCGGTTATAGCTATTTCTGTCATGGCGTTTGTGAAGGTCGCCGGGGTTGACCAGATTGCAGCTCTGGCCCAGGAAGTAACCGGCCAGGGTGCATGGACAAGCTCTTCATGGAGCTGGAAAACTCCGATGCCGAAAGGATATGATCAATATAGTTTCTTGTTTATTGTCTCTGCATTTTATCTTTTCCGAAATATTATTTTCGGGATGGGGTCCGGCGGCGAACCCCGCTTTTTTGGCGCCAAAAACGACAAAGAATGCGGCAAATTAACCTTTTTATGGACCAACTTGATGATGTTCCGCTGGCCGATGATGATGGCATTTGCCGTGCTGGGGTTGTTCATGGTAAAAGAACTTTTCCCGGATCAGTCCATTCTGAATAATGCGGCGGTGCTGGTCAAGTCGCAGGTCGGCCAAATAGACAAAAGCCGATGGGCCGAAGCGATTTCCGGAATTGTCAACGCTCCCCAAAACTATCCGCCGGAATTTATCGGGCAGTTGAAAGAGATGTTTGGCCCGCAGTGGACTACCAAGATGCACCTGCTCAGTTATGAGGGTACGGTGGATCCGGAACGCATCCTGCCGGCCGTCATCCTGTATAGTATTCCTCTGGGTTTTCGTGGGCTCATTTTAGTGGCGCTGATTGCGGCGTCGCTGTCCACATTTGGTTCGTTCGTCAACTGGACCATAGGATTTTTTACACGAGACGTTTATCAGGCCTATGTCCGGCCTTCGGCGTCCAATACCGAACTGATCAGGGTCAGTTGGCTTTTCGGCCTGTTTTTTGTCGTCGCCAGTTTCCTCTTTGCTTATTCCGTCAAAAATATCAACGACATCTGGGATTGGATTCTGATGGCCCTGGGCGGCGGTCTTGTGGTGCCGAGTATATTGCGGTTTTATTGGTGGCGTTTTAACGGCGGCGGATTTGCCATCGGGACGCTGGTCGGTTTAGTTGGCGCGGTTTTGTTTCGTATCGCACAACTTTACGGCGTGGATAGCTATCCGCAGGCTGCACATCTGATGGATAACCCGGTTTTCCAGTTTTTCACCACGATGGCTATCGGCCTGACTGGAACGATCATCGGAACTTATATGACACGTCCGACGGATCAGAAAGTGCTGGAGCATTTTTTCAGAACGACTCGGCCCTTTGGATTCTGGGGTTCGATGGTCAATTCGCTGACGCCCGAAGTTCGCAAGGAAATGAAAAAAGAGCATGTCCGCGATGTGTTTGCATTGCCTTTTGCCCTGACCTGGCAGGTCACACTCTTTATGCTGCCGATGCAGCTTTTGATTAAAAGCTACCACGCGTTTTTCATTACGTTGGGTATTTTTCTTGTTTCGCTGGCGGGTTTATATGTTATCTGGCTGAGGAAAATGGGTACCGAGGCGGCATCTGACGGTTCGGTACATTCTTCCGCCAAATAACCGCAAGGGGGATTCACGCGGCCTGTCCTTACCGAAGGCCGAAGGCGGGAATCCAGTTTCCCTTTATAGATACCTGTTTCCCAGATATGGCCATTGAGGTTGGTTTTCCGCAACAGATACTATTTAAGTAGAAACTTACAACAAACAGCATAAGTGTTTTATTATAAACAGCTTGCGGAATAATCAAGTCCGTAAAACGGGGGGGGTGTATCGAATGAAATGTAATTACATTTCAGGAAAATAATTTTTAATTAAAATTATTTTTATCTTTACTTCTGCCGAAAGAATGGATACAATGCGTGAAGTGGGTTTAGTAGAGATAGATGCGGTGTATGTACCATACGAAAAGTCTGGTTTTCGGAGTGGTGTAATTTCCATAACTCACATGCTCAAGGGGATGTTGGTGAAAAGAGAGAACGAGAAGGCATTTGCGGTCATTAAACTGCCTGTTTCGGCAGTCATGTCCCTATTGTTGTCATACGGTGTATCCTCTCTGCGGCGTGTAAAGCGGCGCCCGGCCGGCGCCCTGAACCTTCCCCTCTATATCCGATACCTTGCCTTTATCCGGCCGTCTTATTTGGCCGGCTGTAATCGTCATAATTTATATTTATCAGGACTTAGGGTAACATCAATGAATTAAAATAATACAGTGAAAATGGAAAGGAGAGTGAAGATTTTGTCGATGAAGTTCAATACGGTAAAGATACAGGTTCGGATTTGAATTATTCAAAAAAACATTAATAGAAAGGGGAATTAAAATGAGAAGATTATTTTTGATGTGTTTAGCGGCCGTCTTGTTGACGGCAGGTATGGCAAGCGCCGTAGTATGGAATCCGACAGATCCCAACGCGATTGCCGCCGGCTATTCCAACTGGAATATCGCGGCCAACTGGGGCGGAACCCTTCCGGATACTCAAGGCACCGCGACGTTCAATGTAGCCGCTCCAAAGTGCTGGGTAACCGGCGCCCAGTCAGTTGCCACCAAGTTTGTAATGGGAGACGGCGGCGTTTACACTGGAAATTATGTAACGGTTAAAAACGGCGGCACCCTGTCGTTAGGCGGTACCGCCTGGCATGCGGTCGGTTACAGCAGGGGGAATAATATTTTGACGATTGAAAAAGGCGGCAAAATAACCAGTACTGCTCGCATCCTGGTAGGGCGTGCTGGAGGTACAACCGCAGTCAATGCGCCTTCCAGTGTGATTGTTGACGGCGGGACCCTTGAGCTTACCGCAGGGGCTTTGCAAATGGGCGAAGGCACCATCGCCTGGTCACAGCTTTTCGTTAAAAACGATGGACTTGTGGACATCAAGGCCAGCAACATAACCCAGTCAGCTGCCGCCAGTAACATGCTTATCGATGTCGGATTTGGAACCATTATTCTCAATGGCAATCAAACCT
>VGXU01000056.1 GCA_016873215.1 Planctomycetota bacterium
CGCGAGGGTCTTTTTAATTCAAGTCTTTTTGCCGGGCAATTTGGATACAAAATGTCGCCCGCTGGGGGTACCCCCAGCCCACAACTTCTTTAGTTCTTGATACCGTTTCATCGTCATACATCTTATCCGTATCAGGGGGATACGATGTTCCCTTCCCATTCCAGCGATTGGCAAGAGATTGCTTGACAACGCCCGGTATTTTGGTATAATGGTATATAGCGAAACACGAAAGATTAGAGTCTTTAGGCCGCAGAGGAAGACAACTAACCTTTGCGGCTTTTTTGTTTGGCGGCTTGTTCTATAGGAGTACCGATGGGAAAAGCACTAAAGACTTCGGCTGAGGGCAGGAAATGTATGTTTCCGAATTGCACGCACACCTTGAGCATCTATAACCATGAGGCTTACTGTCATGTGCATCGCGGCCAGATGCCTCAGACCTCGCAGAAGCAAAAACCCAAAATTTCAGCGATTCCGGTTGCATAGGCCGGGATATGATGCAGTTGTTCTTTGCAGCCTTTAGCAAAGAAGAATTTCGTGTGTGAAATTTGAGATTCGAGACAACACGGCCGGGGGCGGCTATGCTGCATTTTACTTTTCCGTGGACTGCGCCTCAAAAGCACACACTCTGCCCTTGCCGGCCAACTTAGCCGCGTAGAGCGCCTGGTCGGTGGCTTTGGTGATGTCGGCCGGATCGATATCGGGGTTGTATTGTCCGACGCCGGCGCTGATGGAGAGGTTGATTTTCTCGTTTTCCCACATCATCGGCGTGTCGCAGACCATCTGCACCATACGTTCGGCTACCACCGCCGCGTCGGAAATAGACGTATTCGGCAAAATGATGGCGAATTCATCGCCGCCATACCGCGCCGCCAGGTCGATTTGGCGAATACAGGCCGAGAGCCTGCGTGTGATTTGTTTGATGGCCATATCGCCGGCCCGGTGGCCGTATTGGTCGTTAATGGGCTTGAGATTGTCGATATCCGCCATAATAATGGACACTTTTCCGCCATACCGCCGGCACCGGCGAAGCTCAACTTCCAGCGATTCGTAGAAGGCGCGATGATTCAGCATCCCCGTCAGACCGTCCGTGCGGGCCTGCCGCTGCGTCTTCTCGAACAAATGAATATTGCCAACCGACGCCCCGACAAGCTGCCGGAATAATTCGACTATCGCGATATCCTCTTCTGTAAATACATCACCGTTTGCCTTGTCGCTGAGGTTCAGCACGCCGACGACCCGGCCCTGGCAAATCAGCGGCGCGATAATACAGCATTGCGTCTGGTAATTCTTCGCAAAGCCCCGGCTGATATTGCCCGCCATGGCCGACTGCGGGTTGTCTATATCCTGAATAATCAGCAGTTCCTTGCTTCGCACCGCCGCAATCATCGGCGATGGCTGATTCTGGTTGAGCGACACAATGTTGTTAATCAGAAATGGATGGTTATGCTTTTCGAGGTGCAGGATATCGCTGGTCTCGTCGAGAATATACAATGAAGCCAGCTTGGCGCCAATCAGGCCGGGAATCTCTAAAACGCAGATTTCCGCGATGCGTTTGACGTCAAGGCAGTTGATTTTCTTGGCCAGAGGCGTAATCACTTCCAGCCGACACATGCTTCCTAAACTCTCTAATATATGCTTTTCTGTTTCTCCCTGCGGCATTTTCCGTACCTTTATAAGACCTTCTTTCTTTGCGCAACCTTCTCCCTCTCCGGCAACCCTTCAATAACTGAATGTTTATATCGGAGTCTTCGCCGCTCCAATTAACCCCAAATTCAAAGAAAAATGGGGTTTGAAAAATGGATTTTGACGAGGGAAAGGGTGCCAGAAATTGACGATTGTCGATCCTTCTTCGCACGAGGCTTCCTGCTTCGTCAAGACTACGCAGGACAATACAGAGAGCAGAGGTTTTGATTTTATTTTTTCTTACCGCCGAGAGTGCGGACCATACAATAGCTAAACAGGCCGAGGATGACCGTCCAGCTTGTGAGCATAAAAATCCATCCGCCGGGGGTCATTGTGCGTTCTCCTTTGTTTCGGGCCGGCGCTTCCAGACGATCCAGACCATCAGCAGCAAAAAGAGAAACAACCCGCCCAGCCCGATTCGCGTCAGCAGTATAAAAGGCTTGTCCGCCTCGCTGACATCCGTCATCATCATCTTATTTTTCCATTCCTGCCATGCCCACATCCCGAGAATAGTTATCAGCATCAGCGGCGTAATGTATTTAATAATCCAGCGATACACGCCGGGGATGCGGATATCGGAGCCTTCGTGCATTTCCGTCCAGGCGCGGTCCATGCCGAATACCCATCCGAACAAAACCGCCTCAATCGTCGCAAAGACCACAAGACAGACCGACGTGCCCCAGAAATCCATTTCGCCGAGCACGCCCTTGCCGAGGAAGAAAATCACCGGCTGGGTCAGAATAAACGATACCACACCAAACACCGCGGCCGCCTCTCGGCGGGTCAGGTTGAATTCGTCTTCGAGAAATGCAATGGCCGGCATCGCCAGTGAAATCGAACTGGTCAGGCCCGCAAGGAACAGCAGTAAAAACCACATAAAGGCAAAATACTGTCCGCAGACAATTTTCTCGAAAATCAGCGGCATCGTCACAAAGCCCAAATCAAAGAGACCCTGTTTGACGATAGTCTGCATTTGTACCGGGCCGATAAAGGCAAACGCCGCGGGAATCATAATACTGCCGCCGAGGATGACTTCGGCCACTTCGTTGGTCGTGGCGGCCGTCAAACCGGATAATGTGACGTCGTCTTGTTTGGTGAGATAGCTGGCATAAGTCAGAATGACGCCGAAACCGACGCTGAGGGTGAAGAAAATCTGTCCGGCGGCGGCCAGCCAGACATTGGCGTCTTTGAGTTTGTCCCACTGGGGATTCCACAGAAAACCAAGGCCGGCAATCGGATTCCAGTCGGGCTTTGCCGCATCCGGGATACCGAGCGTCAAAACGCGAACGACAATCACAATAGCCATGATAACCAGAGCGAGCAGGCCCCACTTGCAGACCCGCTCGATGCCTCCGCGAAGCCCCACACAGACAACCAGGATATTCAATGCAAACGTAATCAGGAAAAACAAATATGCCGTCTGTGTACCGCTGAAGTGCTCGTTATGAACCAAGCCCTGATAGCCCTGAAGAAAACTCGTCATTCCGGCCTGATCAGTACAGGATGCGTATTTGCCGGTCAGAGCAAAAAAACTGTATCCCAATAGCCATGATTCGATGTAGGTGTAATAAATGAAAATAACTGTGGGGCCGAAGATGCCGATGACGCCGAAGTATTTGATAAAGCGGTTTTTTTGCCACATGGTGTGAAAGATGCCGGGCGCGGCGCTGTGTTCGAAGCCGCCGCCGTAACGACCGATGGTCCATTCGATCCACATCAGCGGCAGTCCCAGCAGGAAAAAACACACGAAGTAGGGGATCATAAACGCCCCGCCGCCGTTTTGCGCGGCGATGCCGGGAAATCGAAGGAAATTGCCCAGACCGACGGCACTGCCGGCCACGGCCAATATCACCCCCAGTTTGCTGCCCCAGCGATCACGAGTCATTGGATTGTAAATTGTAAAATGTAAATTGTAAAACACACCCCGCCAAAGGCGGTTCCTCACTTTTTCCGTTCGCCTTTTTACTTTTCACTTAGTCCCAGAGCTACCAAGCTGTCGCGTTCGACGATGCTGCGGAGTTTTTCCCGCGGCACCTGCGGCAGATGCGTATCGGACAGCATCTTGTTAAATCCGAGCAGCGTCTCGATGCAGGTCTGCGGCGTCGCGTAGGGATAGCCGCTGCCGAACAGCAGCTTGTCCATCACGCCGGCTTCATACGCCGACATCACCAGATTATAGACTTCCCAGACCTTCTGCGGAACAATCGTCAAATCCGCGAAGACATTCTCGTTCTTGGCCAGCAGACACCAGGTTTGTTCGATAAACGGAAACCCCATCCGTCCGACAATGATTTTTAGGCGTGGGAAAGTTCTTGCGATTTCATCGAGCTGGAACGGCCGGGCAAACTCCATCACCGCCTGCAGGCTGAACGGCGGACAATTGTGAAAAAACACCGGCAGCCGAAGCTCTTCGGCGGCCTCATATAAATTCATCGCTCGGCTGTGAGCGGGATGAAACTGTTCTTCGGCACAATAGAGAACCAGGCCGCGAAGACCTTTTTCGAGAACTGTTTTTTTCAAAAACCTGGCGTCCACCGCGTCTTCCGTGGGGTTGATCGCGGCAAATCCGACGGCCTTGGGATTCTGCCGGACATAGTCGGCTAAATCTTCATTGGCAATATGACGGTCGGCCTGACAGCCCGCCAGCACGAAACAGGCGTCCACGTCCCGAAAGACGTTTCTGTGTTCCTGAGGAGAACACCCTTTGGAACCTTCCGAATATAAATGTGTATGACAATCGACTATCATTATCAACCTCTTTGCCGGTTTTTACCCGTTCCATATTGACACAAAACCCTACTTGGAAAAACCATAATATACGCCATGCCGTCCCTGTCAAGGACAAAAGGTCGGCATAAAACGAACAAGAACTGTCCTGCAGCCGGCTTCTTGCTTTTATCACTTGCGGCTTGTTATTTTGAATAAGCCGTTTATACATTCTGTTTTATGCCGACTCGATTTTTAAGACTTTAAGCCCTCAAGTTTGCCGTCTAATCGCTCTTGATTACTCATCACCTCGTCCCACGTAATTCGACGGTTTTGACATGCCGCAATCCGACCCATTATCGTTACAAAGTTACTGCGGACACTGTCGGCGACCGTCGGATTTGCATAATTCTTTTCAGTGATGCTTTTATAGAACGTGGCGATATTAGCGATGGCACCTTCGGGATACAACTGGCTCGTGCTGCCGCCTCGATAGAAATTGTCTTTGGTGCCCCGAATCCTCACATCACCGCCATAGGACGTCTCGATAACGCCCTTGGTGCCGAACATACGGTTGTTAATCCCCTCCGGCTGAGTTCCCCAGGCGTCGAACTGACGGGTGCTGAATGTAACGCCGACCTGGTTGGGATATTCATACAGCAGGGTGTAATAATCCAAGCAATCGCCGACATCAACTCGAACCTTGCGTCCACCGGTACCGGTTACATGCAGCGGCGGCATATTCATAATCCAGCTCATCACATCCAGTGTATGAATACTCTGTTCAACGACAATTTCGCCGGATAACGCTTTGTCGAAGGTCCAGTTTTTCAGCCGCGCTTCCGGTGTTCCTTCCTCAGCCTGTTTGTTCAGCCGGTTGCCATGATAGGTTGATTCACCAAAAACGATATCGCCAATTGCTCCCTCATGGACTCGTTTAATGGCCTCGATAAAATAGTTATTGGTGCGTGTCTGAAAATCCACAAGGAAACAGAGTTTCTTTTTTGTCGCTTCCTGACCACTGGCTTCGATACTTTTGGTACCCGGCACATCCACGGCAACGGGCTTGGCAAGATAGACATGCACGCCGGCATCTATCCCTGCCTGTGCCTGCTGAGGATGAAAAAAAGGAGGGCTTTCAATGACAATCGCATCCACCAACTTGCTGTCAAGCATCTTTTTGCAGCATGAAAGCGTTGTAAAACGATTCTGGGCAGGAATGTTATATTTTTTGCTCGAATCTTCGTTGAGTTGATCTGCGAATGTATCGACTCGATCTTGAAAATAATCCGCGGCGGCAACAAGATTATATCCGCCGTGCCTTTGAAATAAATCTGCGATCCAGGTCCCTCGTACACCGCAGCCAATCAGTCCCAGATTGATCTTGGAATTTGCTGCTGTGCCGAAGACCAGTTGGGGTTTGATGATTGTAAAAGCCATTGCGGCTCCTGTGCTGGCCAGAAAATCACGCCTTGTAACCTGATTTTTGCTTTTGTCTTTCATCGCTTCTTTCCCTAAGTAGAACCTATCCAAAAACCCCTGTTTTCAACATTGAAAACCTCGATTTTAGGGGCCAGGTGATGACTTGTACTATGTCCGATGTATTGTATTGCATAAATCTTCTAATATCAATTTTTTTCAGGGATTATTCCAACGGCCTGATCCAGACATTGCGAAACCGTACCGGGCAGCCATGTCCCTGCAGAAGCAGCGGCATTTGAGGTAAATGCGGTTTATAGTCTTTCACTTCCAGGTGCGATAAAGCTCCATGAATAACCGTATTGAGATGTACTATTACGCCGTTGTGAAACACGGTGATAGTCGCCGGTTTAACGACCTTGTCTTTGTCAAATACCGGAGCATTGAAAATAATGTCATAGGTTTGCCACTGTCCGGCCTTACGGCAGACATTAACCAGCGGAGGAGTCTCGCCGTAAATGGCGGCACATTGACCGTCCGGATAGACTTGTTGTTTATGGGATGAATGCGAATCGAAGATTTGTACCTCATAATGGCCCATCAGAATAACGCCGCTGTTGCCTCGATCAAACAACGGGGTTTCATGCCCTTGCGGTATGCAAAACTCAAGATGCAGTTGGCAATCGCCAAAAGAGTGTTTCGATACCAAATCCCCTTTTCCAGCCTCCACATATCCATTCTCCACCTTCCATGAAGACGGCTGCCACCCAGACAAATCGTTCCCGTCAAAAAGCACAATCGCATCGGAAGGCGCCGCTGCCGGTTGCGCTGCGGGTGCAGGCTCAACACATTTGGGTTACGGTCGAGTTGGATCGTGTTTTCGATAATTGCACCACGACAAAAAAGGACCGGTATTGTAACCAACAACACCATTTGGGGTCTCTATTGTGTTAGCCGCTTGAAGTATGACGGTGCTTTCCAACACCATGCAGATACATAGAAATAATTGTGTCCGAACACGAGATTTGCACAAATAATCCATATCAATCCCTTTCATGTTTATACCCTGTCGCCTTTACAGCGGACTGTTCGATCAAAAGGACAAAAGCACTTGCCAGATGTACATATAGGCCAGCGCCTCGTTATCGTTCCAGATGCGTTTGAATAATTCTTCATCACCCTGAATATTCGGCAGTTCTTTACGAACATCCTCCCAGGATAAGCATATGCCTGGCGCGGGTTTATTTTTTGTATTTTCGGTCATGATATTGTCCTCAATAAACACCATAGTCGCGGGTAAATTCTGTCAAGGCCTTCATGTTTTCGATAGCTATTTCATTCTGCATAATCGCCGATGCGTCCATGATATATCCCCCGTCCACAGCGACTTCATCGATCACTTTCCTGCAGAACTTCCGCACATTCTCCGGAGTCTCATACGCCAGAAGATAATTGGGTATCCCGCCGCTGATACAGAACTTGTGTCCGATCTTTTTGTGAACCTTGAAAACATCATCCTGATCCACATGAAAGACGATAGACCCCTCCGGCAGTTCCAGAAACGAATCCAGATGAGCCATCCAGCGACCTTCGGCGTAAAAGAGAACCTGATGTCCGTGTCGCCATATTTCTTCAATAATCGGTTTGAGCGTGGGCCAGTACAGATTGTCAAACTGCTTCATATTAATAAATGGCGTACAGCCCCGATGCATCCAAAAGCCGATCGGCACCTGTTTGAGGGGATCGGCGCCGGTCAATGCGACATGCAAAAGATGCGGCATCAACGCTTCGCAGGCCCGCCTCACCTGACCGGGCCGTTCAAACAAATCCATCGTCAAACCAAGATATCCGCGCAGCTTATCGGCCAGAATGTCAAAAGGCGCCTTAAATATTCCCGCAATTGCCGAAACTGTCCCGGATTCTTCCCGTAATCTTTGAATTTGCGGGCCGAAGGCCGTAAAATAGCTCAACATAGCCATCCCACCCTTGAGAAAGGACAGGTTATTTTGAATTGTCACCGGCTGACCCTGCGGACAAACATATTTCGACACCCGCGGAAGCCAGACGTTGAATAAATAGCCGGTCGGGTCGGCTGCCAGAAGATCATACTCATCTTCCTTCATATAGGCATTGTCTTCCGGCGGTTCACGATACTGAAACCCGGTATTGACCGGAACATCCATTCCCGGCACGCCGTAATACTTCAGCCCAATCGCCTGGGTCAGCCCCGTCCACACATAGACCATGTTGGGAACGATGGCGTCCCAATCAAAATCCGCTGCGCACCGGCAGGCCGCCTCAAATGCCTTGGTATAATCATGAGTCACTTCCTGACAGGTATATCCGGCATACTTGGCGGTAAATTCCGCCACAAACGGGCGAATCGGTATACGATCCGGTTTCTCATTCCGCATCGCTGTCGTATAACGCTTGAGCCGCTGCTGATACAGGGCTTCTTTGCCACATGGGAGTACCGAGTCAGTTTTATGGCTGTTTACCTGGTCGATTTTAATCTCTTTTCCAACAAGCCCTTCTTATCCAATCTGTCCGATTTCCATAATATGGTTGTTGCAATTATTATCATCACAAATCAAAATAAGTCAATGAGAACTAATGGATTCATGGGATAGACATGGCAAACATTAACTTGACGACTTCAATTATCCAGTTACAATACTGAATATGAAGACTAAACCCATAGTCGGAATCCTCGGCGGCATCGGTTCGGGCAAAAGTACGGTTGCAAGGCAGTTTGCCAACCTTGGCTGTACCGTCATTGAGGCCGACAAGATCGCCCATGAAGTATTGGATGAAAAGGACATAATAGATGCTGTATCTGTAGTATTCGGCAAAGATGTACTCTCTCCGGACGGCATGATAGATCGTCCAAAACTGGCAGCCCGGGTATTTGAGAACGCCGAATTGCTGGAAAAACTCCAATCTATCGTTCATCCGCCGGTGATGGAACAGTGTGAACGGTTATTAGCTCGGTATCTGACGGCGCCCGCCATATCTGCGGTAGTTTTGGACATTCCCCTGTTGATGGAAAGCGGGCTGGACCGACGATGTAATGTGCTGATTTTTGTGGAAAGCCCCCCCTCGGCCTGCCTCCAGCGGGCCAGGAAACAAAAAGGCCTCTCTCCGGAGCAGATAAAAAAAAGAGAAAAATTTCAGATTTCTCTGGACAAAAAAAGGAAAATCGCACAATATATCATACAGAACAATTCGGATTTGTCAGGTTTGGCGGAGCAAGTCGCTCAAATTTATTCAGCCGTAATGAAGTAACGCAGGGGTCATTCGGTTCAAATTTTGTTCAGCAAAGGCGTGTGTTTCAAGCCGGGTTTCCAGTTTCCATAACAAGGACGGGTAAAACGCGATTTCACGCAGACTAAAATCATATTCGGCGGAATCAAAAAAATGCAGCAGGCATCTGGGGCACGAAGAAGGAATTGCGGGATTGGATTTCTCGGGAAAAACGCTGAAAATAATCGCGTTTCTCGAAAAAGATACGTTGTCACGGAAAAATAATATATTTTAAGAAAAAACAACAATTTGTTTGAAATCAGTAAAGGGAGGCATCATGCCCAAAACCAAGACTATCAACGAACAGGAACCCAAGAAACGTTCTTATACACGGAGAAAGAAAGTCGAATCGGATCCGGTGGAACAGGAACAAGCCGCGGCGTCGCCGGAACAGGCCCAGGCCAATGGAACGGGTGGCAATATCCGCGAGCCGGAACCGGTAGTACAGGATTTACAGCCGGAAGCGGTCGTGTCTGAAAAAGACAACGCCCCCGCACAGCCGCAGGAGAAGGCCCAGCCGAAAGCGCCCGCAGAGACCTCCGAGGGCGCCGGGGAAGAATCCATTCACGAAAAATATGAGCGGATTAAACGCGGAAATCTGCATCTGACCGAATTGCAGAATCTCGACGTGACAGAACTGCATCGCATCGCCAAAGCCGAAGGCATCACGGATTACATGGCTATGGCCAAGCAGGACCTGATTTTCAAGATTCTCAAGGAACGCATCCAGCAGAACGGCTTAATGTACGGCGAAGGCGTTCTGGAAGTACTGCCGGACGGATATGGGTTCTTACGCAGTCCCAATTACAGCTACTTGTCCAGCCCGGACGACGTCTATGTGTCGCCGTCGCAGATACGACGGTTCGGCCTGCGAACAGGCAATATCATTTCAGGTCAGATTCGCCCGCCCAAAGAAAACGAGAAATACTTCGCGCTGCTGCGCGTCGAAGCAATCAACTTCCAAGAGCCGGAAAAGCTGACTGAAAAAGTGGTGTTCCGCGACCTGATTCCGCTGCACGCGGAGGAACGGCTGATTCTGGAAACGACCGCCGACGAAATGAGTATGCGTATTATGGACCTGGTAGTGCCCATCGGCCGGGGACAACGTGCATTGATTGTCGCTCCGCCCAGAACCGGCAAGACCATCCTGCTGCAGAAAATCGCCAACGCCGTCAGCGCCAACAGCCCGGACGTCAGGATGATCGTACTGCTGATCGACGAGCGTCCGGAAGAAGTGACGGACTTCAAACGCAAAGTCGCTAAAGGCGTCGAAGTCATCAGTTCGACGTTTGATGAACCGTCGGCACGGCACTGTCAGGTGTCCGAAATGGTGATTGAAAAAGCCAAGCGTATGGTCGAGTACGGCCAACACGTCGTGATCCTGCTGGATTCGATCACCCGTCTGGCCCGCGCCTACAACACGGAAATGCCGCATTCGGGCAAAATCCTGACCGGCGGCGTCGATGCCAACGCGATGCAGATGCCCAAACGATTTTTCGGTGCGGCACGTAATATCGAAAACGGCGGGTCGCTAACGATTATCGCCACAGCCTTGATTGATACCGGCTCAAAAATGGATGAAGTGATTTTCGAGGAATTCAAGGCCACCGGCAATATGGAACTGCACTTAGACCGTCAATTGGTCGAAAAACGCATTTTCCCGGCCATTGCTATCGGCAAGAGCGGCACACGACGCGAAGAACTGCTGCTGGACCCCAAGGAACTGGAATTAGTCTATCGCCTTCGCAAAGTGCTGAGCGAAATGAACATCGTCGAGGCGGTCGAACTATTGAAAAACCGCTTAGCCAAGTACAAGACCAACGCAGAATTCCTGATGACTCTAAATCTCGACTAAATGCTCTTTTGTCACAAAGTCAGCGTAAAATTTTCAGGCAGCGCACGACATGGTTCGCTGCCTGTTTTATTGATAGCCGGGTTTTTATCGGTATGACGAATTTCTGACTGTACGTCCCTGCTTCTCAAAATCCACTTATCCCGCTTATCCAGACAAACAGGGTTTTATCTTTACATTGAGGGGTATTTTGTCGATAATGTCGTAACCGCACCGGAAAAAAACATGAAATTGAAAAGGATGCAGTATGTGTGGAATTGTCGCCTATTTTGGTCAAAAAACGGCTCAACCCATCCTGGTCGAAGGGCTTAAACGCTTAGAGTATCGGGGTTATGACTCCGCCGGTGTGGCGCTGCTCGACAATAAGAAAAGTTTTACCGTTTATAAAACCAGCGGTCGTATCAGCGCGATGGAAGAACTTCTGCCCCGCCCCGCCAACCCGGCCACCGTCGGCATCGGCCATACCCGCTGGGCCACCCACGGCAAACCCAATACGACCAATGCGCACCCGCATATCGACTACACCGGCAAAATCTGCGTGGTTCATAACGGTATCATCGAAAATTATGAGACACTCAGAAAATGGCTGCAAAAGGAAGGCTGTACTTTCCGCACCGAAACGGACACGGAAGTGGTCACTAACCTCATCGGCTATTTCTACGCCAACAACAAAACCAAGGACGGCAAACAGGCCCCGAAAGACTGCCATCGCTTTGAATGGGCCGTTCAGCAGGCGTTAAACGAAGTCTATGGTACATATGGATTGGCTATCCTGTGCCTCGATTGTCCCGATATGATGATCGGCGTCAAAAAGGGAAGTCCGCTGATTCTGGGCGTCGGTGAAAATGAGTATCTTATCGCTTCCGACGCGGCGGCGATTGTCGAACACACGACACAGGCCATTTATCTGGCCGACGGCGAAATGGTGACGGTCAGCAAAGACGGTTTTCACACGAAGACCATCGGCGATCAGGATGTACAGAAAGAACTGACAGCGATTGAAATTTCGCTGGACCAGATCGAGCTGGAAGGCTTCCGGCATTATATGCAGAAAGAAATCGCCGAACAGCCCAAGGTTGTGGAAACCTGCTTAGGCGGACGCATCGACCTGAAAAACACCCGCGTGATTCTGGGCGGCCTGCAAAAACACTTCCGCGAACTGACCCGCGCCAAACGAATTATTCTCACCGCCTGCGGCACCGCATGGCATGCCGGTATCGTTGGTGAATTTATGCTCGAACAACTGGCCCGTATTCCCGCCGAGGTTGAATACGCCAGCGAATTTCGCTATCGCAATCCCATTCTCGAAGAAGGCACCGTCGTCATCGCCATCAGCCAGTCCGGCGAAACCGCCGATACGCTGGCTGCGGTGGAACTGGCCAAGGAACGCGGCGCGATGGTGCTGGGTATCGTCAATGTCGTCGGCTCCACCATCGCCCGTACCACCGACGCAGGCGTTTATCTCCGCGTCGGACCCGAAATCGGTGTCGCCAGCACCAAGGCCTTTACCGCGCAGGTGGCCGTACTGGCAATGCTGGCTATTGAACTGGGACGCCGCAAACACTTAAGCTTTGACGCCGCATCGCACCTGCTCAATGACCTCGTTCAGGTACCCCAAAAAATCAAGCGGATACTTGATCAGTCCGATTATATCAAACAAATTGCGCAGGCCAACCTTGACAAACCCAACTGGCTGTTTCTCGGCCGCGGATTCAATTATCCCGTCGCACTGGAAGGAGCTCTCAAGCTCAAGGAAATCAGCTATATTCACGCCGAGGGGATGCCGGCGGCGGAAATGAAACATGGCCCCATTGCGCTGATCTCCGACCAGATGCCGGCGGTCTTTATTGCAACACGGTGTTCGCAGTACGAAAAAATCATCGGCAATATTCAGGAAGTCCGTGCCCGCGGCGGCAAAACCATTGTCGTTGCCACCGAAGGCGACGACTCTATTCGCCCACATGCCGACCACATTATCTATGTGCCGGATATCTGTGAACAGCTGCAACCGATGCTGACGGTTGTTCCGCTGCAATTGCTGGCTTATCACGCCGCTGTACTTAAAGGCTTCGATGTGGATAAGCCTCGCAATCTGGCCAAAAGTGTTACTGTAGAATAAGCAAAACTGCGTGGTATTACAAATTCCAAAAGGCGAATCGAAAGATTCGCTTTTTTTGTGTGCAAAAAATTTGGGGTGCTGCGGCCTTGCGAGCAAGAAATGGAGACCATAAAAAAAGGCTCGTGAACGACGAGCCTCTCATTTGTAGGCCGACCTCCGGTGATGCCGTTTGAGTCGTATTGAAAATAACCCCATATTTTTAGGTGGGTAACCGTTGCATCTTTCCAAACTTCCTGTCAAGCAGGCATGTCCGGCTCCGACGACCTGGTTTCCCGGGGTGTTTTCATCGGTTTTTTCAAATTGGACTCATTCACGCACATCCCAGGGGCTAACCCGCATTCGTACTATATCAAATTATCGTCCAAAATGCAAGCGTTTATTGAGTAAATCGCCTCGCCGGATGGTTTTATTTTCACAAGTACCGATAAAAAAACCCTCATGAGATGTCTTTTTTTTTAACTGCTATAACAACAATCTCTTACGGCTGATTCATTCGTCGGTCAGGCCGTGCGGATTTGTGCGCCGAGTTTCGTTTGCAGCGACATAAAAATAGTCTTTTCAAATTCATCCACGCGTTCGTGCCGTAACGTGCCGTCGTCATCGCGGAAACACAGCGAGACGGTCACGCTCTTTTGACCCGCAGGGATGGGCTTTCCGCGATATAACGCGACAAATTCTATCTTTTCAAGTTCCTGCGGACGGGCGGCGTTAATAACTTCCATGATTTGCACCCATGGAATTTTTTCCTCCAGAATCAGCGACAGGTCTCTACGTACCGCCGGGAAACGCGGGATGGGCTTAACGGCAACAGTCGGACCAAGACTTTCGAACAGCGAATCAAAATCCAATTGCCCGACGCAAATCTGCACAGCCCTGTCCAAATCAAATCGTTTGGCCAAATCCGATTTCATCACTCCCGCAGTACCGATTGAGACGCCGTTCATATAAATTTCCGCACCCGTCAACGCCCACGCAATTGACGCGGGTTTAAATTCCACCACTGCGGTTGGATTAGCTATTTCAATCACGCCTTCGACGGCGGTTCGCAATTCACGAAAATCGCCGTCGGTCGCCAGCCCCAGGCAGGCCCGCTCAACCGGCAGCTTTCGGTCGGGCTGCTGCGCCGGCATATAGGTATCGGCCAACTCATACACACGACACGGCATATTGCCGGCGCGATAATTGGAACGCAGTACGCCGACCAGCGAACCTATCAAATTGGAACGCAGAATGCGCGTGGATTTCTGATTGATATCCTGCACGGCCAGATGGCGTTCGCAATCGACATTTCCAAAAACCGCGGCCATTTCCGGCTCCACAAACGAAACTGATATGGTCTCGAAGAAACCATACCCACTCAGCACGGAGCGGACACGATCGGACAGCGTCTGCCGCTTGTCTCCGCGTGCCGCTTCAATTGAAATTTTCCGTTCCACGGGAATTTTGTCATAGCCCCAGCAGCGGGCGGCCTCCTCAATCAAATCCGCTTCCCGGTAAATATCGTGCCTCCAGCCCGGCACCATGCACACGACCAGGTCGTCATTTTTCAATTCCGGCTCGAAGCCGAGGGCCTTAAAAATCGTCATTATTTTGTCTTTTGGAACTTCAATTCCCAGCAGGGTTTTGAGCCGAGAAAATCGCATCCCGGCGGTGATTTTTTCCGCTTTGCCGGGATAGGCATCGACCGCACCCCGCGCCGATTTTCCACCGGCAAACTGCATAATTAATTGTGCGCAGCGGCGGGAGGCCCAGTCAATCTGCTCGATATCGACCAGCCTTTCAAAGCGATAGGACGCTTCCGACGGCAGCGCAAGCCGACGGGACGTACGCCGTACACATAATGGATTAAACGACGCTTCCTCCAGAAGAATCGTCGTCGTTTGATTAGAGACTTCCGTTTCCAGCCCACCCATCACGCCGGCCAGAGCAACGGGACGCCGGGCATCGGCGATAACCAGCATCGAGTCATTCAATTCACACTTTGTTCCGTCGATGCTGACAATCTGTTCGCCGGCACGGGCTTTGCGGATGATAATTTTTTGTCCCTGAATTGTATTGTAATCGAAGGCGTGCGGCGGCTGGCCGTGCTCCATCATCGCATAGTTGGTCGCATCGACGACATTATTGACGCTGCGAAGTCCCACCGCTTCGAGACGTTTGACCACCCAATCGGGCGACGGTCCGATTTTGACGCCTTCAATAACCCTTGCGACGTATCGCCCGCAGAGAATCGGTTCTTCAATTTTGACATCCACAAGCTGGCCGGCGTTACGCTCGGATTCGGATAAATTCTCAATTTGCGGAAGAATTAAAGGCCTGGTCCATGCGGCGGATAATTCCCTGGCGATACCGATATGCCCCAGACAATCGCCGCGGTTGCTGGTAATCTCCACATCGATAACCGTATCGTCCGCCGATGATTCTATGGATTCGATGGGCAGCCCCCGATCACTGAGAGTGTCTGCAATCTGTTGAGCAGTGTACCCCGAAGTATCAACATAATCCCGCAGCCAATTGAGCGATATCTTCATACGATGGTTAAATCCTTCCTCAGGCTCAAGTTGTATTCCTGAATAAAGCAGACACAGTACTCATAATCCTTCGCAGTGTCAATGTTAATGTTCCCGGCTTGTGTCAAGGTAAAAACGTCCGGAAAATGGAATGGGAAGGGAACATCGTATCCCCCTGATACGGATAAGATGTATGACGATGAAACGGTATCAAGAACTAAAGAAGTTGTGGGCTGGGGGTACCCCCAGCGGGCGACATTTTGTATCCAAATTGCCCGGCAAAAAGACTTGAATTAAAAAGACCCTCGCG
>VGXU01000057.1 GCA_016873215.1 Planctomycetota bacterium
GACCTTGTCCAGTTCGCTGGCCTGCTGTAAGGCACGCAGAGAAGTACAGATTGGATTGAACATGTACAACAGAAGCAGCGAGACGTACTGGTCCATATGCAGCGTACGATTCCCGGCCCGATCACGCCGACAGCCGGCATCCTGCAAACGTTCCAGCAGGCCGGACAGCATCTTGAAATACTTAAAGCCTACAAGCTGCTCTTCTTTGATTTTTTCTCGTTTAACACGCATGAATGGCATTTAAGCACAACGCCAAATCACGCGCAATGATAAAATAGATAATTTGCAAAATTATTTTTGGGTGTCTATAATATAGCAAATCGAGTGCCGAACACTATTGGGTCAGACACGCTTTTCCTGAGCAGTCTCATATTCTTATAGGAGGAAGATGAAAATTGAGAAATTGTGGAATGTAAAAGGCGGGGGTTTTAATTTTTCATTTTCAATTTTCTATTTTCAATTCAAGAGGGCATTGTATTATGTGGGGCTGTAATGCGAGGCTACATAAATTCAAAAGTTAAAACCCATCCGCCGTCGCTAAAGCTATGGCGGACAAGAAAGGCAAAACTAAAATCCAAAATTAGGCGAAAAATGTACCTGCCCCCTTTATTTTTCCTGCAGCATCCTTCTTCGCCAAGGCTACGAAGGATAAAAAGCTGCACACCCTACAGGCCGATGCGGAGCGAAGAAACTCTTACTTTTTTCATTCCCAACACGGACAGTGAAATATATAATTTCTGAATGCTTGAAAACATAGAATATGTTCGGTCGGTCAAGGCGCGGCTATTGCGGATATCGGTTGGGGGCAATGGGGCCGTGCGGGTGACCGTGCCGCGGTTTGGCTCGCTGCGTCAGGCGGAGGAATTTGTCCGCACCAAGCAAGGGTGGATAAAAAAAACTCTCCAGCGGCTGGCGAAAATTCGACCCGTCGGGGAAGCCGGGCCGGAACAGCAGCGGCCGGCGGTGACCGAGGATATGCTCGTCCGGCAGCATCTTCTGTTCGACCGATTGAAGGAACTGGCGGCGCAGCACGGCTTTCGCTACGGCCGGGCGGGGATACGCAATCAGAAGAGCCGATGGGGAAGCTGCTCGACGCGAAATCATATCAGCCTCAATATCCACCTTCTCACCCTGCCGGGGCATCTGCGGGATTATGTCATCCTGCATGAGCTGGTGCATACGGAGCATAAGAATCATTCGCGGGCCTTCTGGGTCAGGCTGGATAGCTTGGTCGGCGGCAAAGCCAGGGCACTGCGAAAAGAGATGCGAACGTATTCTTTGAGAGGAATAGGATGAGTAAAGGAAAAAACAGGCGGGCAGCCATTATCACCGGCGGGGCCGGGGGGATCGGTTTATGTGTCAGCCGATATTTTGTGCAGGCCGGGGTCAATGTCGTTATCGCCGACACAAACGCGGCGGCGGGAAAAAAGGCACAAAAAGAGCTCGTTAAAAACGCGATATTTATCCGCACCGATGTATCGAGCGAATCGGCGGTTAAACACGCAATCGCCGGGGCTGTCCGGCGTTTCGGCAGGATTGATTATGTCGTCAACAACGCGGCGATCGGCAAGAATGTGCCGATTGAGAAACTGACCTTTGCCGATTGGACACAGGTGATTCATACTAATCTTTCGGCGGCGTTTCTGTTCGCCAAATATGCAGCGAAATATCTGCGCAAGACCCACGGTGCGATTGTCAATATCGCCTCGACGCGGGCACTTATGTCTGAAGCCGGCACCGAGGCTTACTCGGCATCCAAGGGCGGGGTTGTCGCCCTGACCCACGCGCTGGCGGTGAGCCTGGGGCCGGATATTCGCGTCAACTGCATCAGTCCCGGCTGGATTGACACGCGCGACTATACCGCCGTGCCGAAATTTCCGCCGCTGACGTCCGCCGACCGCAGCCAGCATCCGGCCGGGCGGGTCGGCAGGCCCGAAGATATCGCGGAAATGGTGTTATACCTTTGCTCCGACAAATGCGGCTTTATCACCGGCCAGAATTTTGTCATTGACGGCGGGATGACCAAAAAGATGATATATGTCTGATAGTGTGTCATAAAATAATTCGTTGTTTTTGCTCAAATAATCAGGTGTTACTTTGGAAACTCGGAGTCGGATTCCGAAAATTACCGGAGCCTGCGTCAATGTTCAGAACAAGTGTTTGCATTGGGTTAAGTTTGATGATTTTATCCGGGTGTGCGGCAAAGGCTGAGGTTCGGGCCGGTCAGCGTCCGGGTGTTTTTGCAATGACTGTCACCAGGGAGGTTCGCATGAATTATCTGTTATATCTGCCCAAAGACTACGGCAAGGCCGACAAAAAATGGCCGCTGATACTCTTCCTGCACGGCGCCGGAGAACGCGGCAGCGACTTGAATCTGGTTAAAAAGCACGGTCCGGCTAAACTGGTCGCGGAAGGCAAGGACTTTGATTTTATTATTATTTCTCCGCAGTGTCGCCAGGAAAGCTGGTGGCCGACGATGGCCGAAGACTTGAAATTATTGGTCGATGATATTGCCGGCAAGTATCAGGTGGACAAAAGCCGCATGTATATTACCGGCCTGAGCATGGGCGGATACGGTACCTGGAGTATGATTATCAAGTATCCCGACATGTTTGCCGCAGCGGCTCCGATTTGCGGTGGCGGGGATGCCGTATTGGCGAAATTTCGCCTGGCTAAGATACCGCTGTGGGTTTTTCACGGGGCCAAAGATAATGTGGTACCGTTGAGTAAATCCGAGGAGATGGTCAAGGCCGTGAAGGCCGCGGGAAATAAAGATATCGAATTTACAATTTATCCCGACGCCGGGCATGACTCCTGGACGGAAACTTACAATAACCCCGAATTGTATAAGTGGTTCCTGAATTACGAGAAAAAGTAAAACAAGACGCTGTTATCGCGGAATTTTGGCGAACTTTTTGGGGAGTTGCGGCGAATATACGGCGGCACAGCCAAAAACCGCCGTTTTGGCATTAAAATCTTGCAAAAAAGCGGGGGTTTCCTATAATGCCGTGGCTGTGCGCGTAAGAAATGGGTTTTTTGCGCCAACAACGGCGGCTGAGTGGCGGAATGGCAGACGCTGGGGATTTAAAATCCCCTGCCCGCAAGGGCGTGAGGGTTCAATTCCCTCCTCGGCCAGTATGCGATAGTGAGTTTTCCTTCTGATATGAGAGGGAGCCGTTAAATAAATCGTAATTTTGCGGAGAAGCACTATGGAAACAAAACCCGTTCATTTACAGGAAGTTGACCGGCCGAATCTGTACCGGGAACAATTCCCTTATTCGGAATTTCCCAAGATGATGTTCGACGACCAGGCCGTGCCGATGGAAAACCCGGAGGACATCTGGATTACCGATACGACATTCCGCGACGGTCAGCAGGCTCGTGCGCCCTATTCGCCGGAGCAGGCGCTGAAGATTTTTGATTATTTGAACGCGATTGACGGCGGGACGGGTCTGATTCGTCAGAGCGAATTTTTCCTGTATTCGGACAAGGACCGGCGGGCGGTGGAATTGTGCCGGCAGCGCGGCTATGCATTTCCCGAAATTACCGGGTGGATTCGGGCGACGGTCGCGGATTTTAAACTGGTGAAGGAGCTGGGGCTGAAAGAAACGGGGATTTTGACCAGCGCCAGCGACTATCATATTTTCCTGAAGCTTAAAAAGACACGTTCGCAGGCTCTTGCGGCATATTTAGATATTGTCAAAGCGGCGCTGGATAACGGGATTTTGCCGCGATGTCATTTTGAGGATATTACCCGTGCGGACTTTGACGGGTTTATTCTGCCGTTTGCGGCGGAGCTGATGAAATTGTCGCAGCAGTATAAGACGCCGGTGAAAATCCGGCTGTGCGATACGTTAGGCTTCGGCGTGCCGTTTGCCAACGCGACACTGCCGCGCAGCGTGCCAAAGCTGGTCTATGGGCTGCGGAAGCTCGGCGTGCCGGGCGAATGGCTCGAATGGCACGGGCACAATGATTTGCACAAGGTGTTGATCAACGCAACGTCGGCGTGGCTATACGGGTGCAAGGCGGCCAACAGTGCCATGTTCGGAGTCGGCGAACGCACGGGCAACCCGCCGCTGGAGGCATTGGTCATCGAACACGCGCAGCTTCGCGGGACGAATCCGAAAGTCAACTATGCGGCGATTACGGAACTGGCGCAGTATGCTCACAAGGAACTGGGCTTTAATCTGCCGACAAATTATCCTCTGGTGGGCAAAGACTTTAATGTCACGCGGGCGGGGATTCACGCCGATGGCCTGCTGAAAAACGAGGAGATTTATAATTGCTTCGACACGCTCAAACTGCTCAAGCGGCCGGTGGGTGTTGCGATTACCGACAAATCCGGCGCTGCGGGCATTAAGCACTGGATCGAGGAACGGTATTGTATCGAAATCGCAAAGCAGGACCCGTATGTGCTGGCGATTAAAGATAAAATCGACGCGGAGTACACGGCGGACCGGGTTTCGGCGATTTCCGATGAGGAAATGGAACAGTGGGTCAGGGAATTGTTCGGCGATAAACTGCCGGCGCGGAAATAAGCCTGAGACTATCCCGGCAGGTTGATTCGGGAAGGGGATAATTTGGCCGACAAGGCGGTCGAAGCCATTTTGTTTGACCTGGGACAGACGCTGCTGGAATTCAGCAAGCTGTGCAGTCGGCCTTTGTTCGCGGCGGCGGCGAAAAACAGCTATCAATGGCTGCGCAATTACTCGCAGCCGGTGCCGAGGTTTTGGCGGTATAAACTCAAGCATCTGGTTGGGTTGTATCTGCATCTGGGGATTTCGTATCTGACGGGCAATGATTTTGATTCGCTCGAATTGCTCAAAAGCTACGGCCGGCGGTACCGGTTCACACTGAATGAGGAGCAATACCGCCAGTTGAACTGGGTATGGTATGAGCCGCTGTCGAAGCAGGCGTATATGGAATCGGATCTGCCGCGGACATTAGATACGCTGCGGGCGATGGGGCTGAAGATGGGGATTGTATCCAATACTTTCGTGAACAAGGACAGCCTGCAGCGGCATTTGTCGCAGGCGGGTCTGGCGGAGTTTTTTCCGGTGCAGTTGTATTCGTGTGATTTTCCGTGGCGCAAGCCGGATGCGCGGATTTTCCATGCGGCGGCCGAGCAGATTGGTGTCGCGCCGGGAAAGACGCTGTTTGTGGGCGACCGGGTGGATACGGACGTTAACGGGGCGCTGGCGGCGGGGATGATTCCGGTCTTCAAGCGGATGGCAATCAACCGCGACAAAAAAGTCCCGGCCGGGGTGATAACGATAAACAAGCTGGCGGAATTGCCGGCGGTGGTGGAAAAATTGCAACGATAATTTTGCCTCTGCATTTCTGCGTTTCGACGCGAAGACTGGAGCTGGAGGGAATCGAACCCTCATCACCGCATTGCGAACGCGGTGTACTCCCATTATACGACAGCCCCGAACCGCCATCCAACATCCCCGGCGGACAGGGTGGATATTGTAGTCAAAACCCGCGTGAATTCAACCGAATTCCGCTCGACTCCCGGAAAAACCCTTAAAAAGCCCACTTTTCGCGGCAGACAATGGCATCCAGCGGCAGGCGCTTCATTTCGGGCTGTTTATCGGCGGGCCAGCCGAGGGTGAGCAGCTCAACAACGTGAATATGGGTCGGAATATGCAGGATTTTGCGGACTTCATCGGGGAAAAACGAACCGATCCAGCAGGTCGCCAGCCCCAGCGACACGGCGGCGAGCGCGATATGTTCCATCGCGATGGCGACGTCGATTGAGCCGGTCGGCTGGCCGCACCGCATCCAGTGATTGATAGTACTGCAGCAGGCGATAACGACGGGGGCCTGCGCGACAAAGGCCTGATTGGCGGCGGCGATGCTTAATTCGGCCCGCGTCTGCTTATCGGTGACGACCACAAAACGCCAGTCCTGAAAATTCTTTGCCGAGGGGGCCAGGCGGGCAACATCGAGAATTTTATTCAATGTCGTCTCGTCCACCGGCTTATCCTGATATGCCCGGCAGGAATAGCGTTTTTTAACGGCATCCAATAATTCCATCGGTTTTCTCCTTAAAAAGGCGGATTTCATCCTATAAATGAAGTGCCGCGATGTCAAGGCCGGGGTGTCCGCAGGGCTGTACGAATAAGGGTTAAATTTGAAAATTTTCGGGGGGTATGGTATAATATCGTTCACTGAAAACGGGGTGAATTACGTGGCGGAGAGCGATGAAAATACGATGAGACGCACCGCGGGATGGGGATATTATGTCCTGGTTCCGCTTGTCGTCTGCGTTCTGGGTCATCCGGACGTCTTTGCCTTGACGGCATCGATAGGCCCGGATGGATGCAATGCGCAGGCGGTTCATGCCCTTGGATTCACCGGCCAGGGCGTTAACGTGGGGATGGTTACTCTGAAGCATTGCCTGGTCAGTCATGAGGCGTTTTTTGACAAGGACGGCAGCGGCAATCCCATCGGCGTTTCTCACGCGCACTGGATTGACGCGACGAATGACACGTTATTTCCTTATGAGCCATACTGGCACGACATGGGGATGGCGGGGATTGTCGGCAGCCGGGGCGGGAAAAATTACCCGGTGGAAATCGGCGTCGCGCCGGGAGCGGAGATTTACAGCGTGAAAGTTACCCACGCGGTTTCAGCCACGGACCCGAATCGCGTGCTTTATTTCAGTTATATTCAAACCGGGCTGGAGGAATTAAACAACAATGGCTGCCGGGTGGCTGTGACAGGGTTTCATCTGCCCACTTATACCGCCGATGGAAGCAGCCCCTATTCGCTGTTATACGATTATTATGCCAACACATACGATATGATTTTCATCAACGCCGCGGGCAATGATGCAGCGAGTATCACTGTTTTCGGCGACGGTTTCAACGGCATCACGACGGCCGGTTTGATTACGACGGAAACGGATGTTTACCGGCAGGTCGGCACGGCCAGCAACCCCGGCCCAACCGCTGACAACAGACGCAAGCCGGAGATTGCGGCACCGGCGGAGAATCTGTGGCTGCCGTGGACTTCATCAAATACAAGCTGGTACTATTGGAGTACAAACCGCGGCGTGACGAGCTGGGCGGGGCCGCACGCGGCAGGCGTGGCGGCATTGCTGATTCAATACACCAACAGCACCCCCGAAACCGACGACGGCAAAAGCGTCGTGATCAAAGCGGTAATGGTCAATACGACGTTTCCGAATATTCGAACTCGACACAAGCCCCCAACCGAAATTTCAGTCGAGACGACAGGTCAACTGTGGCATGCGCAGCGCGGCTACGGTCGGGTCGATGCGCTGCGGGCGTATGATGTCCTCAGTCAGCTGAAGGTTACGCCGGGGACGGACATCACACAATCGGCCGGGTGGACGTATCAATCCATCGGCAGTTTCGGGCAACATACCTACCGCATTTACGGACACAAAAACGAACGGCTGACACTGACGCTGACGTGGCATCGGGCCGTGACACGAAGTGGTTCTAATCCCAATTATAATTATTCCGACGAATCGTCGCCGAGGTTGAACCTGGATTTGAGTATTTATGACCCGCAGAATAATGTTGTGTTTTCCGAATCGGGTGCGCCGAACAATCTGCGTAAGGCTGATGTTCTTTTGCCGGCGGATGGATTTTATGAAGTGCGGGCGGCGAATACAACTGACAAGACAGGACGTTATTACGGGCTGGCGTTTGAACTGCTGGAGCCGCTGGAGGGCGATTTCAACACCAACTATGTTGTCGATACGTCAGACTTGATGATGCTGGCAGGTTATTGGCTTGCGGATAATTGTGCAGGGACGGAACAGGCGTGTTATTGGCTCGACCTGACCGGCGACGGCAAAATTGACCTTGCCGATATGGCGATCTTTTCGTCCGACTGGCTGGCGACGGACCCGCGATACTATTCAAATTAAAAACTTAAAAGCTAAAATCCAAAATTGTTTCTCCAGCCGCTAAAAACAGCACGCGATAAAATCCACGGTTTCAATTGCCTCTATTTTTACAAAATATTTTAGACTAAAATAGTCCTGTCATTCGTGTACTATACAAGGCGATGATGTGCAGGCACGGATACGATGGAAGACGCGATTTTGATATAGCGGCTGAAGCGCGGTGATATTGATTGGCGGGCATTTTGGCGATGAGTGTTCCGTCTGCGGCAAACGCAATCCATGACCCATCCGCCTCCTGATGCGGTTTGAACCATGTCGGGTACTGGGCCGTATTTCCATTAAACAGACGTATATCGTACCAATCCGTATCGGCGTTATTGAACGCCCTGCCGACATCGACAGCATCAACTCCGAATCGGTCCAGAATTATATCTTCATGCTGGGCCAACTTTGAATAATTGAATCTCCCAGATTGTCGGCCCTTCCGCGGATTCGATAATGTTGAGCCGAAAGACTTGTGCACGGACCGGTTCAAACGAGATTTCTTTGTCGGCCCCAATAGTGGTTCCGCTATATGCGGTTTTCCATTCATCGCCGACTTGATACTGCAGCTCAAAGCGTTTAACCCGATCCCAGTCATGCTCGTCAATCATTGCGCTATTGACCAATTTCGCACTTCCAATATCGACCTGGATCCATGCCGCAGAAACGTTGTTATCTGTCGCCCAGCGAGTCTCAGGATCATCATCAAACGCTTTATCTGCATTGTAGGATTTGTCTTTCTGATGCACATTCGATGCCTCAGTCTTTTTTCCGAATGCCAGTGAGCCGCTTGAAATACCTATGGGCTGAATTGGAAATGCCTGACTGTCAAGGGTTAATTCAATCACCGTCGCAATGGAATCGCGCTTGTTGGGCGCAACATCCAGTTCGAGCGACAGAGGAGTCTGACGGAATGTCAGCGTTCCACCGCTGTGAACTTCGGCTTTGGTTATCTTCGCAGGCAGTGCGGGCAATGTCAGGGCGCCGTGTTTGGGCCAATTCATAATAAACAGAAACACCTTTTTGTCTTTACAGGTGGAAGCGCCCCATTTGCCGGGCTTGAAAGGTCCGCCCCGCGTACCATAAATGGCGTCGGAGTATTTTCCGATCCACTGCCCCATTTCCTTAAGACGTTCCACCTGGCGGGGTTCGATCTGGCCATCCGGCATGGGGCCTACGTTAAAAAGAAGATTGCCGTCACCGCCGATAATCGAAAGCAGCATTTGAATGCATTCCTTTTCTGATTTCATCTTGTCATCCGGCTTCCATGCCCATTGCTGGCAAATAGTCATACAGGTTTCCCATGGACGCTGGCGGTTAAAACCACCCACTTTCTGCTCAGGTGTATCAAAATCACCTTTGGCTCCGGTACGGTTATTAATGACAATCGTTGGTTGGATTGACCTGCACATGTCGATAACTTTCTGGCCTCGCTGGGCATTGAATTTCTGAGGCACATCGAACCACAGCGTAATCAGAGGCCCATAGTTTGTCAGCAATTCTTTGACTTGTGCCTTGAGGTAATCGGTATAACGGTCGAGATTGGACTGCTCTCGCTGTACTTTGCCGCCCGGGCTGGTTAATGGGAAATCCGGATGGTGCCAGTCACAGGTAGAGTAGTAGGTGCCGAATTCAATCCCTTGCTTTTTACAGGCTGCCGCCAGTTCTTTGACGACATCCCGTTTAAAAGGCGAGTTCATGATGTTATAATCGGTCTGCCTTGTGTCCCACAGACAAAAGCCGTCGTGGTGTTTTGTCGTCAGCACGATATATTTCATCCCGGCGGCTTTGGCAGCCCGCACCCACTGGTCGGCATTGAACTTTTCTGGGTTGAATCGCTTATAAAGCCGGTCATACTCTTCAATCGGCGTCTGCTTGCCGCGCGACCAGCCGATTTCCTCACCCGTCAGACTGACCGGCCCCCAGTGAATAAACATCCCAAAGCGAAGATCCTGCCAGTGCCGCAACGCATCCGCATCGACTTTTGATGCAGTATTTTCAGCAGCTATTGCGTATGAGACAACAACAAAAAACAGACAAATCCGTACAGTTTTTTTGAAATTCATCATCTTTACATCTCCTGAAAATTTATATTCGGTTCAACTCCAAAAAAGTTGGTAAATTTAGATCAATCGTCCGGTTTTCGAACCAACAGGAGCCGAGCGGCGTCCTGTCCCTAAGGCAAAGCCGCCGAAGGGGTGGCGATAGTCGTACAATCCTGTCTGTATTGTAAAGCCTCGGATGGTTTGCGTCAACACGCTCCTGTCCCATAATCGAATCATCAAATTCATTGTAAATCATTTATTTTCATAGTATTATATCTGGCGGATTCAACTCCCAAGTGCAACTGAGTCGAGTCCTGTTTTGTTACCCGGTTAATTTTTAATGTTTCAATATTCAGATATAAGAACACCCTGCGATCTAAGCAGTCTGCATATTTTTATATAAAGGCCTGGCGATGTGCTTTAAGCATTTTGAGGCATTCAGGATTTGTATGCCGATGACATGGCCTTTATCATCAAGCTCCTCATTGATGCCGGGAGCAATTTCTATAAATTCCTCTTCTGTGCCTTTTTTGGCCACAATATAAAGGACGTCGGACTTGCCGGCATAACTGACTGAAGTTTTTTTGCTCATATTTTTTGCCACCTTTTCACTTCTTAATGGCTATTATTGAGAGAAATGGCTTCTGTTGTCAAAAAAAATACGCCCCGTAAGATAGTATTTCGTTGCTTGTGATTTCGATAGTTGTCATTCCGCACTTGATGCGGAATCCAGGCTTTCAATAACTGGATTCCCGCCTTCGCGGGAATGACATAGTGGGTGATTATCGGCTCCACCTTCAAAAATGGCGTACACCTATAATTTCCCAGCTCCAAACAAAAAAGACCCGCGATACTATTCAAATTAAAAACTTAAAAGCTAAAATCCAAGAATGTTTCTCCAGCTGCTAAAAACAGCACGCGATGAAATCCACGGTTTCAATTGCCTCTATTTTTATAAAATATTTTAGACTAAAATAGTCCTGTCATTCGTGTACTATACAAGGCGATGATGGGCAGGCACGGATACGATGGAAGACGCGATTTTGATATGGCGGCTGAAGCGCGGTGATATTGAGGCGCTGAGCCGTATTTATGAGAAATACGAAAGCGATATGCTGGCGGCAGCCGTGCATCTCCTCGGCGACACCCATGCCGCCAAAGATATTGTGCACGATGTCTTTGTTAAATTCGCCCTATTTGTCCATAAACGCAGTATTTACGGCAGCTTACAAAGTTTTTTGATAACCAGTGTTGTCAACGCCGTCCGTGATTGGATGCGTCATTGTCAGCGTGTTCGCACCACGCTGGAAGATTGCCCGGAAGCGGCGGTTGCCGACGACCCGGCCGGGCATATCATCGCCGACGAAACCGCCCGGAAGCTGTCCGAGGCGATGGGGCAACTGCCGTATGAACAGCGGGAAGTTATTACGCTGCATATTCAGTGCGGGATGCGATTTAAGACCATCGCCAGGCACCTTGCGATATCTCTCAATACCGTCCAAAGCCGGTATCGCTACGGACTCCAGAAACTGCGGTCATTGCTGAATAGCGAGGTGGAATCATGAGACCGACAGTGAAGATAAAACGATTGTTATCGCAGGCAAACTATCATTTCGATGAGGCGACGCGCCGCGAAATTCTTGATGATGCCCGGCAGGCTCTTGGCCAGTCCGGACGGGAATCGGCGGCGACAGCGCCCGTCGGCTGGAGAAAATTTATGAAAAAGACATTGATACCATTTGCGGTCGCAGCGGCGATTTTTATTGCCGCCGGGCTGGCCATATATGTTACGACAGGTTCAATCGATATCGCAACAGTGGCGTGGGCGGATGTTCAGAAGGAACTGCAGAAAATGCGCCCACATTCTTATCTATATCGTACTCAATACGCCGACGGGAAAACTTTTTCCATGCGCCATTATGAACGCAATTCTTACGGCCGAAGGGAAGAGCGGGAAACCGGGGAAATTTTTATTTTCGATTTCAGCAAAGTACCGAATGAATTACTGATATTGAATCCCGATGCGAAAAAGGCCGTCAAGACAGTTTATACCGACACCACAGAACCAAAACATATTAATTTTGATGTGCTGGGTTTTGTACAGAGAATCCAGGCCACGGACGCAAAGCCCCTGGGTGAAAAAACCATTGAAGGCAAAACAACAACAGGATTTCATTGCCCCGATCCAATCAATGATTTTACCATCTGGGCCGACACACGGACACATTTGCCGGTCTATGTTGAACTGGTGCAGCCGGGACGAACAATTATTATGAGTGAATTTCAGTACCCGGACAATTTTGACCCGTCATTATTCAGCACGGAACCGCCGGCGGGCTATGAACTGAAAGTCCGAAAAGAAACACTTAAACAAAATCAGCCCACCGTCAAAGTCGGACGATACTCCTGTACGGACACATATCGTTATCCGGATGGGAGGGAACATACAAACCGAACTTTACGCAAGGATCTGAGCCATCGCCGTGAGCTTCGGACGAATGGAACTATTTTTATCTGTGACCTTTCCGGCGCAAAACTCAAGACGCTTACGCTGGATCCGAATACCCAAAAAGCGGAATTCTGGGAAGCCGGAAGAGGGCCGAGGCAGGATCCCGACATTATTAACATTGCGTTGCGGCTGAAAAACGGTAATGAAAAAACTTTAGCAGCGCGTGAAATCAACGGCAAATCCTGTAAAGGCTTCGAGGGGACGACCGCCGGGGGAGAAGACTGGTCCGTGTGGGTTGACCCTGAAAGCGGAATGCCCGTATTAATAGAGGCAAAGCAGCAAAAACGATTGATGATCATCAGTGACTTTGATTACAAAACGCCACTGGATGATTCGCTGTTCGATGTGAATAACATTCCGCCGGGGTATGAATTGGTTAAAAAGCCGCAGCAATAACAAAGATATAAAACAAAAAAGACCCGCACATCGCGGGCCTTTATTATTTGTGTCAATCTGTGAAATCTGCGGTTGCGTTATTTGGGTTCGAATTCGGCGTCGATGACATCGTCGCCGCCTTTACGCCGGACTTCGCCTTCTTCGGGGGCACTGTTTGGCGTGCCCTTGGGGGCGTCACCGCCGGCAGGTTTGGCCGCCTGCTGCTTTTTGGCGGCTTCCTCATACAGCACCTTGCCGAGTTCCTGGGCGGTCTCGTTGAGCTTGTCCATCGCTTTCTTAATGGCTCCGCCGTCTTCGCCCTTGGCGGCCTCTTTGAGACTGTTGACGGCGCTTTCGATATCGCCGCGAACTTTGGCATCGACTTTGTCGCCGTACTCTTTGAGCGTTTTTTCGGTCGAATAGACAAGCTGGTCGGCCTGATTCTTCAAATCCACCACTTCGCGCCGTTTCTTGTCTTCGGCGGAATGAGCATCGGCTTCGTGCTTCATCTTTTCGACTTCATCTTTGCTCAGGCCGGAGGAGGATTGAATTTTAATCGACTGTTCCTTGCCTGTGCCGAGGTCTTTGGCCGAGACGTTGAGGATACCGTTGGCATCGATATCAAACGCCACCTCAATCTGCGGCATACCGCGCGGCGCGGGAGCAAGCCCGGCCAGTTGGAAACGGCCCAGCGTGCGGTTGTCGCGCGCGAATTCGCGCTCGCCCTGGAGAACGTGGATTTCGACGCTGGTCTGGCTGTCGGCGGCGGTGGAGAACACTTCTTTTTTGCTGGTAGGAATCGTGGTGTTCTTGTCTATCAGCTTGGTCAGCACGCCGCCGAGCGTTTCGACGCCCAGTGACAGCGGCGTGACGTCCAGCAGCAGAATATCTTTGACGCCCGCGTCGCCGGCCAGGATGGCGCCCTGAATGGCGGCGCCGATGGCAACGACTTCGTCGGGGTTGAGACTCTTGTTGGGAACCTTGCCGAAAATATCCTGGGCGATTTTCTGCACCAGCGGAATACGGGTCGAGCCGCCGACCATCAGCACTTCGTTGACTTCCTTGGCCGACAGCTTGGCGTCCTTGAGGGCCTGATGGCACGGGGCCTTGAGCCGTTCAAACACAGCAGCGCACAGCGCTTCGAATTTACTGCGGGTGATGGAGATATTCAAATGCTTGGGACCGGAGGCGTCGGCGGTGATAAACGGCAGATTGACGGCCGACTCGACCTGCTGGCTGAGTTCGCATTTGCATTTTTCGGCGGCTTCTTTGAGCCGCTGGAGGGCCATCGGGTCCTGACGCAGGTCGATGCCTTCTTTCTTCTTGAATTCATCGGCGAGGAAATGAATCAGCACTTCGTCGAGGTCGTCACCGCCGAGGTGCGTGTCGCCGTTGGTGCTGAGGACTTCGAAGACGTTGTCGCCGATGTCGAGAATCGAAATATCGAATGTTCCGCCGCCGAAATCGAAGACGGCGACTTTTTCATTTTTCTTTTTTTCCGTGCCGTAGGCCAGGGCCGCGGCGGTGGGTTCATTGATAATGCGCACCACGTCGAGACCAGCAATAGTGCCGGCGTCTTTGGTGGCCTGCCGCTGGGAATCGTTAAAGTAGGCCGGGACGGTGATGACGGCTTTTTCTATTTTTTCGCCGAGATAATCTTCGGCGGTCTTTTTGAGGTCCTGCAGAATCATCGCCGAGATTTCCGGGGGCGTGTATTCTTTGCCGCGAATGTTGACTTTGACTAATTCATCGGAGCCTCCGGTGACGGCGTACGGAACCATCTTTTCTTCCGTGCCGACTTCGTGGTGCCGGCGGCCCATAAACCGCTTGATGGAAAAGACGGTGTTGGTCGGGTTGGTGACCTGCTGATGTTTGGCGGTCTGGCCGACGAGGCGTTCGCCTTTGTCGGTGAAGCCGACGACCGAGGCCGTGAGCCGTGAGCCGCTGGCGTTAATCAGCACTTTCGGCGCCGGGCCTTCCATCACCGATACGACTGAGTTGGTTGTTCCGAGGTCTATGCCTATGATTTTTGCCATTGTTTTGCTCCTGTAATTCTATAAGAAGCCATATCGTTAGAATTTCACAGCTTAAAAAGATGCAAAGCCTGTGCCATTGCCGTTTGGATTTTGTAAGTTGTTTATATAAAAAGGGTTGCAAATTACAGACCTATAATTACTTATGCCATTTTGGCAGAATTTGGCCTGTTGCGGTTGATTTTGACAAGCCCGCATCGAGGGACGAAGAGCTTGTCCAAGGGTGGGGACAATTTGTCCATACCCTTTCGATGGGTGGCCTGCCCATCCACCAAAGGCGGGCGTGGGCAGGAATATTGATCGCACCAAGGGCAAAAAAGTTGTGACAAGACAGCAGCGGCAAGCGGAAGCGAGCCGATTTGATATTGTTGGAGGCAGAAAAATCCCGTCGCTGCCGCTCCGGGCTTCTGTTTCAGAAATTTATAAAGTTGTTTAATTATTTGCCAGTTTTTGGCGGATGACCTGGGCGCGGAGGGCGTCGCGCTGGTCGGCGTCGAGCATTTTGCCGGCGCGGATCT
>VGXU01000058.1 GCA_016873215.1 Planctomycetota bacterium
TACCTGACGCCAGAGGAGTTTATAGACCGAGAGAGTAGGAAATTTTCCACCGGCATGCCGGTGGAAGCGGGATTAATTAACGCTGGATATTCCAATTTTTAGTGGTACTATAAACGGGGGAAGGTCACCTTTGCTCAATTTGGCCGATTATGCGGCAAGTCCCGAAGTGAAAATGCTTGCGACTTCGATTCTGGATAACATCAGTAAGCGTTATGTCTATGGCAGCTTAGATTGGAAGCAATGCACTTCTTTTCGCAGACATTTTTGTTATGCAAATAGCGACCGTCTTGACTTGAATCCAATTGAATTACCGTTGCGATTCTGGGCAGGCTTAGAGTATTCGCAGGAAGATTTGCGAAATGAACGTGGTCAAATGCTGCTGGCCATGATCTTTTCAAGCTACACGCCTGTCCAGAAAACCATGGATATCCTGTTTCATAAATCTGATGAGTATTATGCTGTGTTCGGGCATCCGCAGAAAGGATCCCCGGAAATATATTCCGGTTCAGACAATTTTTTATTGAGTGCAGGCGGAGCTTTTACAGGAGTTTCGGGTAAAGTTATTGCCCGGCCGATCACACTTATTTTGCCGGGACAGGGCGACCGTCTGACGGACACGATAAGAATTGAGGGTATTGGTGACTGGAAAACTTGGAACATGACCGGCGTCCATCAACGCTTTGCAGTTGCACAAGGCAGAATCATCATCCCTGAACAATTCAACGCTTCAATTTCACTCAATCAATGGACCGTTATAAAAACGGTCCATAATTCAATAATTGCAGCTTATCAGGCTGATGACTTTGGTTTGCTTGTGCTTTTTCCCAAAATGGAATATTCAAAAGACAATTTACAGGAGATTCTAAATGCAACAAATCCAAGTCCGGATAAAACAAATGAGTATGTATGGCCGGAAAATATAGGGCCGTTGGGAATTAAAAAAATTAAATTTAACATATATTCTCCGATTGGACACTGGGTGATCGTGTCTGTAAATGATGAATCTGCAGGAACATTAAAGACGCGTAATTGGCAACATTGGCCTTCAGACTTTATAGAAGTTGTAAATACTATGCCTAAAGAAATTAAATGAAAATCAGTAAAAGAGAAGTTGTCAAGCCGGCTTTAGCTCACAAAAGGGATAACATGGTACATCCTCCCTCCTTAAAGAGAATTCTTCTTTGGTCGTATAGTCAGGTCCGATCCAGTCTAACATAAGAGGAGGGAGTTTAGCAAGTTCGATAGTCATTTTTGGCCATTCCTGATGGACGATTAGTGAACCAAATCGGGTCAGGCCTGCTCTGTAGAAAAGCTGAATATGTGCCGCCCCTTCGGGGCTCAAAAAAAGTGAAGGAAGCCATTCTTTCCGGGGGTTTCCACCACCGGCTATTTTATTTAACCCCTTCGGGATTCCAAAACACAAGTTTTCTACAGAGCAGGTCAGACAACCATTTTCGTACTCGGCTATCAGATTGGCTCCGTTATAGACATACTGCACCATTTTGTAAACAGGGGAGGAATTTTTCGGCGGGCTCTTTGTTCCACGGGCTTGCGCCCGTGGCTTTATTATGTCGCCCTCACGGGCTCAATCCTGGATTCCGGCCTTCGCGGGAATGACACAGCCGGGGTCGGCTGTGAGAAGGGTCGGCTGTGAGACACATTGACAACTGCCGGAATCCCGGCTATAGTATGTCCACGGTAAAAACAGGAACTATCTCTTGCTGAAAGGAGTTTGCGATGGGAACCCGGGGAACTGAAATTGTCGGTATGGACGTTAAGGAGCTTTTGGACCTGCTCAACCGCGCGTTCTGCGACGAATGGCTGGCCTATTATCAATACTGGCTCGGCGCCAAAATCGTCAAAGGCCCGATGAAAGACGCCGTCATCGCCGAATTGGAACTTCACGCCACGGAGGAGCTGGCTCACGCCCTGCTACTGGCGACGCGGATTATTCAATTGGGCGGCACGCCGGTCAACAATCCCAAAGACTGGTACAAATTCACCAACTGCGGCTATGATGCGCCGAATGACGCGTACGTCAAGGTCATCCTCGAACAGAACATCAAGGGCGAGCAATGCGCCATCAGCACTTACAAGAAGCTGCTGGACAAAACCATAAAGGCCGACCCCGTGACGTACAATATTGTGCTGACAATCCTTTCGCAGGAAGTGGAGCACGAAGAAGACCTCCAGGCGCTGCTGGAAGACATTGAACTGATGGTCAGCCGGAAATAAGATTATTCTGGCCCCTTTGGGCCGAAACCTAACGGCCGGGAGCGGACGTAAAATGTAGGGGCGAACACACAGGTTCGCCCCTATCTTGGGCTGTTTGCGCCGCCGTGCTTCTGTTAGCTGCACTTCTGTTAATATATAATTGTTGCGTTTGGGGTCGGAAATTGATATACTTCGACAAAGCCGGTCTATAGACGAGAGACGAGAGGCAAGAGATAAGGGTTTATAGTGGACAAGAAGAGTCTTGTACGATGAAAAAACTTCTCACCGCAGCGCAGATAGCACAAGTCCTTGATGAAATGCTTGCTAAAATTCTGCCTGACGTGTCCAAAGATAAAAATTTCGCGGTCATCGGGATTCGCAGCCGGGGAGAAATCCTGGCCGGGCGTTTGAGCGCCGCCCTGTCCGAAAAGACGGGACGGGAAATCCCGTGCGGGACGCTGGATATATCGCTGTACCGGGACGACTTCAATACGCCTAACGGCGCAGCGCAGGTGACGGTGCAGCCAACGGATATCCCCTTCTCCATCGACGGCAAATTTATCCTGCTGGTGGATGACGTGCTGCATACGGGGCGGTCGGTGCGTGCGGCGATGGACGCATTGACGGACCTCGGCCGGCCGAAAAAAGTCCGGCTGGCGGTGCTGGTGGACCGGGGCAACCAGGAATTGCCCATTCGGGCCGATTATGTCGGCATCCGCACGGACGTGCCGCTGGAGCAGTTCGTCCGGGTGCATCTGGAAGAAAGCGACGGCAAGGAAGAAGTGATCGTTGAGAAGAGTTCTTAGTTTTGAGCTCTTAGTTCTTAGACAACGAAAGATGCGAAACGGAAATCGCAAAGGAGCGATAGTATGGACGCGGGGTAGAGACTGCGGTAAGACGGGAAGTTGACACGGTTTGGGAGCGTATGGACACGAAATTTCAATGGCGGCATAAACATCTCATCGGACTGGCGGAATTGAGCCGGCAGGAAATCGAATTTATCCTCGACACGGCCAAGGGCTTTGAAGAATTCAGCACCCGTTCCGTCAAAAAAGCGCCGACACTGCGCGGCAAGGTCGTGGTTAATATGTTTTTTGAAGACAGCACACGGACGCGCAACAGTTTTACGCTGGCGGCCAACCGGCTCAGCGCCGACGTCATCGAATTCACCAAGACCTCCAGCTCCGTCAACAAGGGCGAAACGCTGATTGACACGGCCCGCAACCTCGAAGCGATGGGCGTGGATATCGTCGTTATCCGCCACAGCGCCGGCGGCGCGCCGAAACTGCTGAGCCGAAGCATTAACGCCTGTGTGGTCAACGCCGGTGACGGCTTTCACGAACATCCCACTCAGGCGCTGCTGGACATTTATACCATCCGCCAGGTCAGAGGTTCATTAGACGGGCTGACGGTGGGGATTGTCGGTGATATCGCCCATTCGCGCGTGGCTCGCAGCAATATCTATGCAATGACCAAGCTGGGCGCCAAGGTGATTTTGATTGGGCCGCCGACGCTGATGCCGGCCGGTATCAGCCAGCTCGGCGTGCGCGTATCGCATAATCTGGACGAAGTGATTGAAGAGCTGGACGTGATTAATATGCTGCGGATTCAGTTTGAGCGGCTGGGCGGGAATTTGTTCCCGTCGGTGCGGGAGTATTCGCACTTTTTCGGGCTGACGGTGGACCGGATGAAACGGGCCAAAAAGGATATCGTGGTGATGCATCCGGGGCCGATCAACCGCGGCGTGGAAATTGAGTCAGAAGTGGCCGACGGGCCGAACAGCGTGATTTTACAGCAGGTTTCCAACGGGGTGGCGGTGCGGATGGCGGTGCTGTTCTTAGTCAACCAGGCCACGGCGATACAAATAAATGAATAACCGGAAAAGTTTATAGTCCATAGTTTATAGTGCATAGGCAAGATGACGACACGAATACTGATTAAAAACGGGCGGTTGATAGACCCGGCCAATAAGGTGGACCGGGTGACGGACGTGCTGATAGAGGGCGACCGGGTGTCGCATATCGGTCCGACGAGCGCGTGCGACGCACAGGTGATTAACGCCGGGGGCAAAATTGTCTCGCCGGGGCTGATTGACTTGCATGTGCATTTCCGTGAGCCGGGCGACGAAGAAGAAGAAACCATCGCATCGGGTTCGGCGGCGGCGGTGGCGGGCGGATTTACGTCGGTCGTCTGTATGCCGAATACCACCCCCGCCGTTGACGAAGCGACGGCGGTCGAATTTGTCCATCGTATGGGCAGGCAGGCCCGCAAGACTTACATTTATGTGATGGGGGCAATTACTAAGGAACGCAAGGGCAAGGAACTGGCGGAAATCGGGCTGATGAGTCAGGCCGGGGCCATCGGTTTTACCGACGACGGCGGCGGCGTGCAGGACGCCTCGATGATGCTGCGGGCGATGAAATATGTCTCGATGTTCGACCGGGTTATTTGTCAGCATTGTCAGGATGACACGCTTGCGGGGCACGGCGTGATGAATGCCGGGTATTGTTCAACGGTACTGGGATTGCCGGGCATTGACCCGCTGGCCGAGGAAATGATGCTTTGGCGTGACGTACAGCTTGTGCGCAAATGCCGCTACCGTTATCACGTACAGCATATTTCCACCGCGGGGTCGGTAAAAATTATTCGCGAGGCCAAAGAGATGAAGCTGCCGGTCAGCTGCGAAGCGTCGCCGCACCATCTGCTGCTGACGGAAGATATGGTCTGCAATTATGACACCAATTACAAAGTCAACCCGCCGCTGCGCACCGAGGCGGACATCGAATCGCTGCGACAGGCCATCAAAGACGGGTTGATTGACGCGCTGGCGACCGACCATGCGCCGCACCTGAGAAGCGAGAAAGAACTGGAATTTCTGGCTGCGCCGTTCGGTATCGCCAGTCTTGAATGCGCCTTGCCATTGTATATCAAGGCGCTCATTGAGCCGGGCGTTATTGACTGGCCGGCGATGCTGGCGATGCTGACGTATCGACCGGCCAAAGTGCTGGACGTGGAGAAAGGCCGGCTGGGTATGGGAGACCGGGCGGACGTGACGATCATCGACCCCAACGCCGAGTGGACGATTGACGCGGAAAAATTCTTTTCCAAAAGCCGAAACTGTCCTTATCACGGCTGGACGGTCAAAGGCAAGGTCATCACCACTATCGTCGCCGGCGAAATCCGTTACTCGGCAGTCTAAAGGCTGCATTATGCCCTTTCTAATCGACGGATATAATCTGCTGCGAAGCGTACAGAAGCAATTGGAACATCCCCGGTTCGCCGAGGCTGAATTGTGTATGGTGCTGCGTGAATATTTACGTCGCAGCCGGCATCGCGGAACCATTATCTTTGACGGCATCGGCCCGCGGCAAAAAGACCGACTCCATGGTACCGGCGGATTGCAAATTGTTTTTTCCGGCCACGGGGTTGAAGCCGACGCCGTGATGGAACGGCTTATTTTTGAAAATACGGCGCCGAAACGATTGACGGTCGTCAGCAGCGACCGGCGAATACGGGCCGCGGCCAAACACAGAAGATGCCCGGACGTGAAAGCCGATGATTTCTGGCAGCAGGTCTGCGAGTTTGTGGAAAAGCCGACACCTGCCCGGGAACCGCAGGAAAAACGGCAAGGCATCGGCTTGGCGGAAGCTGATGGATGGATGGAGGTATTCGGGCTGGCGAAAAAACCGGCAAGAACTTCCAAGTAAATTCTGCACTCCCGAGAGAATCCGCGTATCGGCACGGCAAAATTTCCCGCACAAAAATGTCCGGCAGGTCTTATAATACTATGTCAGAGTTCGATGATAAAAACAGTTTACGTAAGTCCGGCAAAAACTCGTTAAAAAACACGGCTCTTGTGCCGACAAAATAGAAAGAAAATCATAAATAATTGAATTCCGGATACGGCTGTTTGAAACCGGGCATAGCCCTGAAACCTTGAAAAAAAATTGAAAAAGCGGTCGGCCGGGCTTATATTGATTTATAATTATTATTGGGTTACTCGAAAACGAAAAATTTCATATGACAAGAAAAAAAGCAATTATCGGTTTTGTTGTCCTGTTACTCGCTGCGTTATTGATAACGGCTGTGATAGCCGCAACCCCTAAAAACGGTGGAAACGCGGCGAAATCCCCCGCGTCAGCATCCAATGACCCGAATCAGAAACCGTCTTCCTCAAAGTCAGACGAAGATTCTCTTTACCTGCCTAAAGAGTCCCCCCTGCCGGAATTGTATAAGGCCTGCGAGAACATTTTGAGCCAGTACGTTGACGACAATGGAGATGTGAACTATTCCCTGCTCCGCCGGAAACGATCCGAACTGTACAACGTCATTAAAATACTTGAAACGGTCCACCCGGCTCAAATTATGGCGATGAGCGACGCGGAAAAACAGGCCTTCTGGATCAACGCGTATAATTTCTGCACGCTTAAACTGATTGTCGATAACTATCCCATTGAACCCAAATGGTATATGATTCTATACCCCAACAACAGTATTATGCAGATTTCCAGTCCGTGGACGAAGAATTACTTCACGATTCAGGGACTGGAATACAACCTGCAGGAAATCGAACAGGAACTGATCCTGGAACGATTCAAAGACCCGCGAATTTGTTTTGCGCTGAGCAATGCCACACGGGGAGGCGCGTTTTTGCGAAAGGAACCTTACCGGGCCGAAACGCTCAATGAGCAGCTCGACGACCAGTCGCGAAAATTTCTGACCAGTCCGCGAGGGTTGATATGGGAAAAAGACAATACCGTGCTCGATATATCCAATCTGTTCAATACGTACCGAAATGTCTTTTTGAAATCGGAATACGCCCAGATTAAGAAATTCCGCAATCGCAAAGACGACGAAAAGGCGTGGCTGAATTTTTTGACGGCTTTTCTGCCCGCAGAACAGAAAAACCTGCTGGAAACCACGGACTATACCTTCAAATTTATCACCTACGACTGGAATCTCAACGAATTCGGCGCATCTTGATTTTCGAGCTGCCTGTTAATAAGAGCGGCTCTCGCCTTTTATTTCTCCGTCACAAAGGTGATTTTCGTCACCCCCATTTGGTACATCACATCATAGACCTTGACCACATAGTCCCACTGCACGGCATTATCGCAATGGAGTTCAACGCCCTGTTCGGCAAGATTATACGATGAAGCTACGGCCGGAAACCGTGCGTTCAGTTCGGCCAGATTGGTATCGATTGTACCGGGGTGCAAAATGATTTTATCCGCCTGCGCGAAAATGACTTCGCACCCATTGTCCACCGCCTTGAGCTGGACGGACAACGGCCCTTCGGAAACGACCTGCGCTGCACCCACGGCAGGTTTAGGCAATGTGACGTTCAAATGGGATTCAGGCTGTTTGAACCTGGCGGTCAGCACGAAAAACGTCAGCAGCAGAAAGATGACGTCAATCATCGCCGTCATTCGAAGTCCCATCGCGGGGCTTCTGCGGCGTTTTAATCCGGCCATCACCTGCCCGGCCAGTCCGCTCTGTAAAATTTGATTATTCATATCCTATTGTTTTGGCTGTACCAGCGTAAATCGCTGGGCGGCCTCCCGTAAAGCCCGGATATTGGTTTCCACCATCACGGGATTTTTGCCGCCGAAGAGTTCCCGCATTCCGCGTTCAACGTTTTCCATCCGCAGCAGTTTCGTATGCTGGATAAAGGCTCCCAGCGCCGCCATATTGGCGCTCTTGATACTGCCCAGTGACCGGGCAATCTCGGTGGCGGCGACCTGAATCTGCGTCAGGTCTGTTCGCCGCACGGGCCGGCGTATAATCGAGGTGTTGACCAGAATCAGGCCGTTGGGAACGATACTGTCTTCGAATTTGTCAAGCGACTGCTGATTGAGAATAATCGCATGGTCGGGTGTTTCGACAAAGGGACAGGCGATTTCGTCATCACAGACAACAATGGTGGCACTGGCGGTTCCGCCCCGCATCTCCGGGCCGTAAGCCACCATCCCGGTGACGCTCTTGCCCTCAATCATACAGGCCCGCGCCAAGACATTGCCCAGCGCGACAGCGCCTTGTCCGCCAAACCCGGCAATAATGATTCGTGTTTCATTCATCATATTCAGTATCCGCTGCAAGCGGATTCCACCATTTTACCTTTTGCATTTTTACCTGTCTTTAAATACGCCCAGCGGAAATATCTTTTTCATGTCGTCATTTACGAATTTAAGCGCATCTTCGGGCGCAAGTTTCCAATCCGTCGGACACATTGAAAGCACTTCCACGAGCGAGTAGCCTTTGCCGGCCAGTTGATTCTCAAACGCTTTTTTGATTGCCCGTTTGGCCTGCATGACATCTTTGGGGGAACTCACCGCCACACGCTCCAGATAACAGACGCCCTCCAGACTGCTGAGCAATTCGCAGACGCGGATAGGAGCGCCTTCGCCATTCTTGCCCCGGCCTTTGGGTGTGGTGGTACTGTACTGGCCGAGCATCGTCGTCGGGGCCATCTGTCCGCCGGTCATACCATAAATAGCGTTGTTGATGAAAATGACGGTGATGTTTTCACCGCGGTTGGCGGCGTGAATCGTCTCGGCCGTGCCAATCGCCGCCAGATCGCCATCACCCTGATAGGTAAATACCACCCGGTCGGACAGTATCCGTTTGATCCCCGTCGCCACCGCGGGGCTGCGGCCGTGGGCACATTCGATAATATCAAACTTCATATAATCATAAAACAGCACGGCGCAGCCGACGGGCGCGGTCGCAATGGTTTTTTCGCGGATACCCAATTCATCAATGACTTCAGCCACGAGACGATGTGTAATCCCATGTCCGCAGCCGGGACAATAATGGGTATGAGAGTTATAAAGCGCATCAGGATAATGAAATTCCATTATGATTTCGCTCCTTTCGGACTCTGGAGCATTTGCTCGATTTTTTCGAGGATGGCCTCCTGTGTCGGATACCAGCCGCCGCCTTTGCCGAGGAACTCCACCGGCCGTCTGCATTCCATCGCCAATTTGACGTCTTCAATAAACTGGCCCTGGCTCATTTCCACGACTAAAAACTGTTTTGCGGTTTGAGCTGCTTTCACAAACGGTTTTTTCGGGAACGGCCAGAGGCTGACAGGGCGAATGAGGCCGGCTTTGATTCCTTTTTTACGGGCTATTTTGACGGCACCTTTGGCAACCCGGCCGGGAATACCATAAGCAGAAACAATCAATTCAGCATCGGCAGTTTCATACTCTTCACAAAGCTGGATGGCCTGTTCGATTTTGCGATACTTGGCCTGCATCTCTTCATTGTGGGTCACCAGTCCCAATTCGGGTTTGAGAATCAGTGTTTTAATTACGCGCGGCGCCCGGCCTTTGCAGCCATCGAGGATATAATCTTTGGGCGGGATTTGCAGAATCGGTTTATAAGGTTTCGTCTCAACGGGTTCAGCCATCTGGCCCAGAATGCCGTCGCCCAGAATCATTACCGGGTTGCGCCAGTAGTCGGCGTAATCGAAGGCGTTCATTGTCAGGTCATAGACTTCCTGCAGCGTCGCCGGGGCCAGAACGATGAGCCGATAATCGCCGTGCCCGCCGCCCTTGACGGCCTGGAAATAATCACCCTGTGCAGCGCGGATATTACCCAGGCCCGGACCGCCGCGCTGGATATTGACAATCACGCAGGGCAGCTCGGCGGCGGTAATATAGCTGATGCCCTCCTGCTTGAGACTGATACCCGGCGAGGAGGAACTGGTCATGCATCGCGCCCCCGCGGCCGAGGCCCCGAAAAGCATATTGATTGCGGCTACTTCGCTTTCGGCCTGGATAAATACCCCTCCCACCTGCGGCAGCCGCCAGGACAGGTATTCCGAAACTTCATTTTGCGGGGTAATGGGATACCCGGCGAAAAACTGACAGCCGGCCCGCACGGCCGCTTCAGCCAGCAATTCATTTCCCTTCAGCAGAATCTTCTCAGCCATTGCTGCTCACTTTCCTGAAGGCTTGTCTGGCGGCGATTTTGTGTCATCCGCAGAACCGGATTTATCGCCGCTGATATCAATCGCCACATCCGGACACATTCGAAAACAGATTCCACAGGCATTGCACGCTGCGGCGTCAATCATCTCCACATAAGAATTGCCCTGCGCATTCAATTCCTGTGACAGCCGCAAATATCCCCGCGGGCAATACAGCACACAAAGCCCGCATCCTTTGCAGCGTTCGATGTCAAATTGTATCTGTGAAGTCTTTGTCTTGCTCATCCTGAGTTTCCCAAAGGCACTATCATACGACCCGACAGGGTTCGCGTCAATAAATTTACCCCGCCGCAAACGGTCAATTCACATAGACAATATGGGGTATGTTTTTAATTGATCCGCATCTAATTTCTGGTCCACCCGCTTTCGTACATTCAGATTCTTCTGTCTTTTTGCCCTAATTTGCGGTATAAACTCTTCGTGTGAGGATAATTCCTCGCGGGTGTTAACCCCATAGCGATATAGACTATCGGGAAGTCATGGTTTAATGAATAATTCTGATTCGATAACACTTACGCCATCCGCAAAAGCGATAAAGGCAAACAGGCGCAGGCTGCGCGCCGTGGGAATTATTTTTATCGCGTGCATCTGCGGCTGGTTTATGATGGAACTGGAGATTCTCGGGGTTCGCGTGCTGGTCCCCTATTTCGGCAGCGCGGTCTATGTGGTCACGGGCAGCGTGATCGGAGTTTTCCTGCTGAGCCTTTCGGTCGGCTATATGCTCGGCGGATGGCTTTCCGGAAAAATCAGCGCACGATCGGCGCTGGGGGCCGCGATGACGGCAACCGGCGTATGGATGTACGCAATACCTTTTTTCGCAGAACCCGTATGTGATATGATATTCAATATCGGCCTCGATGAAAAATGGGGTTCGCTTCTGGCTTCTCTTATTTTGTTCGGCACTCCGACCGTACTGCTGGGTACGGTCTCGCCCACTGTCATGCACTGGCTGACAACCGAGGCAAGCGATTCCGGATTTAACGCCGGCCTGGTGCTCGCAACCTCCACCGTGGCCAGTTTCGCAGGCTGCGTGGTTGCCGCATTTTATCTTGTGCTTTACTCGCTGCGGATGACGCTCTGTATTTCGGGAGCTGTGCTGGCAGTTCTTGGCGCGATGGTTCTGCTGTCGGCGGCTATGCAGGCCAAAAAGAACCTCTATAGTGATTCGAACGGACGGCAGCAATGAAAAATCGAACCCATAAGACAATCCTGATTTTAATGGTATGTATGACCTCTTTTGGATTCGCCGCGACCGCCACCCGTCAGTTGGGCGAGGTTATCCATCAGAAAAATTCGCTTTATAACGGCATTTTCGTTTATAAAAACGGGTCCATCGTATCTCTTAAATTCGGCAAACGAGCCACCTCGAATATACAAAGCCAGGTTGATTCGAATGACCCGCAGCGACACATGCTCGAATACTCAAGAATGACATTCTGCGGCCTGCTCTATAAACCGGAACCAAAAAAGATGCTGGTGCTGGGGCTGGGAGGAGGAGTCATCCCGCGCCAGATGCGTCATTATTTCCCGACAATGGAAATCGACGTGGCTGAAATCGACCCTGATATTCCGCCGGTCGCGGCACAGTTTATGGGATTCAAGGAGGATGAAAAACTCAAAGTGTATGTGGATGATGGACGCATGTTTATTAAAAAACAGTTGCGTCGTGACCCTGTGCCAAAATACGACATGATTATCCTCGATGCCTTTAACGGCGACTACATCCCATTTCACCTGATGACAAAGGAATTCCTTCAGGAGGTCAAAGGCGTATTGGCCGATGATGGCGTCGTCATTGCCAATGTATTTTACACCAACCGTCTTTTTGATGCGGAGTTCAAGACCTTCATATCCGTCTTCGGGCGCAGCCAGGCGTTTTTCGGCGCTGCTTCAGGCAATGCCATGCTGGTATCGCCCGGCCCGGCCTGCCCGATATTGACCCAACAAGAGGCCGTGGAACATGCAGGACAAATACAGCAATTGCATGCCCTGTCCTTCGATTTAGTTGAGATTGCAGAGCTGCTGCGGACAGACATTTATCCGGACCGCAGGGCAAAAGTGCTTACGGATGACCTGGCGCCGGTCAACTGGCTGCGGGAACAGGAAACAAATAAATCCCCGGCCGAAACACCTTAGCGGTCAATTTCTATTCACTTACAAAATCGCTGAAAAGCCAGGTGGACAGATAGCGTTCACCGCAACTGGGAATAATAACCACAAGCAGTTTTCCTTTGTTCTCCGGCCGGGCGGCAACCTTTGTCGCCGCCGCAATGGCCGCGCCGCTGGAGATACCGACCAGCAGCCCTTCTTCGCGGGCCGCTCTTCGCGCGAAATCGCCGGCCGTTGGTGCATCAATCTGTACGATTTCATCGACCAGTTCCGGACGATAAATCGCCGGCACAAAACCGGCACCGATACCCTGAATTTTGTGCGGGCCGGGCTTGCCGCCGGATAAAACGGGCGACTCGGCAGGTTCGACGGCTATGGCCTTAAATGACGGTTTGCGCTCTTTAATGATGCTGCTGACGCCGGTAATGGTACCGCCGGTGCCGACACCGGAAATCAAAATATCGACCTTGCCGCCGGTGTCATTCCAGATTTCCTCGGCAGTGGTTTTGCGGTGAACCTCGACGTTGGCCGGATTGGAAAATTGGTTCGGCATAAACGCCCCCGGCGTGGAGGCGGCGATTTCCTCGGCCTTACGTATCGCGCCTTTCATTCCTTCGCCGCCGGGAGTCAATACTAATTCGGCGCCAAGAATTTTCAGCAGCGCCCGCCGTTCGAGGCTCATTGTTTCCGGCATCGTCAGAACCAGCTTATACCCGCGTGCCGCGGAGACAAACGCCAGGGCAATGCCGGTATTGCCGCTGGTCGGCTCAACAATAAGCCCGCCGGGCCGTAATCGACCGTCCTGTTGGGCCGCATCAATCATCGCCCTGCCGATACGGTCTTTGACGCTGGAAAGCGGGTTAAAGAATTCGACTTTTGCAACGATTTGTGCGCCGGCATCGCTTCCGATACGACGAAGTCGTACCAGCGGCGTACGCCCGACGGTTTGGGTGATATCTTCGTAAATATTCATAAGTAATGCCTCTTAAATCTGTGATTTCCTCAATGCCTGTTCGATGTCGGCGATAATATCATCGGTATGTTCAATGCCGATGGACAGCCGGATAAAATCGGGCGTTACGCCGGTCGCAAGCTGCTCCGCTTCCGACAACTGCTGATGTGTCGTCGTGGCCGGGTGAATCGCAAGGGTCTTGGCGTCGCCTACATTGGCCAGATGTGAAATCAATTGCAGCGAATCAATGAACTTCCGCCCTGCTTCCAGCCCGCCTTTAATACCGAAGCCGAGAATCGCTCCGGTCCCATTGGGCAGGTATTTTTTTGCCCGCACAAACTCAGGACTGGACTTAAGCCCGGGGTAACTGACCCATGATACAGCCGGATGCTTTTGCAGATACTCGGCAACCGTCAGCGCGTTGGCGGCGTGACGCGGCAGACGCAAATGCAGCGTTTCCAGTCCCTGCAGAAACAGGAACGCATTAAACGGCGACAGCGCCGGCCCCAAATCCCGCAACAGCGTCACGCGGGCCTTGATGATATAGGCGATATTGCCCAGCGGTTTGAGCGCTTCGACAAAATCAAGACCGTGATAACTCGGCTCCGGACCGCTGATTAACGGGAATTTGCCGTTGGTCCAGTCGAACTTGCCGGAATCCACAATCAGGCCGCCGATGGACGTACCATGTCCGCCGATAAACTTAGTTGCGGAATACACCACGATATCAGCGCCGAATTCAATCGGCCGCAGAAGATACGGCGTGACGGTATTGTCGATTACCAGTGGGATATTATTTTTGTGCGCCACCCATGCAAGTCCCTCAATATCAGTAACATCCAGCTTGGGATTGCCGATGCTCTCCGCATAAATTGCCTTCGTTTTCGGTGTAATCGCTTTCTGAAACGCCGCCGTATCATTTGACTTAACAAAATTGACCTTCACACCCAAACGCGGGAAGGTATAGTGAAACAGGTTATACGTCCCGCCGTACAGATTATCCGCCGAGACGGGGTCATCCCCGGCCTGCGCGATATTCAGCAGCGCCAGCGTTATCGCTGATTGACCGCTGGCAACCGCCAGTGCGCCGACACCGCCGTCCAATGCGGCAATCCGCTTTTCCAGCACATCCGTCGTGGGATTCATCAGCCGGGTATAGATATTCCCGAATTCCTTAAGGCCGAATAAATTCGCGGCGTGCTCTGTGCTTTTGAACTGATACGATGTCGTCTGATAAATCGGCACCGCCCGTGCACCGGTCGTCGGGTCGGCCTGCTGCCCCGCATGTAATGCAAGTGTTTCCGGTTTTAATTGCTCTAATGACATTATTTTATCCCTTTCGTATATAATTTTTCCATAATGTTTCTATCTTTTGCACGATTTGTTCCGCGGGGATAATCTCCCCTGTTTCAGCAAGTTTGTCATTCTTCCCGCAGCCGCCGCCGACAAATATCTGATATGCCTCCTGCCGCAGGCCATTGATGGTTTTTACACAACCGCAAAAACCAACATCCGCCACGGCGCTTTGAGCGCAGTGATTAGGACAGCCGGAAATTGCAATCACTTTATCTTTCCATTCCACGCCGCTCAGACGCTTAGCCATCTGCGTTGCCAGTTTTCGGCAGTTTGTCAGGCCATTTATACAGGTATCATTTCCGGGACAAGCCACAATACACAGCAGATTTTCATACCTGTGCAATTCCGCCGGTAATTCAATAGGCTTGTCGCTGAACAATTCTATCCCATGCGTCAGGTTGATTCGAGTAATGACATGATTCTGCTCGCAGAACATCGCCAGTGATTCAACCTCATTCAGCGATATCTGGCCGGTGATAAATTGCAGTGTCGTCTGATGG
>VGXU01000059.1 GCA_016873215.1 Planctomycetota bacterium
CTTTCAGTATCGCAATAATCCGATCTTCTTTGACCCGCTTACCTCGCATAATAAATCTCCTGTTTCATAGAGTTCTATCATGCCGGTACTCCAATTGCAATTGGTACTGTTTTTGGGGGGAAGGTCACAACGAATAACCCCGAAATTTGCGTTACAGGGAAAATATACTGCGAGGAAAATGCGGTATTGAGGTACATCTCCCTCTTCATCTCCAATGAAAGATTATAGGACAAGACGGATTTAAAAGTCAATAAAAAAACAGGGATTGTTTGGAAATATTTGGCCCTTTTGAAAACAGGAGTTATCGTATTTTTTGAATGCGACTAAAAAAATCCAAATAACAGTTAATAATGACAGGTCAGGCCCGGTTACGGCGGATGGTATGCCACCAGTAATTAAAAACGAAAATCAGCCACAGTTTGCGGGCGTTGTCCCTTTTGCCGTTTATATGGTCCGTGAACAACTGACAGACATGGTCATATTGCAGAAAACCATGATTATAAAATTCCCTGCCCGTGATAAATTGGCGGATTAAAGGAGATTTTCTCAGCCACGCGGAAACAGGAACGGTAAAGCCCCTCTTTTTGCGGTTGATAATCTCTGTCGGCAGCATTCCCGATGCGATTTTCTTGAGCAGCCATTTGGTTTTGAGATACCGTATTTTGTATTTATCCGGAAGCGACAGGACCAGCGGCACAAGACGATAGTCCAGAAACGGAACACGCACCTCCAGAGAATACATCATGGAAGCCATATCCACTTTTTTGAGAATATCTTCCGGCAGAAACCTTTCAAAATCGCCAAGCTGCATTCCTGTAAGGTCGGTTCGTCCGGCGGGACGGATGAAATCATCAGCCCCGATGAATTTGTCCGCCAGGAGCGGCAGCCGGTCGCGGTCGGTAAACGTGGCCATCCAATCCAGATGCCGCCGGGCGGGGTCGGGGTGATAGTCTTCGGCAAATTTCTTCATTTTAAAGGCAAGACTGAGTTTTTTCTCCGAAGGCGGCAGCATATCAATCAGCGGACGGCACAGCCGGACAATGCCGGAGGGAATGAAGCGAGCCAGCTTGTAAGCCTTGTAAGAATCATAGCCGGCAAATACCTCATCGCCGGCGTCGCCGGAAAGACAGACTGTGACATATTTGCGCGTCATTTGCGACAACAAAGCCGTCGGCAGTAACGAAGCATCCCCGAACGGCTCGTCCATATAGCTGATTACCCGCTCAATAAGCTGCTCGTCTATCGTCAGATATTCCACATTATGCCGGGTGTTGATGTGTTCGGCGACTTTTTTTGAAAACGGGACTTCATCATAAGACTCGTCTTGGAAGCCAATCGAAAAGGTCTGAAAGTTCTGTCTTTGCCGCGTGATAATCGCCGAGATAAGCGATGAATCCAGGCCGCCGGACAGAAAGCCGCCGACCGGCACATCGGCGACCAGCCTTTTAATCACGGCGTCCGTGAGGATGTTTTCCGCCGCATCGAGCCGCTCGGAAAGATTCTGACCGCGGCATTGTTCAACCTGCGCGGGCAAATCGAAATAAGTGCTTTTGTGGATTTGCTTTTTTTCAATGTCAAAGAGGAGATTTTCAGAGGGCCTGAGTTTGCTGCATTTGTCGTATATCGTCATATCGGAGCCGAGGTATTTCTGGTAAAAGAAATAATTGACCGCCGTGATGTTAATCCGCAAATCCGGAATCAGGAGCCTGATTGCCTTCAGTTCCGAGGCGAATATGAATTTGTCGCCGTCGAAATAATAATAAAGCGGCTTGACGCCGAAACGGTCGCGGGATAAAAAAAGCGTTTTCTGTTGAGTGTCATAAATACAGAAGGCCCACATGCCGTTGAAACGATTGACGCAATCCGAACCCCAGCGGTGGTATGACAGCAGAATGACTTCGGTATCCGTATCTGAATGAAATTGATAGCCCGCCGATTGCAGTTCCTTCCGCAATTCCTGATAATTATAAACCTCACCGTTGTAGACAATCCGCAGGTGCTCAAACTGCATGGGCTGATGGCCGCGCGTGGATATGTCGATAATTGACAGTCGGCGATGGCCCAGGGAGACGTTATCGTCGCAATACATCCCTTCATCATCAGGGCCGCGATGGCAAAGGGCGTCTGTCATCCGCCCGATCTGCTCGGGGTTTTTCCAGTTAAATCCTGCAATGCCGCACATTTATATTGCTTCCGTAAAAATACAGTTCGTCTATCTGACCACTCGTTCATAATATTGAATATACCTGTCGGCAACGGCAGACCATGAGAATTTTTCGGCTATCCTTCGGCCTGCATTTGACATTGCTTTATACTTCTCCGTATCCGATGTTATTGTTTTTATCGCCGCCGCAAACCCCCGCGAATCAGGATAATTCACAATAATACCGTTATCGCCGATAAGCTCCTGGGCGCCCTCGCAGGCGGTCGTGACCACCGGCAGGCCGGAGGCTACGGCCTCGAGCATGGCGTTGCTCATGCCTTCATGCTGGCTGGCCATAACGAAGATATCGTTTGCCCTGTACACCTCCGGCATCTGCCGGCGCTCAACCAGGCCCATGAAAACAACCCTATTGGAAACGTTCATATCGGCGGCTTTTTTTTGCAGTTCGGCAAGCAGATTTCCATCGCCGACAATGTTAAGCCGGATATCCAGCCCTTCTCTGACGGCAAGACCCACGGCTTCTATTAACCAGTCGATGCGTTTTCTGCTGATAAGACGGCCGACACTCAGAAGGTTTATCGGCCTGCCGGGCAATGTCGAGGACCTCGGATGGTAACCATTCATATCCACGCCGTTGGGTATAACAGGAATATCCAAATCCGGCATGAACTGCTTTGCCAGTTCAGAAAGCCCCCTGCTGTTGGCGGCGACAAGAGACGCCCCGGACCATATCCTCCGGAAAAGGCCCGCCATAAGTTTGTAATCCAGCCCGAGCCGTACGTTGTAGCCGGGGACGTCGGAGCCGCGAAGCGAGAGAATATAAGGGAGTTGATTCGCTGTTTTATAGCAAAGCCAGCCGGTGGGAAAAGCGAAAAAAGCATGAGACAGGTCATACGCATTTTCACCAAGCAGCCGGAAATACAGCCGTCTTGCCTTGAAAAGCCATTCAACCACCTCAAGCTTTCGCCAGTAATGCAGATTTTTTTTGTGGATGCCGACTTTGTAAATCCTGATGTTGTCCGCGAAATCTTCTTTTACAAGACCCGGGCCGCAGCCGCTGGTAAGCACGTCAACGTGCAGATTCTTATTGCGTGAATACTCGCCGAGAAGACACCGGTGAGCGTGGCCCGCTCCGCCGCCTATCGGTGGAAATTCATAATTAAGCATTAAAATTTTCATTGGTATTCCGTATATCGCCCCCTGCGGGGGCTCACTTTTATTCAGGCGGTTCTTTATTCCACGCCCTTACGGGCGTGGCTACAACATCTCGCCCCCTGCGGGGGCTGAAAAGGCGTTACTTTATTTTTCGGGCTATGACATAGAGATTGGTCTGCATCCACAGAGGCAGTCGCTGAAAATTCAGGCGTCCGAACCATTTGCGGAGTCGCGGATAGCTTTCAAGTTTTTGCAGCGTAAATGCATTGACGGTATTCATTTTTATAAAGCGCGATTCAAATCCGTGTTTTGCCAGTCGGCGTTTGAGCCGGCCGGGGCCATGCAGCGACGGATGATACTGCCGCCAGGCCAGTGAACGCGTTTTCATTGTTTCATAAATCGCGTTGACCCATTTATTGGGCGTCTGAAATAAATAATATCCGCCCGGTTTTAAGATGCGGCGGACTTCCGAGAGGTGCTGATCCGGCTCAAACAAATGTTCGAGCACGTCGAAGCTCAGCACGGCGTCAAAGTGTTCGTCCGGCCACGGCAATTGTTCGGCATTCTGAACGGACAACTCCAGATGCGGATATTTTTCCTTTGCGCGGCCAATCGCCACTTCCGAAACATCGCAAGCGGCGATATCAACGCCTTTTTGATACAGCGTATCGGCCAGGCTTGCGGTTCCGCAGCCGATCTCGACGGCTTTCATACCGTCGTAGAGCAACCCCGTCTGTTCGAGGAACCGCAGGTTGACTTCGAGATTGCCTAATTCTTCCCGCCCGGTGCGCAGCGCCCAGTTCCAGCTTTTATCATTCAAGTCCTGTTGTCGGTCGCGGGAAAGTTTCATCATAGACCTGTCGCCAAGGCTTTACGCACAAACACGACGTGTGTCCCGAATGTCTGCGCGATATCGTAATTCCGCATTACATAATCCCGAAAGGGTTTCATCGCCATAAATCGTTCGGCCTCTTCGGGCGAGACCTGCTTTGCCAGAACTGCCGCATAGTTTTTTTCGAACTGTTCGATGATTTGCGGATCGGCGGCAAGAAAGCCCGGCCATTTTCCCTGGAAACTTTTTGGTACCTGCGGCCACAGTTCCATCGGCGGAACATCCCACGGAAATTCACGTTTGCGGCTGTCAACGATAAACTTCGGCGGATGCTGAATAAATGCGGTTGTTAAACTATAAACTATACCTGCCAAATTTGGCGGCGGTACAATATGCATATTGCCTTCAAACGCCTGCGGCGAGGCGCTGATTCGCTGCGCCCGAACATAGATGCCGGGATACCAGCCCCAGACATAAATCCTATCTTGCGGTGCGGAGTGCGTCCGAATATAGTCGCCGAGTTGTTCCCATGCCCCGACATCCTGTCCCCGCAGCCTGTTCCAGGTGGAAGCCCATGATTGCGCATAGCCCCTGCTGCGTTCTCCGTAGGGCTGGCCCGAAAACGGGCTGTGTGTAATGCCCGCGAAAATCGGGAAGACCGTCGCCACAGCCATTACCGCCCCAATTCCACAAAGTGCCTTGCCAAGATGACTTTGAGCCGGTTTGAACCGTGTCATCAGCCACCAGACGGCATAACCGCCCAGCATCGCCGCCGAGGCACACATCGGAAGATAATACTGTTCATAGGAACGGGGGCTGACCCAAATCAGGCCCATATCGAAAATCCACCACAATGCCAGCAGTATTCCCATCCAGTCCTGTGATTCGAGTGTATGGATTTTTTTGACGGTTTGAAAACCCGCTCTGCATAAAACGACCAGAATGGAAATAATTGCCAGAACGACCGGCAGTTTCAGTACGCCGTAGTACCGCAGGACAATCGGCGCCTGCTGCGAAAATCCCATTAAAGCCCGACTGCCTGTGATATAGACATCGTCGGTTCCCATGGCCGTCCAGAACTGACGCGCAAAGCCGTCTATCCCCCAGTACACCTGCCGCGGGAGGTTAAAAAACGGCGTGGCGGATATATAATTCCAAATATCTTCTCCAATCGCTCCCGGCTGAATGCGAACGATGATTATGCCCGCGACGTATGTCAGGACGACGGCGGCGATGCCGGCTTTCCAATAGATGGAAGGCACCGTTTTTAATTGGGTAAGGAGACGATACCGCTGATTTGCCCAGGCAATTGCAATCCCGGCATAGCCGACAGCGACCAGCACAAAGATAAGTTTTACCATCATCATCGGCGGCGTATTAATCACAACGGGATCGTCGGCTTTGAGATGGAAAAACAGCACAAGCGGGCTGATTCCCGCGACGGCGCCGATGGTCAGAAGAAAGAGACGGTTTAAGAAAAGTTTCCACCCCCACTTTTGCACCAGCGCCAGCAGCGGAACAAATATTCCCGTCGCCATCAGGATGGAAAGGCCGGTGGGTTTAAAATAATACGGCCAGATGACGGCGGCCCCCGCCGCGGCCCAAAACCAATTTTTTTGAGTTCTCACCGCCAGCATGAGGCAGCAGGCGGCAATTACCATAAAGGCGATCATAAATTGTTCTTTGACATTGCCGAACTTGGCAATGACGGGCGCGGAAAGATAAATCGCGGCGATTGCCGTGCTCATCACGGCGGCGGTTTTGTCGAAACATTTTCGGAGGGTATAAAACATCAGTCCCAGCGCGGCCAATTGCAGTATGGCTTGTACGACTTTCGATCCCGTTTCGCTGAAGCCGCTCATCGCCACGCCGAGATAATTCATTAAAAAAGTCGCCGGTTGAGCGGAAATAATTTCATCTTTCCAAAGCTGGGCGCCCTGGAGGACGTGCCATGCTGAATAGGCGTAGGCGCCGCCGTCAAAGGGGTCAGGCTGATTGAATTCGAAGAATTTGCCCATCGCAAAGGGGAGTCCGGCCAGAATGAGGACGGCGATCATCTCAACAATCCATCCGCGGTTTAAGCGGCCGGGGGATTCCGGCGGAGCAGCGGGCTGGACGTGATGTGATGTTTTTCTTCTTTTCACGGTTACCTTTTTTTACACTTCTTCTTCCCGTCCGGCGGGGTCATAGATTTTTTCGATGACATAAATCGGTCTATCCTGCGACTCATGATAGGTCCGGACCAGAATTTCGGCGAGCAGCCCCATCAATACAAACTGTATCGACGTTGTCATCAGAATCAGAGATATAATCAGCAGCGGATTTCGGTTCATCGGCAGAGACGGCGTATAGAGAATTTTATAATATAAAACCGCCAGTCCGCTGAGGAATGAACCGAGGAGGCAGATTCCCCCCAGGCCGCCAAAGACATAAATGGGTTTGGTGGAAAATGACGAGAGGAATTTAATCGTAATCAGGTCGAGGATGACTTTGAACATGCGGCTCAGGCCGTATTTTGTTTTTCCCCGCGTTCGAGGCCGATGGTTAACCTGCATTTCTGTAATTTTTTCGCCGCCCCAGCTTGCGAGTGCGGGGATAAAGCGGTGCATTTCGCCGTATAAGCGGATTTGGGCCAGAGACTCGGCGCGGTAGGCCTTGAGCGTACAGCCGTAGTCGTGGAGCTTGACGCCTGTAATTCGGCCAATCAGCCAGTTTGCCAGACGGGAAGGCAGAGTGCGCGTGACGGGGTTGTCCTGTCGGTCTTTGCGCCATCCGCTGACGATGTCATATCCTTCGTAGAGTTTTTCGACGAGAGCGGGGATGTCGGCGGGGTCGTTCTGGCCGTCGCCGTCGAGGGGTACAATTATTTTTCCGCGGGCATGTCGAAAACCGGCGCTGAGGGCTGCGGTCTGGCCGAAATTGCGTCGAAAACGAATCAGTCTGGTATGCGGGTTATTGCGAACAATTTCCATCAGACAGTCTGCGCTGCTGTCCGTGCTGCCGTCGTCAACGTAAATAATTTCATAATCGAACCGACCCTGCATCGCCCGCGTAATTTCCTCATGCAGGGGGCGTAAATTTCCCGCTTCGTTGAAAACGGGAACGACAATGGATAACAGGGCTTTGCTCGAATTAGACATTTTTTTGCTCCGTCAAAAAATACATCAAAAAATACGGTTTTAATTGTACCTTTCGGGCAGGTTCTTGTAAAGTCATATCCGTTTTTGAGACGAAAAGAGGGTTGTTTTTCTATCTTGTCGTGGTACACTATAAATTGTGTGGTTTTGCAAGAAAAAGAATTAAAACAAGCGTTTTTTTGTGAGGATACTGACAATGAAAAGAGCATTTCAACTGGTTTTGGGAATTGCTGCGGTATATGGAATTGTTTTTACGGTCGGCTGTCGGCAGGAATTGATCCTGCCTGCGAAGCCCGCCCCCGCGACTGAAAAAATTTCACCCCCGGCGCCGCAATCAGTCGAGCAGCCCGCGGCCAAGCCGGTTGACAAGGATGCCCCATCAATCAAACTGGAAAAATTGGAACATGATTTCGGCGCAGTGGGGCCAGATACTTCCAATAAATGCCAATTCAAGTTTTCCAACGCCGGCAAAGGCGTTTTGAAGATGGAGCCCGTGCAAAGTACCTGCGGGTGTACAGTGCCGGAATTAAAGAAAAAAGACTATGCTCCCGGTGAATCGGGCGTTATTGACGTGACATTCCGAAGCCCCAGTTCCGGCGGTACGGTCACCAAGCATTTATATGTCATCAGCAACGACCCCGTTGCCCCCCGCGTCGAGCTGGCCATCAAAGCCACGGTGGAAATCAAGGTTGTTGTGGAACCGAACCGCATAGAACTTGCCATCAATAAAGAGAATGGCGGAATGGCTTCGCTGAAGGTCAAAAGCCTCGATAATGCACCGTTTGCGATTACCAGCTTTTCCTCACCGGGACAATCCATTACCTGTAAATTCGACCCCGCCGACAAAAAGACGGAGCATATTTTGAAGCCGACAGTGGATGTCAGCAAACTCCAGGAAATCAATACCGGAATTATTCAAATCGGCGTTGACCACCCTCAAACCAAAGAAGTCGTTGTCGGTTTCAACGCCCTTGCGATGTTTGAACTTCGCCCGTCGCGGATTATTCTGCAAAACACTGAGCCTGGCGCCGTGACCAAACGCGAGGTGTGGATCGTCAGCAACTACGAACAGCCCTTTGAAATCGAATCCATTACTTCCCGCAACGGCTATATGAAGGTTGTCAGTCAGAAGAAGGACGACCTTAATATCGGCCTAACCATAGAAATCACCCCCCCCATCCAGAAAGAGCCGGTACGACGTTATATTACCGATGAGCTGAACATCAAAATCAAGAACGGCCCCACGTTAACGGTTCGGTGCAGTGGATGGTTTAAGCTTAAATAGTCAGAAAAATCCCTGTTTTTACAGGCTGTTGAAAGAAAAACGGTTCTCAAGCCTGGGCTGCGAGGGAACCTTTTTTCGACGGGGCTGTCTAAACCCATATCAAAGCCTCTTATCCTTATTTAATCTCTGAATACAGGCTGTATGGTACGAACACTACGCATAATGAGTACGGTTTCAGTCATCACCGCAGTGTGCGGGGTGATATTTGTGTTGATATTCGGCTTCAAGCCTAATTCTCAGATTCAGTCTTTTTTATCGTCGCCTTTTATCGTGGAGCAACTGAAAAAGGAAATTGGCACCGCGCCCCAGAAAGAAGATAAGATTTCTCCATTAGAGGCACAGGCCAAAGCCTTTGCGTTGCGGATAAATCCTCCGCCGCCGCCGCCGCCGCCACCACCGCCACCAGTGCAAATTCAGAAACCGCCTGAGCCTATTCGGGTAGCTACCGACGTGGTTGCCCCGCCGAGGGTCTCGGCTAAGTTTGACCTGGCAGGCACGGCCTTTTACAAGGAGCGCCCCGAAAAGTCGATGGCCTTGCTGAATCTTGTTTCTGAAGGTTATAAATGGTATCGGCAGGGTGAAAAAGTAGGCCGTTTGACTATTCACGAAGTCAAGGATGGAAGCATTGTATTATTTCAGGATGGCATAAAGAATACGGAATTGTTCGTTCCGGCGCCACAGAGTCCGATAAAATCGCTTTTGAAATCAGACAACACAAGCCCTGTTTCTTCTCATGGACCGTCGTCGGCAACAACGACGATGGCGGCGGACACTCAAACCCCCGCTTCGATTGCGATACCTCCCTCTCAGGAGAAACCACCGACAGAAGGCACTGTTGTTGAGAAAAATGCCATCGTTACTGCGAAAGTCAGTACCACGGATTCTTCGACGTTAAAGCCCGTCGTACAGAAGCAATTGCCCGGTGCGGTTCGCATTCCTTCGACATCGCCGGCACCCACACCGCCGGTGGTCATTGCCAAGCCGGAGCCTGAACCTACGCCTGAAGAACGAAAAAAGTCTCTCGACCAAAGTATTGAAGGAATTAAGGGAATCATGAGCAATTCCGCGGGAGATTTATCCAGTGCCGAGCATCAGGGAGAAATGAAGATATGGAAAGAACTGCTGGATATGATGCAAGCCGAAAGAGCGAATCTCGAAAAAAACTCCGATAATACCGACAAAAAAACGTCGAAAACGGCGGATCCCAATAAAAAATAAATCAAAGATTCGCGTTCCAGCAGGAATAGGATAAAATCGCAGAGAGAAACAGCAAGGCGGAGTGTAAAAATTCCGCCGCAGACGTATGGATACGGTCAAGAAAAGCCGGAACCATCCGGCTTGTTTTTTGTCTATAACAATAGTAAGAGAGTGAATTTGCGGTAGACCCGGACAATAAAAAACGACAGTGGTTTGTGTTATAAAAAGTATTATATATGGAGCGGCATATGTTTTCATCAAGTATCCGGTATAGGCGTGATATACGGGTTGTTTTTTCACTGATTTTAACAGCGGCCTTCGCCGTGTTTTTTGCCGGGTTAATGCCCTCGGAATGCATCGCCGCTTCCGCGCTGCGCAGCCGGGTTTACGGATTTCGCCATACGGACAATAAATTGGCAATCCAATTAGCCAATCAGTTGGAACTTAAGGTGACTATCGACATGCATTCTCCCTCCGTTGTAGTCCTGACCGGCACGGATTCATTGGAACTGGTAAGAGCCTATTCTTTGATGGAATTAGCTGACCGTAAAGAGCCGGTAAGCCTGAAGATTCTGGGGTCCGTTTCGGACACTGCGGCGGAAGAGACCCTCAAGCAACTTCAAAAACAACTGGGCGGCCTTAATGTTGGTACATTCCTGGACCCACCGACAAGAAGCGTCGCGAACCCTTTTATTGTGGATGTTTATCAAGGCAGCCTGATTGTGATTGCCGCGGCGGGAGAAATGGAAAAGGCTGAGGCGGCGTATAAGGCGTATCAGGCCAAACAGAAATCGCAATCTCCCAAGGCGGCGTTGAGTGAACCGAACGTGCCTCCTCCTCCGGTCGTCGAGGTATCGGAGCCTAATACGGCACAACCCGCATCTCTTCCCGTGCCGCAGATTGAACTTATAAATAATCAGACGGCGGAACCCAATGAACCTAATGCTGTTGAGATGAAGCTCTCTTTGCCGCAGCTTGCCGCCGCCATGGAGGACGCGATAGAGATCGCAGCTCCTGAAGAGATTAAGCCGGCCGCAGAACCCAACCAAGCCAAGCCGGAAGAACCGCAGAGTCAAGAGGACTTTATGAGCAGTGAATTGCTCAAGTCGCTGGCTGCGGAAGAGAAGGCCGCACAACAAGAAACTCCGACCGCCGCAGTTGAACCGTCGAAAACCAAGGCTGTTGAAGAAACAAAGACGCAAGCGGCACCGCCGATTGAATCGAAGGCCGCACCTGTCAAAGAAGCACAGGCTGCCGCAGTGGAAACACCGAAGACAGAAACCGCCGAAGCAGTAAAACCACAGACCGGGGCCGGTGAAGAAACAAAAACAGAGACAGCGTCACCGGCTGAATCGAAGGCCGCACCTGTCAAAGAAGCACAGGCTGCCGCAGTGGAAACACCGAAGACAGAAACCGCCGAAGCAGTAAAACCACAGACCGGGGCCGTTGAAGAAACAAAAACAGAGACAGCGTCACCGGCTGAATCGAAAACCGCACCTGTCAAAGAAGCACAGGCTGCCGCAGTGGAAACACCGAAGACAGAAACCGCCGAAGCAGTAAAACCACAAACCGGGGCCGTTGAAGAAACAAAAACAGAGACAGCGTCACCGGCTGAATCGAAAACCGAACCTGTCAAAGAAGCAAAGGCGCAAGCGGAATTATCCCCCGACCGGCCGGCTCTTCCCGGAACGGTCAGAGTCGGAAAAGTCATTCCCGCAAAAAAGGCGCCAACAACCCAATCTCTCCAGCCAGCGGACGCCAACGCGGTTGAACAGCCGGCCGGCGAGACGAAGGATGTTGATCTCAAGAAGGTCGTCGAACAGTTGATGAAGCAATCCGCCCAAGAAGAAAAGAAGGCCCTGCAAGAGGCCGCGACAGCAGAGGTAGAGGCTGTACGGAATGAGGCCGGCCCAGCGGAAGAGACAAAGAAAATCAAAGCGGCTACGGCAGAACAACCCATTACCCAAAAAGCACCGCCGGCGGAAACAAAAGCTGAAAAACCTGCGGAAACTGGGGCCCAACCCAAACCGGAAAAGTCCGCCGTGACACCGACGAAACCCAAAGACACTCCCGGTGAGCAAAAAGTTAAAACCGCCGGCGATGAATCGGCGGTGCCCCAGGGCGACGAAGAACTGGAATTGACGATTACGCTTCCGGAAAAGGTCGAAATCAAGCAGCTTATTGAGCTGGTGGGCAAACAGCTTGGCCTTAATTATATTTATGATGAGACCAAGGTTCGGGGCGATGTGATGCTCAAGGTCCACGACGGGAAAATCAAAGTCAAGGACTGTTATGCTCTTTTGGAAACGGTACTGCGTTTTAAGGGTTTTTTGATGACGCGCCGAGGCAACCTTGTGACCATCGTACCCATTAATGAGATACCCGTCAGCGATCCGAAAATTCGCACCGCCGGCGAGCCGATAGAGCCGGGCGATGTGATTATCAACAGCGTCTATGCGCTGAAACATATTAACTGCAATACCGCCCTGAACCTTTTGCGTCAATTGAACCTGGGGACCAGCATTATTCCGATTGCGGAAACGAATACGCTGATTATCACGGATTATTCGTACCGGATGGACAAGATTGAGAAGGTCATTCAGATCCTGGATGTGCCGGGCGTCCCAAAGACTTATACATATCGTTCGCTTCAGTATATGCAAGCAGCCGATTTGATACCGCGTCTGCAAAAATTGGCGGCACAAATGGAAAACCTGTCTATTACGGTAGGCACGTCTTCGGCTCCCTCCGTGCCCGCGGCGGGAGCGGGCGCTCTGCCCCGTATTGATCCGCGTACAGGGCAGCCTATACCTATGAGCGTTCCCCAGCCGTCGGCGACTCCGCAATCCGCCGCGCAACAGGCACAGAGTGTTTTTCTGGAAGCGGACGAGCGCACCAACCGCATCTTAATGATTGGCAGCGCGGACCAGTTAAAAACGATCAACACCCTGATCGACAGCCTTGATGTGAGGCAGTACAACCTGCGTTATGTCAAGGAATATGAAATCAAATATGTTGACGCCACGGAAGTCATCAACGTACTGAATGAGCTGAGCTTAGTCCAAATCGCCACTCCTCAAAGCTCCTCCGGGCAGACAGGGCGTTCGACAACTCAGCCAATGCTCCTGCGTCCCGGCATGCCGCCGCAGCCGCAACCACAGCAGCAGCAACCACAACAGATGCCGCAGCGGACCGCAGCCGAGAGTATCGATCAGCCGTCCGTATCTATCCGTCCCAACACCAATTCGCTGCTGGTCAATGCCACGGAAGAGCAACACGAGGATATTCAATTAGTGATTCAATATATCGACGTGGAACAGAAAGACCAGCGGACGATTAAAGAATATGAGATTCAGAATGTGGACGTCCAGGAGATTGTGCAGACTCTCGGCGACCTGGGGATTATTTCCAAACAATCGGTGTCCAACATTACCACTTCCAAAAGCTCCATGTACGCAGGTTCTTCCAGCGGCGGCATGGGCACGTCGCGAATGTCCGGCGGCATGACAAACCGGGTGACGGGGATGCCTATGGAACAAGGCGTCCCGGAACAAACCGCCGTGGCAAGTCTGCTGACGGCGGAGGGGGGGACAGTCAAAGAGCTGATTACCACGGAACCGCAGATGTCGATCCTGGAATCGACCAATTCACTTTTGATTCACGCCACGCCGCGACAGCACGCATCTATTGCACTGGTGATTGCCCACGTGGACCGCGAACTGGACCGCACGAGCACCCCGTATGTTATCTATCCGCTGGAAAACCAGAAACCGGAGGATTTGGCCGGGACGCTGATGGAGTTGATTGAAGGCCGGATGTCCAAGACTTCCATCTCGCCGTCGCCGGGAATGGGGCCGTCGGCCGGCAATAAAATCCAGACGGAGCAGACGGGGGCCAGCAATCTGTCCAAAAAGGAGGAAGAGAGTATTCGCATTATCCCCGACAAGGCATCCAATGCCCTGATTGTGTATGCGAACAAAAAGAACCAGCAGTGGGTCGCCACCCTGATTAAAGAACTGGACCAATACCGTCCGCAGGTGCTGCTGGATTGTACGCTGGTGTCAATTAAACAAAACGAATCCTTTACTTATGAATTGGACATTATTGGAAAGACCTACGGCGGAGCAACGATGAGAGGGGTGACTACAGGTACACCTCCTACCGCTATTGTTGGCTCCCAAACCAATTTTGCACAAGATCCCTTTATTGATGCACGCTCAACAAAAGGAACAGGAAAAGTTTTCTTTAACAGCGACAGGATTCAGGCGCTTTTAGATGTCGTTGAAAAGAAGGGGTATGGTCGAATTATGTCGAGGCCCAAAATACTCGTAAATGACAATGAAGAAGGAAATATTAAAACTAAAAACACAATCGCTATCCCGGAAGTGAAAGTCGTAACAACACCCTATACTACGGGAACTGGTACTACTGCGAGCACTTCGAATGACGTTCAGTTTAAAGATTATGACGCGGGCGTGGAACTTAAGATTAAACCCCATATCAGCAAAGGGGAGATGCTGCGGCTGGAAATTACATTAAACAAAACTCTCTTTACGCTTAAAGATCCTGTAACTATCGTAGTCGACGGCAAAACAAACAGTTATCCATCTCCACCGGATCGTGCTTCAACAGATGTTATTTCTATTGCCACCGTTCCGGATGGTTCAACAATTGTATTAGGCGGTCTCGAAGAAATTAAGCAGCAAAAAAATAATACTAAAGTACCTATTCTCGGCGACTTGCCTTTGGTAGGCGGGTTATTTAGAAGCATCAACAATACCGGTGATCAAGACAGGCTATATGTCTTTGTTAAAGCCAACGTGATTCGTCCCGGCGATCAAGTTGCAGGTCTTAAAGATATTCAACGGGTCTCTGATAAGTACCGGGAAACATTCGAAGATATGGAGCAAAAGTTCCAAAAGATGCAGAGCTGGCCCGGCATTAAATCGAAATCTATGGAGCCCGAAAAAGTTTTGGAAGATGATGAATACATTCAGCGGCTGAGAGAACAGCAGGCCGAAAGAGAAAAAGCCGCTGCCGCACAAGAGCTGCAAGAAGTTTCGGT
>VGXU01000060.1 GCA_016873215.1 Planctomycetota bacterium
AAGCGGGCGTGTCTGGGATTCTTTGCCAATATCAAGGACCATCGAGTGGCGCTGCGAACTCTGCTAACCGAAAATTTCGAAATCATTGCGGCCGCCTAACTGGACATTTCCAGGTGGAATGGGTATATAAGCTGGCGGGTTTAAACGTATTGGTCGGATAGGGGTCGCCCTCTTCTTTATGCGAACTCCATTGATTCATGTAATCAGCCCATTCAAGTTCCACCAGCGGATGGACATGTCCGCTGGAACGCGCTTCTTCCCATTCCGTTTGTGAATCAATCAGGAAATGCCCGCTGCTGGTGTGCGGCGTTCCAATCAGGTTCTGGGTGACAGCCGGAAAACCGCTTCTATAGCCGCTTGGCGTATTAAGCTTGCTTGTAACAGTAACAGTCGCTAATTTGGGAGTGCTGACATCAGTCACTTCAAAGAAAACATCGAAAAACGAGGTAGGATGTTCTCCATTTTGGATGGGTACAAAAAATCCACCCATAGTGTGCGCTTCCACCGTAATTGCCCCGGGGCCACTCGAAACAGTACCAACAACAAAGGGAGACCCTGGAGACGACGAGGCACCTGTGCAGGTCATTACAGTGGGGTCATAAAGCAAGGTCGCGGTACCGCCGTTGACCGATACCGGCATCGCAATCATTTGCACATACAGAGGAACCGTACAGGTCACAGGAATCATTTCTTCATTCATAGCCACTGGTGTTGGTTCACAATGCAGTTCCGCAAACGGACCAAACGAAGGCGCTTTAATTGTTACATCCTTGTTTATATCCGTCACGCCGCTGGCATTAAAGGTAATCGTACCTGATTTACCGCCGCTGACGGCCTTTACAACGATTTTTTCACCGTTGCAGTTTTTATCCAGCCAGCCGCCGCGATACCAGCCCGCAATACCCGCCACAGTACCGCTGGTGGTAGTGGCACTATACGAAGTGCCGTCGCCGGGGTAGCAGTTGATATAAACCGTTGCCCCATTGACCGTATTGCCGCTTTCATCTTTGACCTGGCCTGAAACTGCGTAGGCGCCCCAAACTGACACACTGCTTACAAACAAAACACACAAACTCATTAAAATTAGTTTTTTCATAATTCATCCCCTTAAAATTTTTTGATTTCGAATAATATTGTATTTGCGGAGACCAACCCCGCAAACAAAAGAATAAATACTTTTCGCACAAGTTTACCTCCCAACCAAAAACAACATTTTAATCGCAAAAACATTGCTGCTCGTCGACGTTCCGAAAACAGGAAAACACGGGTGCGGAAAAAAATGAAATAAAAAGATAGCAATTACCACTATGGCAATGCCCGGAAGAGATGACATTTCCTTGCTGCCCCCACCTGATTTTTGAAGGCAAGTTTTTACTTTGCTGCATTGCGAGACCCTCCCGCATCACTCACTATTATACTGATATTATAGAATCATCCGCAATCAGAAAAAACCAGTAATTTTAGGGGGGAAAATTACCTAAGAAGATGATGAAATGTTGATTTTTACCTCGGCAAGGCGGTAAAAATCCAGACTTTTTTTCTTTTGAATTCAGAATATATTCGATGTTAAAAGGGCAAAATCCGGAAATTCAAAGGGCAGTTCGTAGGGGGATATGATAAAGATAGCTGTTGACAAAAAATAGCCTGTACCTTACATTACGGCGTCCTTAAAATTCCAACGGTGGACATGGTATGTAATGAAACAGGTAATTCTATATTTTTAGGAGAAAATTCGATGGCGACAAAGGTGGCAATTAACGGATTTGGCCGGATCGGCCGGCTTGTTTTCCGTGCTTTGGTCGAGCAGGGATTATTGGGTACGAAATTTGACGTGGTAGCGGTCGGTGATATTGTTCCCGCGGACAACCTGGCCTACCTGCTCAAGTATGATTCCATACAAGGCAAGTTCAACGGCACCGTTGATTCCAAGAAATCATCGCCGGACAAAGAGGCGGATGATGTTCTGGTTGTCAACGGCAAGGAAATGCTCGTCGTCAGCGCCAAGACCCCGGCAGAACTGCCATGGGCAAAACTGGGCGTGCAAATTGTAATCGAATCGACCGGTTTGTTCACCGCCGCTGAAAAGGCACAGGGGCATATCACCGCCGGTGCGAAGAAAGTCCTTGTTACCGCGCCCGCCAAGGGTGAGGATATCACCGTTGTGATGGGAGTCAACGACGATAAGTACGATGGCGCCAAACACAACATCGTATCCAACGCATCCTGCACAACCAACTGCCTGGCTCCGGTTGTGCATGTGCTCATCAAAGAAGGTTTCGGCCTTGCCGAAGGTATTATGACAACGGTCCATGCTTATACAGCAACACAAAAAACAGTGGATGGTCCGTCGAAGAAGGACTGGAAAGGCGGCCGTACCGCAGCCCAGAACGTTATTCCTTCGTCAACCGGCGCGGCCAAGGCGGTCGCTCTGGTATTACCTGAAGTGAAAGGCAAACTGACCGGCATGGCGTTCCGCGTTCCGGTGCCGACGGTTTCTGTGGTTGACCTGACGTGCAAAACCGTCAAAGAAACCTCACTTGCCGAAATCAAAGCGGCCCTGAAGAAAGCCAGCGAGACATACCTGAAGGGTATTCTCGGCTACACCGAAGACGAAGTGGTTTCGAGCGACTTTATTCACGATCCCCGCTCGTCAATATTTGACGCAGGTTCTTCGATCGAGCTGAATAAGAATTTCTTCAAGCTGGTAAGCTGGTATGACAATGAATGGGGTTATTCCAATCGTACCATCGACCTGCTCAAAAAGATGGCGAAATAACTCAATGAACACAGGGACCTGCCTGTCCGAGGGCGGGTCCTTTTTCAATATCCTGCCAAACGCCAGTTGAACAGGTTTTTTTTATTTATAAAGGATAACGATTATGAATGATAAACCGCTTGAGCAGACGCTGGTCCTGATTAAGCCCGACGCCCTCAAGAATTCCATTACTGGATTTATATTCTCTCAATTGTCGGAATTTATAACTGGCGCCCGGTTTGCCGGCGCCAAAGTGGTTAATGTCTCGCGGTTCCTGGCCGCTGAACACTATATCGAGCATGTCGGCAAGCCGTTCTATGAACCGTTGCTGGATTACCTGGCCGGCGCGGTGCATTATCCCGAAGATGTCAGATGGAAACGCCGTGTCATTGCGATCGTTTATCATGGCGTTGGTGTGCGGGAACGGCTGCGGACCATTGCGGGACCTACCAATCCGCACCAGGCCAGAGAGGAAAAGCCCGGCTGTATTCGGTCGCTGGGAACGGTGGTACCAATCAAAGACGCCGCCGGCAACATTATCGGAAATCGTATGGACAACCTGATTCATACCTCCGCGACGGCCGAAGATGCGGAACGTGAAATTAAATTATGGTTTTTGCCGTTTGACATCCCGCCGCTGATGCGGGGTTATCCGGTTACAACCTGTCAGTCGCACTATTATTACAAGGCCGGCCGGCTGTATCAAACCTGCGAACCCGACAGTGTTTTCCTGCTGGCCCCCGGAGATCCGGTCTGGACCAGCGACCTGGAAATTCTTCAGGATATTGCACAAAATAAACCGGCCAGGGGCAGACTGAATGCTGTGGTGGCAAAATATATGATCAATAGGGAATAAACATATAGAATACACGTAAGTTGTTGACAAAGACAGGAGATTATCATGGCCAAGAAAACAGTTGCGGATATAGATGTTAAAGGTAAACGCGTCCTGATGCGGGTGGATTTCAATGTTCCGATTGATGATAAGGGGGTTATCACTTCCGACAATCGCATTATAATGGCTTTGCCGACCATCAAGACCACCGTCGAAAAGGGCGGCAGGGTTATTCTGATGAGCCACCTGGGCCGGCCGGATGGCGAAAAGAAGCTCGAATTTACGATGAAGCCGGTGGCAAAGCGCCTGTCTGAACTTCTCGGCAAACCCGTGCTCTTTGCCGACGACTGCATCGGCCCCGGCGTAAAAACAAAGGTTGCGTCGCTCAAGGATGGCGACGTGCTGCTTCTGGAAAATGTTCGCTTCTATAAGGCCGAGGAAATCAAAGACAAGAAGGCCAAGGAAGATGCTGCTCTTCGCAAGGAAAAGGACGCTTTCGCACAGCAGATTGCAGACCTGGGTGATGTGTACGTCGATGATGCTTTCGGGACGGCTCATCGCGATAACGCTTCTATGTTGACTGTGCCGCAGCTGATGGGCAATAAACCCAAGGTTGTCGGCTTTCTGGTGGAAAAGGAATTAAAGTTCCTCGGCGACACGATCAATAACCCGGTGCGGCCGTTTGTGGCGATTCTGGGTGGTGCGAAGGTTTCCGACAAGCTGGCCGTGATTGAAAACCTGCTGACCAAAGTCAACCGAATTCTTATCGGCGGGGCGATGGCCTACACTTTCTTCAAGGCTCAGGGCCGCAAAATCGGCAAGAGTCTGTGTGAAGATGAATTTATTCCGCAGGCAAAAGCGCTGTTTGACAAGGCCAAAGCGGCCAAGTGCGAACTGGTCCTGCCGGTAGATGACGTCATTGCCGCTGAATTCAAGGAAAACGCCGAGAATAAAGTCGTTACCGGCGATATTCCCGACGGCTGGCAGGGATTGGATATCGGCCCTGCATCGCGAAAGCTGTTTGCCGACAAGCTGGCGGACGCCAAAACGGTTGTCTGGAACGGCCCGATGGGTGTTTTTGAGATGAAGCCTTTTGACGAGGGTACCAAGGCGGTCGCTTTGGCGGTTGCCGCTGCTACCAGCAAGGGCGCAAAGAGCATCATCGGCGGCGGCGACAGCGCCAGTGCCATCAAGAAGATGAAGCTGTCCGACAAGGTGACCCATGTCTCTACCGGCGGCGGAGCCAGCCTTGAATTCATGGAAGGCAAGAAGTTTAAGGCTATTGATATTCTCGATGAGAAATAATCGGCTGGTGCAGATTCATTCAGGTCTGCGGTACAAATAAAAATGTAAAATGCAAAGTGCAAAATGACAATGAAAAAATCAAAAATGTCGATACGATGCAATAGGCATGCGTAATATTTTTTGAATTTTGATTTGTCATTTTGCCTTTTAATTTTTGATATTTGATTTTGGCAAACAATCTATGACTGCAAAAATACTGCCACAGCCGGGAACACTTGAACTTGCGCCGTCGATCCTCAGCGCTGATTTTGCCAACTTGGCTAATGAAATCCGCCAAGTGACAAACGCCGGGGCGAAAATGGTGCATCTTGATGTGATGGACGGCCATTTTGTACCGAATATCACCCTCGGGCCGCCGGTGGTCGCGTGGATTCGCAAATGTACCGAGGCGTTTCTGGATACACACCTGATGATTACTGATCCGGAGCAGTACGCTGAAGCGTTTGTCAAAGCCGGTTCAGATCTTATTACCTTTCATATTGAAACGGTAAAAGACCCGGGATCGTTTATCAAGTATCTCCGGGAGAAAGGTGTTTCTGTTGGATTGACACTGAATCCGCCTACTCCTGTCGAGACGATTGAAAAATTTGTTTCCCTGTGTGATATGGTTCTGATTATGACGGTCAATCCCGGTTTTGGGGCCCAGGCATTTATCGACGAAGCGGCCAGGAAATGCCGGCGGATTCGCCAAATCATCGGTCCAACAGTACGAATTGAGGTTGACGGCGGCATTAATCAGGAGACGATTGCCGTCGCCCGCGATTACGGCGCCGATACCTTTGTTGCGGGAAACGCAATTTTCGCACAGTCCGACAGGGCCGCCGCGATAAAATCGCTTATGGACGCGGTACAAAAATAACAAAAACAGAAAGCCGCTATGGCAAAAAATAAAAAAGTCGGCTGGAATGGATTTTCCCTCAAGCCCCGCAAGGAAATGCCCGCGGGACTGTGGATGGCCTGCTCGGCCTGCCAGCAGATGCTCTATCGAAAGACCGTCGAGGAAAATCTCAGCGTCTGTCCGGAATGCGGCTATCATTTCCGCGTCGATGCGCCGACACGGGTCCGGCAGCTTGTCGATGAAGGCTCTTTCGAGGAAATTGCTGCCGATTTGGCCAGCAGCGACCCGCTGAATTTTACATGGGAAGATAAAGCCTACAAAGACCGTATTCAGTTCGACCCCGAAAAAAGCGATTCGCATGAAGCGCTGCTGACGGGCAAAGCCTTCATCAAGGGCCGGGGTGTCGTTCTGGCGGCGATGGATTTTAATTTCCTCGGCGGCTCAATGGGGATGGTTGTCGGCGAAAAATTCTGCCGCGGCGTGGATTTGGCCATCGAACAAAAACTTCCGTTTCTCGTCGTCTGTTGTTCCGGCGGCGCACGAATGCACGAAGGTCTCGTCTCTCTGGCGCAAATGGCGAAAACCAGCGCCGCCCTGGCCCGACTGGATGAAATGGGCGGTCTCTATATTTCACTCCTGACCGATCCGACCACCGGCGGCGTCGCGGCCAGCTTCGCCATGCTCGGCGATATCATCATCGCCGAACCCCAGGCCCTCGTCGGCTTTGCCGGCCCCAGGGTCATCCAGGAAACCATCAAAATCGAGCTTCCCGAAGGCTTCCAGCGGTCGGAATTTCTGCTTGACCACGGCTTTATCGATATGATTGTCAAACGCCGCGACCTCCGCAGCGAAATCGCACGCCTCATCGACTACTGCGGTAAATAAGATCATAGCAAAACTTGCCGCAGCCGTATTGAAACCGCAGATAAAGAAATGAAAATTCGTTAGGCAATAGAATTTAACAGTGAAAGAGATGCATTATGAAAATTGGTTGTTTTGCATTGGTTGAGCCGTTTTGCCCGATGGAGCGGCAGTTCGCCGCCATTGGTGAAATGGGAATTCAATATGCCGATCTGACGGACAATCACAATGGCGGGATGCTGGGGGTGGAGTATGGATTTACCGCTTCGTTGAGTCTGGACAGCCATCCGCGGAAAATTCGGGAGATGGCCGCGGCTGCGGGAATTACCTTGACCAGTGTCTGCGCCCATGCCAACCTTCTGGATCCGCCCGGCCCGGACCGATACGGGACCCATGAAATTATCAAAGCAATTCGCCTGGCCGCTCTGTTGGGTATTCGGCATGTGATTACCACCGAAGGCGATCCCAAGACCCCTTTTGGTGAAAACCTTACGCTGAAAGAGCGTATATTTTCGATTTACGAAAAACTGTATGAACCCCTGCGTTGGGCATGCGAACTGGATGTGGAACTTTTGATTGAACCTCATGGGATTGTTACGGACACCATCGATGGTATGGCTGCGATTCTGGATACTCTCAAGCATGAACAAAACCTTGGTGTTTGCCTGGACACCGGCAATAGTTGGCTTGGCGGCTCGGAACCATTGGATTATATTAAGACTTTCGGCCGTCGAATCGGGCATGTTCACTGGAAAGATATGGCTAAAGAATGGGAAGATAAACGAGGCTCCCTGTTTGGCTGCGGCATGGCAACCATTCCGCTGGGCGACGGGATCGTCGGCATTCAGCAGATTGTCAGGGAACTGAAAAAAATCAATTTTAATGGCTACACGACGCTGGAGATTGCCGGGGTGGACAACATCAGGCAATCCGTCAAGCGATTGAATAAATGGTATAAAGACGCTTAAAATGCTGGTTTTTCAATATAAACAAACGGTCCGTATAAAAAACATGAATTGCGGATTGTTTGTTATCCGCCGAACAGATGAGGAATGATTATGAAAATGAATCGGAGAACATTTTTGAAAACCACCGCTGCCGCAGCCGGGACATTTGCCGTTCCTGTCATTGTTCCGTCTTCGGTCTTCGGCAAGACCGCTCCGGGCAATCGGGTCAATCTGGGATTTATTGGCGTTGGCAACCAGGGGACTAATCTGCTCAAAGGAACCGCGTATAATAAGCAGGCACAGATTGTAGCCGTTTGTGACTGTTTTGAATCCAGGCGGCAGGCCGCGATTGAAGCGGTCACAAAAATCTATACCGAAAATGAGCATCCTGCAAAGGCATCGATACAGGCCTATGCGGATGTTCAGGAATTACTTGCACGGGCTGATATCGACGGGGTGTTCATCGCCACGCCCGACCATTGGCATGTTCCGATAGCCATACAGGCAGTCCAGGCGGGCAAAGATGTTTATGTGGAAAAACCGCTGGGTGTTTCATTGGATTACGCATTTAAGCTGCGCAAACTTGTCGGGCAAAAGGAGGCCGTCCTGCAATACGGAACACAGCAGCGTTCCGACGGCTATTTCAGATTTGCCTGTGAACTGGTCCGCAATGGCTACATCGGGAAAATCAAGAAAATGGATGTATGGTGTGACAGCGTCGGCGATCACAAATACACGAAAACCATACCGCCCCAGCAGCCTGTCCCTGCTGGTTTCGATTATGACCGCTGGCTCGGCCCTGCCCCTGTGAAGCCCTATTGTGATGCCCGCGTATCGAACCTGGGTGCCTACCATATCTATGATTACGCCCTGGGATTTATCGCCGGCTGGGGGGCCCATCCGCTGGATATCGCCCAGTGGGGCAATAATACAGATGATACCGCGCCAATCCGTTATGAAGGCACTGGCGTTATACCGACCGGCGGCCTGTTTGATACGATCTCATCGTGGGACATGAATTGCACCTATGCTGATGGTGTAACTATGCATTTTATGGACACCCGAACCGCAACCCCGGTTGTCAGTGAATATTATCCAAAAATGCGAGATCACGGCACCACATTTCATGGCACGGAAGGCTGGGTCACAGTCCGACGCGGGGCGATCGATTTCAGCAGCGAAACGCTTCGAAAAGTCAAACTTAAAGACAGCGAAATCCATCTCTATAACAGCCCGGACCACTACGCCAACTTTGTCGATTGCGTCAAAAGCCGCAAAAAACCCATCTCTCCAATCGAAGCGGCCGTACAATCCGATTTAATATCCCATCTCAGTAATGCCGCAATCCGTTTGAAGCAGCCGATTGAATGGGATCCCAAGAATGAAAAGCTTGTCAAGGACGAGGAAATAATCCTTGCCGTCCTCAACAGGACGGCCCGAAAACCCTGGGGCCTATAACCCCGGCCGGCCAGGTGAGTAAGCAAACGCTGCCGCGTCCCTGCAGATGTTTATGATTGGCTCATCAAAGCGGCTCGAAAATCCTGCTGGATACGGTTTTATCGACAGGATTGTCAAACGCCCCAACCTCCGAAGCGAAATCGCCCGCCTCATCGACTACTGCGGAAAGTAAAATTTTTCCGTTTTCCATTTCCGATTTTTCATTTATACTGTCCTCTTATGGGATATTTCAGAGACACAATTGAAAAGATGGACGGCTACACGCCGGGGTTCCAGCCGAAGAATCCCGACGCCGTCAAGCTCAACACCAACGAGAACCCTTATCCGCCATCGCCGAAGGTACTGGAGACCGTCAGTAAAATCAGCGATTTTCAGCTTCGACGCTATCCCGACCCGATGGGCGGGGCTTTTCGTCAGGCCGCATCGGAGGTTTTCGGCCTCCCCGAAGACCACATCATCTGTGTCAATGGCGGCGATGAATTATTAAATTATGCCTTTCGGGCATTTTGTGATGCCAATCGTCCCACCGCGTGGGCTGAACCGACCTATTCGCTCTATCCCGTGCTGGCCAAATTGCAGGAATGCCCGGCGATTATGATAGACCGGCAGGGCGATTGGCTCGAAGAACTAGCCCGCATTAATGCGGCCATGACCATCGTCTGCAACCCCAATGCCCCGACCGGCGAGTTTACCGAGGTGGACAAAATAGCCGCTCTTGCCAAACGGTTAAGCGGTGTGCTGCTGGTTGATGAAGCCTATGTGGATTTTTCAGAAGATAACTGCCTGCGATTAGTCAAACAATGTCCAAATGTCCTTGTGCTGCGGTCGATGAGCAAAGGCTATTCATTGGCGGGACTTCGCGCAGGACTGGGTTTCGCCCAGCCGAAATTGATTGAAGGACTGGTCAAGGTCAAAGATTCATACAACATTGACGCCGTAGCGATTCAGGTTGCCGCTGCCGCCGTCCGTGACCAGAGTTATCACAAACAATGCGTTCAGAAAGTTAAAGCTGAACGCCGGCGGGTTATTGACCGTCTGCGGCAGTTGAATTTTATCGTGCCGGATAGCGCCGCTAATTTTGTTCTGGCACAGTGTGTAAAAACCCGTGCCGATGTTCTCTTTGAAAAACTGGCCGCGCAGGATATTTATGTGCGTTATTTCCGCCTGCCGGGCCTGGAAGATAAATTGCGAATCACAGTCGGTACGCCAGAACAAAATGACAAATTGCTTGCCGCGATACAGGATATTATAAAGCATGGAGAGGTCACATGAAACCCAGAACAAGTACTATTAAACGCAAGACAACGGAAACCGATATTTCCCTGAAGTTGAATCTGGATGGCTCGGGCCAGTATCAGATTGACACCGGCATAGGATTCTTTGACCACATGCTGACTCATCTGGCCAAGCATGGCAAGATGGACATGACATTAAAGGCCAAAGGCGACCTCCATGTGGACGCTCATCATACGGTCGAAGACGTGGCCATTTGCTTAGGCCAGGCTCTGTGCGACGCGCTCGGCGACAAAAAAGGCATCGCACGTTTCGGCGACAGCGTCGTACCGATGGAAGACGCCAAGGCCCAGGCGACCGTGGATTTGTCAGGCCGGCCGTTTCTGGTCTATCGGGTGAAATATAATACGCAGAAAATCGGCGATTTCGATGTTGAATGTGTCGAAGAATTCCTGCGGGCCTTTTCCACCGCGGGCAAATTCAATCTCCACATCGAAGTGCCCTACGGCCTCAACGGTCACCACATCGTCGAAGCGATTTTCAAGGCTATGGGCCAGGCTATGGCCGCGGCCGTCAAAATCGTCGGAACCGACATCCCCAGTACGAAAGGCGTCCTGTGATTCATCCGCAATATGAATATCACAGCGGCATCGGCACGGACATCCATCGCCTTGTCCCCGAACGCAAATTGATTCTCGGCGGTATCGAAATCCCGTTTGAACTGGGTCTGCTTGGACACAGCGACGGCGACGTGGTACTGCACGCCGTGGCCGACGCCATCCTCGGAGCGGCAGGGCAGGGCGATATCGGTATGATGTTTCCCGATACCGATCCCCAGTTCAAAGATGCCAACAGCGGCGAATTGCTCAGAGAAGTCGTCTGGCGCATCTCCCAGGAGAAATGGGAAATCGCCAACGTTGATTTAATTCTTCATGCCCAGCAGCCCAAACTCGGCCCCCATCGCGGCCATATCCGCCGGCACATTGCCGAGCTGCTCGAAATCGACTTTGCCAACGTCAATGTCAAAGCTAAAACCAACGAAGGCCTCGATGCCGTCGGTGAAGGCAAAGCTATCGCCGCAACAGCGATTGTACTGCTCCGACGCAAAGTAAAATAAATATCGTTTCTATATCCCGCAGGTTTTTTTCAGCCAGTCTTTGCCTTCCACCAGCCGATTGACCAGCATCGCGGCCGCGGTATCGCCGGACGAATTGACCATTGTTGCCGGCGGGTCCACAAATGTTCCCAGCATCGAAATAATCGGCAGCGCCTCCGGCCCGAAGCCGTAAAGCGTTACAATCAGCATTTCGCCCAGAAAACCGCCGCCGGGAATGCCGCTCATCACCGTGCCGCTCAAAATAGCGACGCCGACCGCTTTGGCATACACATCAATCCCGCTGAAATCTCGCCCGAACAGCGTGAACAGCATCGCGATTTTGAGAATCGCCGCCAGGCACGACCCGTCCATGTGAATTGTCGCCCCCAGCGGCAAAACGATTTCACGGATATCTTCGGCTACGCCGATGCGTTTGGCCGATTCGAGATTGGCCGGCAGCGCCGCTAAGCTGCTGCCCGTTCCCCACGCCGTTAATGATGCTGGCAGTATATACGTCCAGAAACGCCCGACGCCTTCCCGCCCGCCGGCAACAAAAGCATAAAAAGAAAATCCAATCACAAAATACAAAATCGCCAGCGGATAATATAATCCCACCGCGCGGGCATAAGTCCCTATCAACTGCGGCCCGAACATGCCGACTAAGTACGCAAAATACGCGCCCAGCCCGACAGGGGCATACAGCATAATCAGGCCGATGAGCTTGCCCATCACTTCCGACCCCGCGACCAGAAACTCCCGAAATGGCTTGCCTTTTTCACCCGCCGCCTGCGAGGCCAGCCCCGTCAATATCGCGAAGACAATCAGTGCCAGCATATTTCGGCGAGTTAATAAATTTTGAAACTCCGGCACCGTGAACGTGTTGACAATCTGCTCGGCCAGCCTGCCGGTCTGCTGCGGCTCGGATACCGCAAATTGGAATGTCGCCCCTTTGGCCGGGTCGAAAATTTTTACCGCGAAAATCATCAGGCATCCCGAGATGACGCCGGTAATGACAAAGATGATTAACATCAGGCCCGCGATGCGTCCCAGCCGTTTGAGATTGGAACTGCCCGCCACCGCCGCCGACAGCGAAAAGAAAATCAGCGGCACCACCGCCGTGAACAGCAGGTTCAGCAGTATATCACCAAAAGGTTTAAGAGCCGCCGCGCGAGAACCGAGGAAATATCCCGTCACCGCACCGATTGCCACGGCACCGATGAGTATCAGCGTAAACCGCCACTGCCGTAAAAACGTCCCTGTCGTTGTCATTGGTTATTCCATTCCTGTCAAAAGATCATATCGGCACAATACCCCCGCATCTATGAATTTCGCCGGTCTCACAATTCCTCATTTTTTGATTGACAAGTTTCTCATTCTTTTAGAAGGTATTGAAATAAAAATATCGCGCAGCGGAAATTCTAAAAAGGATCGACTATGGAATTCTTTACAACAGTCAAAAAACGGCACAGCTACCGCGGCGGGTTTCAGGATGTTGCCGTCGCCCGTTGGGACCTCGAAAAAATCGTACAGGCCGGCCTCGACGCGCCTTCCGGAAAAAACGCACAAACCACCCAATTCGTCATCGTCGATGACGCAACGCTGGTTTGGCAAATCGCTCAATTGCACTCCACCAACAAGGCCGTCCAGCAGGCCCGCGTCTTTATCGCCTGCATTCTCGATAAAAATCCGGAAGCGATTTACGAAGGATTTGCTTTTCAGGTCGAGGATTGTGCCGCGGCGGTGGAAAATATGCTGCTGGCAATTACCGCTCTGGGTTATGCGAGTGTCTGGATTGACGGCTGGCTCCGCATCGAAGGCCGGGCACAGAAAATCGGACAATTACTCGGACTGCCCGACGGCAAATATATTCGTGTCCTGCTGCCCATCGGTATGCCCGCCGAAAACTATAAACAGCCCGCCAAAAAACTATTCGCCCAGCGCGTGTGGTTTAATCGTTATGGCGAAAAGTAACAGTGTCGGTTCGCAAAAATAAATTTCATTTTCTGTCATTCCGGCCTTGCTTGCCTTGTCGTAGCTTTAGCGAAGACAGGAGTCGGAATCCAGAAGACTTAGACTGGGATTCCCGCCTTTCCCCTTCGCCAGGAGGCTTCGGCGGGACAGGTTGCGGGAATGACAAAATTTGCACGGCAGTCTATTTTCACATAAATAGCGTTGGCGAAGTAGGACTGTAACTCCCTGTTTTTGGGGGTGTAATTCATTGTTTTACAATGATTTATATTATTTTCATGCTTTTTGAGATTAAAAGTCCTTGACAAGGGATTGTCTGACGGATAGACTCCCCTCTCTTTTGGGTTCCGGATATTGCAGGTGCTGAAAAAAATTAAAAAAATTATAAAATGCTGGTTGACGGCCAGTAATTTTCGGATATGATGTATTGTCTGGGGCGGACAAGTGAAGACATTTACGTGTAATCGCTTGCCCGCTTATTGTTTCCAAGGCGAGGCAACGGATGTTGTTGAGCCGAATTGTCCGAACTGGAAATGATTAACCAAGCTCTTTGAAAAGTGAACAGTTGAATGCCATAAAGCAGCGGGAACGCGGGCATACGAAGGGTCACGCAAGACCTTCGCGCCTTAAAAAATGGTGTAAGCAAAACGCTGAGACGAAAGTCTCGACACACCAATTTCAGTTCTTGCTGCGTGAGCAAGTTTTTTAAGTTGGTTCTTTCGAGTAGATAGCCATCTGCAAAGATGGAAGTCAAGGATACAAATTGAAGAGTTTGATCCTGGCTCAGAATGAACGCTGGCGGCGTGGCTAAGACATGCAAGTCGAACGATATGGTCGATTGGGTAACCTTGAGATCATATAGTGGCGAAAGGGTGAGGAACAGATAGATAACGTACCCTGGGCTTCGGGATAGCGTTCCGAAAGGAACGGTAATACCGGATAATATCCGTGGTTGCAGGACCGCGGATCAAAGATTCATCGGCCTTGGAGCGGTCTATCTCCTATCAGCTTGTTGGTGAGGTAACGGCTTACCAAGGCGACGACGGGTAGCGGGACTGAGAGGTTGACCCGCCACATCGGGACTGAGACACTGCCCGGACCTCCACGGAGGGCTGCAGTAACGAATATTGGGCAATGGGCGAAAGCCTGACCCAGCGACGCCGCGTACAGGATGAAGTCCCTCGGGATGTAAACTGTTGTCAGGGGATAGAAAGCCGCAAGGTTGATCAGCCCCGGAGGAAGTCACGACTAACTTCGTGCCAGCAGTCGCGGTAATACGAAGGTGACAAGCGTTATTCGAAATCACTGGGCTTAAAGGGTGCGTAGGCGGAAACATAAGTATCTTGTGAAAACCCCCGGCTTAACCGGGGAATGGCTTGGTAAACTATGTTTCTTGAGGCAAGCAGGGGTGTGTGGAACTCTTGGTGGAGCGGTGGAATGCGTAGATATCAAGAGGAACGCCGAAGGTGAAGACAGCACACT
>VGXU01000061.1 GCA_016873215.1 Planctomycetota bacterium
CGCGAGGGTCTTTTTAATTCAAGTCTTTTTGCCGGGCAATTTGGATACAAAATGTCGCCCGCTGGGGGTACCCCCAGCCCACAACTTCTTTAGTTCTTGATACCGTTTCATCGTCATACATCTTATCTTCATCAGGGGGATACGATGTTCCCTTCCCATTCCAGGAACCCGTAAAAAAGTTGTTTACACCCCTCCTTTTTTGGGGTATTGTCTCCAAAAACAACCATTTAATATAAGGAGATTGCAAATGACAGCGACAAAGCAGGTTATGAGATTTGTTTTCGCAGCGGCAATCGTTTTTACGGCGTGGGGATGCTCCAAGAAACAGCCCGGCACCGAAGCAGTGCAACCCAAATCGGAAACAACCGCCGCACAATCCGCTGACACAAAACCCATCGAACTGAAATACAGCATCTTTTTCCCGCCGACCCATATTCAAACCCAGACGGCCGTCGAATGGGCCAAGGAAATTGAAAAACGCACTAACGATAAAGTCAAAATCACAATCTTTCCCGCCCAGCAGTTGACCAAAGCTCCCCAGTGCTACGAAGGCGTAGTCAATGATATCTCCGACCTTGGAATGAGTTGTTTTGCTTATTCACTGGGCCGTTTCCCGCTGCTCGAAGGGCTGGATTTGCCGCTGGGTTATCCCAATGGCCTGACCGCCAGCCGGATTGCAACACAGATGGTCGAAAAATACGCCCCGAAAGAAGTGGACGATGTCCATATTTTATATATCCATGCCCACGGCCCGGGAATATTGGCTTCCAAAAAGCCAGTCTCTAAACTCGATGAGGTTAAAGGTATGAAGATACGGGCAACCGGGCTTTCGGCCAATATCGTCACAGCTCTGGGCGGTATCCCGGTGGCAATGAGCCAGCCGGAAACATACGAGGCGCTGCAAAAGGGCGTCGTCGAGGCAACATTCTGTCCGGTGGAAACATTGAAAGGCTGGAAACAGGGCGAAGTCATTGACTCTGTCACCGATAGTTCCGTTATCGGCTACACCACCGCGATGTTTGTGGCGATGAATAAACAGAAATGGGATTCTCTGCCGGCCGACATCCAGAAGGTCTTTACGGAAGTCAGCAAAGAATGGGTCGATAAGCACGGCCAGGCCTGGGATCAGGCCGACAAAGACGGCTATGCGTTTATTAAAGAGCTGAATCATCCGGTGATTTCGCTGTCCGCCGAAGAACAGCAGAAATGGAAACAAGCCGCGGCCCCGGTGCTGGAAAAGTATATTGCGAAGGCAAAAGAAAAAAATCTGCCCGGCCAGGAATTCATCGCCGATATCCAAAAAATGATCAGCGAAGCAAAGGCGGCGGCCCCGGCTCCCACTAAATAAGAAGATTTTATTTTATAGAGTTGCTTATGACCTGGTACGAAAAGGTTCTGCGCCGGCTGATTACCGTGATGATATGGCTGTCCGGCGCCGGTATCCTGGCGATGATTGCCGTGACATTTATAGATATCGTCTTTCGTCTGCTGCGTATCCGGTTTACCGGGGCGGTGGACATCGTACAGATTGCAGGCGCGGTATCCATTGCCGCGGCATTACCTTATACCACCGCGGTCAATGCCCATGTCGCCATTGAGTTTGTCCTGCATAAATTGTCGCATCGGGGGCGATTGGTAATGGGCAGCATCATCAAAATAATGACAATTGCGCTTTTTGTGTTCGCCGCGCATCGTTCTTTTCTTTACGGCAACGACTTGCGCGCCCACAATCAGGGCACGATGACACTGCGGTTCCCGATGTGCTGGATGATGTATATGATTGCCGTATGCCTGACAGTGGTTGTTCTGGTGGTATTGTACAGCCTGCTGAAACCCCGTAAGGAGCTGATTAAGCTATGACTCCCCTGCAAACCGGACTTCTCGGGCTGATACTGCTTGTGATACTGCTGTTTAGCGGTCTGCCGGTGGCATTTACCATGGCTATCGTGGGAGCAGCCGGCTACGCCTATATGGTGTCTTTTTCGGCGTCCTCGTATTTGGTAGCCGCCGATATCTTCGACAATTTCACCTCCTATACGCTGACCGTAATTCCGCTGTTTGTCTTTATGGGGCAAATCGCCTTTCACAGCGGCATCAGCCGACGGCTGTTTGACGCGACCTATAGATGGATGGGACACTGGCCCGGCGGGATGGCGATGGCCACCGTCGGCGCCTGCACGGCATTTGGCGCAATCTGCGGCTCCGGGCCGGCAACCGCCGCCACCATGGCAGCGGTCGCCCTGCCGGAAATGAAACGCTATGGTTATGATATGAAGCTGGCCACGGGAACCATCGCCGCAGGCGGCGGATTGGGCATTATGATTCCGCCATCGGTAGTGTTTATCGTCTATGCCATCCTGACCGAACAATCCATCGGCAAGCTGTTTATTTCCGGTATCCTGCCGGGGTTGATGACGGCTTTCCTTTTTTGCTTTGTTATCTACTGGCAATGTAAACGAAATCCTGCGTTAGGCCCGGCCGGACCGCGATTTAGTCTGCGAGAAAAACTGCTCGCCCTGCGCGGCGTTTCGGAAACGCTGATTTTGTTCGTGGGGGTCATGGGCGGGATGTTCGCGGGGTATTTTACACCCACGGAAGCCGCCGCAATGGGCGCGCTGGGAGCGATTGTGATTGCGGCATTTCGGCGAAAACTGACGATGAAAATGCTGACCCAATCGCTCAAAGAAACGATCCGCACCTCCTGTATGGTTATCATTATCGTCACCGGAGCCGTGATTTTCGGACACTTCCTGGCAATCACGCAGTTACCCTCCAATATCGCTACGACCACGGCGGCTTTGCCCCTCCCGGCATGGGGAATTATGGCGGTAATTATTTTCTTTTACCTGATTGCGGGTTGTTTTGTCGATGCGCTGGCGCTGGTCTTTCTCACGACGCCCATTTTTTATCCCGTCGTGCTGGGCCTCGGCAAGACCCCATCTGGTTTGGCGTTATGATTGTGCTGGTGACCCAGATGGGCATCATCACTCCGCCGGTCGGCGTCAATGTCTATGTCGTCAGCGGTATGGAACGGGATATCCCTTTGCATGCAATTTTCCAGGGATCGATGCCGTTCGTATGGGCCCTCGTGGCGGCTGCGATTCTGCTGGTGCTGTTTCCGCAAATCGCCACATTTTTACCAAGCTACTTTTAGAAAGGAATCGGTGGTATGGCAACGCAACCTCTCTTCTCTCCGCCGCCTTTTGAACGCATTCTTTTCTGTACGGATTTTTCAGAGAACGCTGACTTCGCATTTGGCTTCTTAGTCGATATCGCCCGCCAGAATCCCAACCGCAAATTTTATTTGCTGCATGTCGTGCCGGAATCCGAAGCTCAGTTCTGGAAGAGCTATATTTATGAAGTGGAGGATGTGGACCAGAAAGCCAAATCGGATATTGACCAGCGCATCCAGCAGAATTACAGATCCAAAATGCCGGCCGGAGCTGATTTTGCCGTGGAGTTTCGGATCGGCAAGGACTATCAGGAAATCCTGACCTTCGCGGAGGAAAAAAATATCGACCTCATTATCCTCGGCCGTCAGGGTAAAGGGGCTTTCCAGAAGGCGTTTTTCGGAAACGTCACGGAGAAAGTGGCGCGTCACGCCTCCTGCGCCGTGATGATTATCCCGCTGTCATACAAAGAAAAATTATCGAAGCCCCGCTGACAAGACATCCCAAAACAAAGAAGGCCGGGCGAAATCGTCCCAGCCTGAAAAACTACTGTCATAAACATTACTGTTGCGGAGCCTGCGGCGGCAACGGCGGTTGAGGCGGCACCGGAGGCTTCGGATTCTTCGGGTAGAAATATAATACAAAGTCGGCTTTCTTAGGGTCAATGCCCATTTCCTTATAAGCCTTTTCATCAAACACCCTTGACGTGAACTCGAATATTTCACCTTCACTTAATGAAAGGGTTCTAACCGTTTTACCGGATCTTTTATCTGCAAGAACCGCCGTACCATCTTCAGGAGCTTTATAAAATATCTCAAACCCGCCGCCGACCTCCTTAGCGTCTCTGGGAGGAGAACACGGTTTTGGGCCGTTATTGGCAATAAAAACGCAACCTGTTGCAGAAATAAGACTTATAGCCAAAACAACTATTGATTTGTAATTTTTCATAGATTTACTCCCTTCCTTAACTGTTTCCACTGACAATAATGCAACCGCTGATAAACAATATGGATACGCAAATCAAACCAGTCATTATCCACTTTCCCATTGTGCTTTCCTTAGATTTTGTTATTGTTTAACGTACACACTAAATAAGACGATTCCAAGCGCAAAATGTTTCACTTTATTTTTATACTGCCGCAACCAGAGCCTCTTTCAAATCTATGGTTCCCTCATAAAGCGACCGCCCGATGATTGCGCCGGCGGCGCCGATCGCCTTGACACGTTTGACATCCTCCACGGTCGTCACTCCGCCGGAGGCGATCACGGGGATGGAAACAGCCTCAACAAGCTGCCGTGTGCGCTCCAGGTTCGGCCCCGCCATCATCCCGTCTTTGCTGATGTCGGTATAGATAATCGCCGCGACGGGCAAGCCCGCGGCTTTTTGAGCAAAATGGATCAGGTCCTCACCCGCCTGCCGCAGCCAGCCCTCTTTGGCCAGCGTCAAGCCGCGGGCATCCAGCCCCAGCACCAGCCGGCCGGAAAACTGATACGCCATTTCAGAAAACCACTCGAATTCCTCGATGGCTTTAGTGCCGAGAATAACGCGTTTCAGCCCCAGATGAAGCATCTGCCCAATCGTCTGTTCATCCCGGATGCCGCCGCCCAGCTCAACCTGCATCGGCGTTTCTTTGACAATCCGGCTGATGGTCTCGATATTGACCGAATACCCCGACTTGGCGCCGTCAAGGTCAACAAGATGCAGCCACCGCGCCCCGGCGTTATAAAACTCCATCGCCTGCGCGACCGGGTCATCCTTGTAGGTAATCTGCCGGTCGTACTGGCCCTGAATCAGCCGGACACATTTACCCTCACGTAAATCAATCGCCGGAAGTATATCCATAATTAATTTTCCAAATCCTATCTCAATCCATAAGTAATTCGATTTAAGTCTAGTCTGAATGATTCTCCCAAAACTTTCGTACCTGCTTAAATCGCTTGATTCGTTCGTCAATTTTTTGAATTTCACCAGGATAAAAATGATCTAACAGAATATCACAGAAAGTCAGCATCCATTGCTTTCGTGTTATTTTGGAATTAACACAAATTCGATTGGAATTCGCTATTTGAATTTGGCCCCATCCCAAGGCTCCCATTGTCAAACATGACCAGTCCAGAAATTCAATCGGAACAAAATGAACCTTATCAACCTTTACAGCAATGTTTTCCAAATCATATACTACCATAAGAATGACAAAGTAATTTTTATCATCCTCATAAAATTTCGAAAGCCGTTCGACGGAGGTCAGATTAGGCATATTGAATTGCGTACTCAGACGATGCGTTTTTACATCCACGCGATAATAACACCCCGCGACATCCTCAAATGCCAAATCCGCCATCGCTCTGCGAGCGAACACGGAGGAATAGTTGCAAATAGTATCTTTACCAACAATAGTATCAAAATGTTCCGCCAAAATATCTTGAATTGCATCACCGACAGCCCGCGGGCTTTTGGCTGTAGTGCCGGATAGAAAAGACTGCTGTTGATTCAAAAACAGTTTTATTTTCTTCTCTATATCCGTGTATTGGCCGGTTGAGAATAATTTGCTTTTCATATCTCTAATCAGCTCACTCTAAAAAAGAAGTGAGGTGTGATTTCCCTTCTTATTCGACTGAGACCCATTCCCATTTAAGGCCGTGTTTCGTTCCCAAAACACGCCGTCTCTATAACCCTGAATCGTTTTGTCCCGCTCGGCCAGTTCCAGCCGTTTTTCCGCAAGACAGCAATACGTGCGGTCAATTTCAATGCCGAGATAATTTCGCCCCAGTTTTTTGGCGACCACCGACGTTGTCCCCGAACCGGCAAACGGGTCCAGCACCATATCGCCGGGCCGGGAACCGGCCAATATGATTTTGGCCAGCAGTTTTTCAGGTTTTTGCGTTGGATGGTCGGTATTTTCCGGCATCGACCAGAACGGAACCGTCAAATCCGTCCACATATTCGAAGGGTGAGTAATCCGAAAATTGCCGCCATCTTCCTTTTGCCAGTCTTTGGGCCGGCCGTCGTCGTGTGTGTAAGGAGCGATGACTTTGCGCTTCATTTTCACCGCATCCACATCGAACGTATATTCATTGGAAACGGTGCAGAACCAGATATCTTCGCTGCAATTTTTCCAGTTGGCCTTCGCCCCGCGTCCCTTTTCACGCTCCCACGTGATGCGGTTACGAATATGAAAATACTTTTCCGCGAATAATTGCACCGCCCCGCAGGAATTCCAGTCCGAACAGATATAAACGGAAGCCGTGGGCCGCAGCAATCGAATCAAAGGCACAAGCCACGTTTCGAGCATTTCCAGGTAGCCCGCCTGATTCCGCCGGGAAAACCGCCTGCCGTTAAAGTCCTTATCCAGATTGTACGGCGGGTCAACAAACAGCAAATCCACAAAGCCATCCGGCAGATATTGAACCGCCGACAGCATATCCTGGCACAGTGTCCGGTTCAGAATTTCTTCCACGGATACCGGCCCATCCAGTGTCGTCAGCTTTCGGGAATAAAAGGCTATTTCTCCCGGCGTGAGCGTCAATGTTCGATTTCGCGGCGCCCGCTGTTCCATAGCGATACTTTACCGATTCTCAACAAAGGTCCGGAAAATTCTCGGCGCTCTACATATTCTTGACGTCTTCGTAATCCTCAAAATCTTTGCCCGGCTGCAAATACCACACGTACCCGGCCTTGATTTTAAGTTTTACAATGTCGTCCTTAATCAGCATCCGCACAGTGCCTTTGCCGATATTCATCACGTCAAACTCCAGTCCATGCAGCTCGGATAAATCCGCGGCCAGTCCCGGCGAGGCGTCCAGCTTGACCAGCAGATTATTCAGCATCTGCGTTACCACCATCGCGGATTTTTTCAGCGTCACGCTTTCATAACTGACTGCCTGGGAATCATCGAAAAACATCGTCTTGAGCTTTTTGATGATTTCGACGCGCATCTGGTTCTGGCTGGCATACGCGGCGTTCAGCGTCTGGCTGTCAATCACCGCCTCCATATCCAGTTGAATATGCGGCCGGGGCTTGGTATTCCATCCGCGATAGTCCGCCATCGTGAATCCGTATTTGCGCACCGCCGTCAGTTTTTCCTCATCGAATGCCACCATATCAAACCAGTGCGTACGCGTCTTATTCACGTCGGCCCAACTGGCCACCACGCTCTCTGACTGGCTCAGATGTTCAACCTCCGGGTCCTGAATATAACTTAATACATCCGAAGACGTACTCTGTTTAAGTACCGTTCGGTAGTACCGGGATTCGATACTGTCGCGCGTTTTGAGTTTCTCGCCGCAGCCGTTCAACCCAACCAGCGACACGATTAACACCGCACTCAATAACCGGCTTCTCATAGTCTGGCTCCTAAAGCAGAAATTTGAATCTAAATATTAGACTTCCTTAGCCTTAATCCACTTCATCATTTTCCGAAGCGACCGGCCGACGGTTTCAAGCTGACCATTGTAATCCTTCTGATAGAGCGCGTTGAAGTTCTTCATCCCGCCCTTGTACTCATTGACCCATTCCTTTGCAAATGCGCCACTGGTGATTTCGCCCAGAATCTTTTTCATTTCCCCCCGGGTCTGATCGGTGACAATCCGCGGGCCGCGCGTCAGGTCGCCGTACTCGGCCGTATTCGAAATGCTGTACCGCATATAGCTCAGACCGCCCTGATACATCAAATCGACGATGAGCTTGACTTCGTGCATACATTCGAAATACGCGATTTCCGGCTGATACCCCGCCGCCACCAGCGTCTCAAATCCCGCCTTAATCAGCGCCGTCAATCCGCCGCACAAAACGACCTGTTCACCGAACAGGTCGGTTTCGGTTTCTTCCTTAAACGTCGTCTCGATGATGCCCGCCCGCGCCCCGCCGATGCCGTTGGCCCACGCCAGCGCGATCTGCTTGGCCGTACCCGTGGCATCCTGATACACCGCCACCAGGTTGGGAACGCCGCCGCCTTTTTCGTATTCGCTGCGGACCAGGTGCCCCGGCCCTTTCGGCGCTATCATCACCACATTGATATCCTTGTTGGGCTTGATATACCCGAAATGAATATTGAACCCGTGGCAAAAGCCCAGCGTCTGGCCGGCCTTGAGATTCGGCGCAATCTGCGTCTCATAGACTTTGCTTTGCACCTCATCGGGCAGCGTCACAATAATCAGCGCCGCGCCCTTGACCGCCCCGGCTATATCCGTCGGCTTGAATCCGTGTTCCACCGCCAGTTTATAATTGTCCGTATTGGGCAGTTCCGCAATCTGAACCTTAATACCGCTATCGCGAAGGTTCTGCGAATGGGCATGCCCCTGACTTCCGTAACCAATCACCGCCACCGTTTTGCCGGCCAAGGCCGCCAGCGGTGCATCTTTTTCATAATACATCTTTGCCATAGATAATCTCTCCTGAACTAACTCTCTTAAAATCAAATACTTATTGCCGATCTTGTCACACAGAAAAACACAAGTTGACGACATCATAAACGCTGTGTACCCGCTTTTCAACCATTTTCCGCTTTTAACTTTGAACCAAATTAATGATATTCTAATTTGACAAATCAAGCCGGAAAACATATACTTTTTATCTTGTTTTCAGAACGGACAACCGTTTTGGGTTTTCACTTTTCACAAAGAAAATGGCGGTATCTTTACGTGAATTATGGTATAAGGAATCTTTCATACACAACAATACGCTTATGCCTGTGAAGGGAGCAGTTATGAAAACAATACGACGAATAGTAACAACGGCGATACTTTGTATCCTGACAATTATTTGCACCTCCTGCTCGGAAGTTGCCATCACCGGCCGGTCGCAGTTGAATCTCATCCCCGACTCGACGATGAACAGCATGGCCCTGCAGGAATACAATCAATTCCTCAAGGAAAATAAAAAGAGTACTGATTCCGCCAATACCGCCATGATGCAGCGCGTCGGCCTGAGAATCGCCGACGCCGTCGGACGCTATTGCCGCTCCCACGGCCTGGCCGACCGCATCGCCAGCTTCAACTGGGAATTCAACCTCATCGAAAGTAAAGACATCAACGCATGGGCAATGCCCGGCGGAAAAGTCGTCGTCTATACCGGCATCCTGCCCGTCACAAAAGATGAAACAGGACTGGCCGTCGTCATCGGACACGAAGTCGCTCACGTTATCGCACGCCACGGCAACGAACGCATGAGCCAGGGTCTCCTCGTGGAGATGGGCGGAACGGCCCTTAGCGAAGCAATGGCCTCAAAACCCGCCGCCACGAAAGACTTATTTATGCGTTCCTACGGCATCGGCGCCAATGTTGGAGTGTTATTGCCCTACAGCCGATTGCAGGAAAGCGAAGCCGACCGCATGGGGTTGATTTTCATGGCGATGGCCAATTATGACCCGCAGGCCGCCGTCGGATTCTGGCAGCGAATGGCCGCACAGCCCGGCAACAACCAGAAACCGCCGGAATTTCTCAGCACCCACCCCGCCGACGACACACGCATCGCCGGCATCCGAAGCTATCTGCCGGAAGCAATGTTCTACTATCGCTCGCAGGACCAGACACCACCGCCAGTACAATCTCAGCCCGCCCAGCAGCAAAACAACGGCTGGAAAACCATCATTCAATAATAGTCGTACAGAAGCCCGAAACGCAAACGCAGGGATGAAATATTGATCGCTAAATTTTGCAGGGCGGGTCATCGACCCACCTTTTTGCTGTGGTGAGCCTGCTTGCACTGAGCTTGTCAAAGTGTCGAAGGGTCAAATTTCCCACCCAAAATTCTCCGCAGTCTCTTGCAGAGAGTAAAAAAATATCGTACAATTGAATGGCTGATATTTCGCATGGAAATGCGGTTTTCAGGCAAACTATGCCGCAGGCGTCTGTAGCTCAATTGGATAGAGCATCAGTCTTCGGAACTGAGGGTTGGGGGTTCGACTCCCTCCAGACGCGGTTTTGCCAACGCCGCAGAGATGCTTCTTTGTACAATCTCTTCTTTGAATCAAACTGCACCTTAAACATCTCCCCTTTTAGTTATGGAAGGCTACTACCGTGTCATCGCTAACGTTGTGAAAATACAAGACACTCTTATTGACCGTTAGAGTCCTGGATTCCCGCCTTCCGTCTTCGCTTTGCTTAAATAGCGTTGACGGAGTACTACATGGTTTTATACCGCGGGCCGCCGGTGCCTTCAGGGACGGTCCAGCGGATATTGTCGTATGGACACTTTCGCTGGCAGGTCTTACAGTGCAGGCAATTAGATGGGTTGGCTGCCCTGACCTGGTCATGCACCATCTCATAAACGCCCGCGGGACAAAACGTAATGCACGGCCGGCCAAACCTCGGCGTGCATTTTTCCATGCAAATGCTGGCATCCTGAATCAGCAAATGACAGGACTGGTCTTCACGATGATGTGTTGCGGCCATCGCGGTGAAGGTGTCCTTATCAAACTTTGTCGCGGGTTTGAGCCGATACCGGTCGGGCGTCATCGCCTGATAGTCAGGCTCAATATGAAACTTCGGGAGGAATTTACCCAGCACCGATAACGGCATTCCAAACAGCGGACCTAATTTGGCCACGGTCTGGCGGAAGTTTTTGGCCGATTCCATCTCTTTTAGAACGCCCGTCTGTTCCAGAAAACGAGTGTACATCCGCGCAAAACCCAACGGCGCATCAAGGCTGCTGACGGCGGCCTTGGCCGCGGCGATGCCGGAGTAAATGGCATTATGCAGACCTTTGATTTTGAGCATATTGACAAAGCCGGCGCTGTCGCCGAGAAGCACAACATTGCTTCGTCCGATGAGACCCACAGCCGGGTCGCGCGGGATGGCGTACAAACCGCCTTCGGGGATCATCTTGGCGCCGGCTTCGACGATCGTTCCTCCGGCGATAAACTGATTGACGAATTTATGTTCCTTAAATCGCGTCAGGGCATCCTGCGGATTGAAATCACAGTATTTGTAATCGAGGCCGACAATCATTCCAACCGCGATATGGTTATTGCTCATTGGCTGCATCACACCGCCGCCAAACATCGCAGGGCCAATAACCGGCGTCCACAGCGGCCAGCCCAGCGCGTGAACCACACGGCCGGCGCCAAAATTCTTGTATTGCTGCTCGCTGACTTTAATCAACTGCTTAACGCCAACGGAATACAGTTGATTGCCCTGCCGGACAAGGCCGGCTTTCTGAATGAATTTTTCGGTTATGAGGCCGTCACAGCCCTCGGCCAGCAGTATCAGGTCTGCGGTTATCGTCTCGCCAGGCAGATAATTGGGCTGCGGGTTATTCTCTTTGTCGAGACCCTGGTCAACGAGTTTGATGCCGACGGCGGTATGGGTCGATGAATCCCATACGATGTCTCCGGCGGCAAAACCGTGCAGGATTTCGGCGCCCAGACTTTGGGCGATGGAACACAACCACGCGGTCAGTCTGCTGATGGAACAAAGATAGTCGCCGTGCTGGATCATCTCACCAAATCCAAGTCCCATCGTTTTGGCGATTTTAAGCAGAGGTTCCATTCGAAACGCATGTTTATCGCCGAGAAAAAACATGACGTCGTCTCGGTCCACGCGTGAACCCAGCGCTGTTTTGGCCGGTTCGCTTTGCGGCCAGCCGGGATCGACAGGGTCCAGCAGAGCGTGGAGAGCATGGGCCTCCAGCGATGCGCCGGACAGAGTGTGATTGCCGGGACCTTGCGCTTTGTCAATCACAACAACGTCGAGGTCGGGTCTGGCTTTTTTAAGCGTGATCGCCGCGGAAAGCCCGGCAGGACCGGATCCGACAATCAAGACGGATACATGAGTATAGGCTTTGTTGTCCACGATTTATCCTTTTAATGCTTCTGCAAGTTGGGGGATGACTTGTTCAGCGTTTCCAATGATGTAGTAATCGCACTGGTGGAAGATCGGCGCATGCGGGTCGGTGTTAATGGCGAAAATGGTTTCAGTGTTAGCTACGCCAATCATGTGCTGAATAGCGCCGGAGATGCCGACAGCGATATAGACTTTAGGTCCCACGGCGGTACCGGTCTGTCCGACCTGGTGAATCCGCTGGGCAAAACCCTGTTCCACAGCGCTGCGCGACGCGCCTTTTTCCACCGCGATATGGAATCGCTTATGAATTGTATCGCAAAGGTCACCAAGCAGCCTGTTGTAATCATCCCGGTTTTGCATCCCCTTGCCGCCGCTGACGATCACATCGCTGTCAAAATTTACCTTTCCCTGTGCGTGTTCGGTCCGAATGATACCCAGACTTAAATCGGCCTCGGTCAATTCCACGGAATGTTCAATGATGCTGCCGACACGATTAGAGTCGGCGGTCAGCCGCCGCATCACGCCGGGACGAGCGGTGGCCATTTGGCAGAATGAATCTTTGGTGCAGATAGTGGCCATCACGTTGCCGCCCAGGGCGGGACGGGTCTGCAGGAGAATTGCGATTTGTCCTTTGCGGGAACTGTCGCGGATGTCTAAGCCGGTACAGTCGGCGGTTAATCCGCAACCCAGCCGATACGACACCATCGGGGCCAGTACGCGCCCGTCGGGAGTCGCGCCATACAATACAATCTGCGGCCTGTATTTTGCAATTACATCCGCTGCAACTTTGCAGAAACAAGCCGGGTCAAAGGCCGCCAGCAGTGGATGTTCAATGACATACACATCATCGGCCCCGGCGGCAATCAGCTCCTTCGCAAGCAACCGAACCTGATCGCCGGCCAGAATCACGCCGCAACGGACATCCAGGCTGTCGGCCAGCGAGCGGGCTTTCCCGAGCAGCTCCAACGTGGATGGGTGAATTTGTCCTTGTTCGATCTGGGCCATCACCCACACATCGCCGGTATAAACGGGCTGTATGTGCTTATAGCTTTCAAGCATATCCTCAAGGGCTTTTTTATGAAATGGTATGTCCGGGCTGTCGAGGATTTTGTCCTTTGTCGCCTCGCTAATTTGCAAGTGTTCATCCATCGCCAATGCATTAAACCGCTTTGCCAGGGCGATAAAGTCCTCGCTTTCCTTGTCCGTCGCCTCATAGGAACGATCATACGGGTCGTTCCGTTTCGTCGGCAGGACATATTTCCTTGTTTTATCCGCAGAAGTCTCGTTTTGCCGTGCAGTCCGGCTGAAGTTTTCCTTCAGAATTGCCGCCATTTCGGCGGCGGTGTTGACTTGCCGGCATTTGCGTGAGGTTTTGCCCGGCGGAAAGACGCGAATGACGCGTGTTTTGGAACCTGCGACACCCAAGACGGCTGCGCCGACAGCCGCGGCGTCCCATTGAATCAGTTTCGTCCGTCCGGCCTTTCGCGAAGCCGCAAAGGAGGCAAATAAAGGATACTCATTTTTGGCAACCGTAATGATGCAGGGTTTGCTGCGCGTACGGAGGACTTGATTTCCGCCGCTGATAATCCGCGTAAAAACGAAATGGTCCTTCACGTATTCGGCTTTTGTGGCATAGGGAATACAAGGAATCTTTAATTCCTCGGCAATCTGTGCCGGGACCTGGGCCGTGTCGCCATCGACAGACTGCATTCCCGCGACGATATAATAATCGCTGCTGTTGTCCAGTATCTCCCGCACGATTTTACGAATTGCGCAGGCCAGCGGATTGGCGGTGGCCCAGGTGTCCGCTCCGCCCAGCGCCCGGTCGGTCAGCAGGACCGCCATATCGGCATAACGGCTCAGACTGTATCGCAACACCTCCGCGGCCATCGGCGGGCCCATCGTCAGGACGACAAGTTTGGCGCCCTCGTCGCCGGCCAACTGCCGCATCTGATGGGCAAAGGCCAGGGCCTGGGCGTCCAGTTCGTTAATCACGCTGGGCAGCCGGGTACGAATCAGGTTGCCCGTCTTGGGGTCAAAGGCGTCATCCCCAATCTGTGATACGTCCGGCACTTGTTTAACTAATACGATATAATGGCTCATAAAATGCCCATTCCCTTAAAAAAACCGATTAAAGAATTTACCGGATTGCACCCATTTCGCAAGAAAAAACCAAATTTCAAAACAAAAAAACATTGATAACAATACCATTATCAGACACACTGATAATTCGGGGCGTCAAGGCAGGCTGATGTTCTTTTCGCGACTTCCTGAAATGGCTTTGTTTGGTTTTTCTGATTAATCTGGAATTCCATTGGTGGTTTCTGTTCCAATGTTCCAAAGTTTTTAACGCAAAAGACACAAGAGACGCAAGAGACCTGTTTTTCAGACAGGATTTATGGGATTCTTTATCTATTTTTAATTTGGTGCCTATTCGCCATTAACCCTTCACGATTAGATTTTCTATTTTCAGGCCGTGTGAATGTGAAAGTTCTCGGCTAATAACATTCCTCATTGCGGCAGATATTTCCGGCAACAAAACCAGGAGTAAATCCGAAGCAGGGACGCTTTATTAAGCCCGTCGTGTCAATAGAAAATTAGGCGCCTGGGGGCTGTTGAAAAAGTTGACTAATTGATCAATTCTTCTCAAGCCGCCTGTTGCACCGATATTTTGCCGGTTCTTATATATTTTTTATATCCAACGGCACTCTGGCGATTCTGGAACTCATTCTT
>VGXU01000062.1 GCA_016873215.1 Planctomycetota bacterium
GTACGCCGGAACCTTTGAGCATTCGCTTGAGGTCTTCCGGGTCGTCGAGTCTGCCGCCGACTTTGGCGTAGGCATCGTAAGACGAAACCACCGTTTCAATTTGAGCGGCACGGGACGGAAATTTATCCTTCATCATCTTGAGCATTTTGGCCCGCTGTGGCGATTTTTGCGACATATCCAGAACCTGCCGCAGCGTGTCAACGTTCAGATTGATATTGGCTAATTCGGCTATCGCCTTGTTCCAGCGAAGATTGAGACCTTTTTCCGGGTCGGTCAATTCACTCGTCACCGCCGACCACTGGCTGAATGCCTGCACGTATTCCTGTATGACAGGAACCATCGTTTCGGCTTTCCCTTTGGCCTTGTCGGAAAGATTAGCCTTAACAAAATCTTCAATCGCCTTCTTCTGCTGTTCCCCGGCCAGCTTGCTCCAGGCGGCGGCGGAAGTTAATCCCTCCGTCTTAAGTCCCAGGTCTGAAAGCTGCTGTTTGAATTTATCCATCGTCGCGGACAATTCATCGCGCATTTTCTGCTTTGCGGCACGCAGGTCGTATGCTTCAGTCAGACTGTCAATAATCGCCTTGCGCTCAGGTGAGTCTTTGCAGAAATCCGACAAAATTGTCTGTCGCTGCGCCGCGTCCAGAGACAAGGCCCGTTTCACCTGCAGCAGATTGATATTTTCCGCCTCAAGCTTCAGCAGCGCCTTCTCATACGCCTCGCGTTTGTTGCGTGTGTCAAGACTGGCGACTGGAAGCTGGATTTCAATCCGCGTATCGCCCTGCGGCCGCATTATGATATTGGCCACGTGCGTCGGGTCGATACGTTTGAGCAGAATCGGAATCATCCGTCCCGCCAGGCCGCGGCGTTCGGCCGGCGCCAGGTCGCTCGAATCAATTTCATAAACTAAGCTTGTACCGCCCGCCAGGTCGATACCCTGCTTGAGTTTTTCCGCCGGCGGATAGACATATACCACCGCAACGACGATTAGAAACGCTATCAGTAACGCCTTCCACGATAAGTCTTTATACATAGTTCATTTCCTGAAAAAACCGTTGAATGTCTGGTATCATTTACGCTATTGGTTTTTCTTGTCGTCGCCGAGCACTTTTAGAATCGCTGAAGGAACAACCCGCATTTTTGTGTTCGTCGCTTCATCGATTTTGAGCACGATTTCGTCATCGCGCACATCGAGGATGGTGCCGAGAATGCCGCCGGTGGTGATGACCCGGTCGTTTTTCTTCAGAGACGACACCATTTTCTGCTGCTCCTGCTGCCGTTTGCGCGGGGCGCGGAACAGCATAAAATACATCAGCACAAACAATAGTCCCAGCAGCAGCATCTGCGACCACATTGCTTCTTTTGGATTTTTGCCGGTAGGGAGCGGTTTGTCCGTTCCCGTCGGGGTGCCAGGAGCCTGTGTGCTGGTGGTTATCGTATCCGCCGCCGGGGCGACCGGTTCGCTTTTGACAATCGTTCCTTCGTCGCCGGCCGGGGCCTGTGCCTGGGCAATAAGCCAATAGTTATTCATAATTCTGTTCCTTCCTCTGGTAAGGCGTTTGTTTTTTCATTATAGCCTGTAATAAACTTCGCGGACCATTCGGCAAACGTGCCGTCTGTAATCCGTTGTCGAATTTCATTCATTAACCGCTGATAATACGCGATATTATGCAGCGACACTAAAATCGGTCCCATCATCTCGCCGACGTTGAAAAAATGCCGGATCGCGCCTTTGCTGAAATGCCGACAGCAATAACACGAACATCCCGGCTCCACCGGCGACGTATCTTTCAGATACATATTGTTCCGCAGCCGAATCGGCCCCGTCGCCGTAAACGCGAAGGCGTTCCTGCCGTTTCGCGTCGGCAGAACACAGTCAAACATATCCATTCCCGCTCGGACCGCCGCGACGATATCGGCGGGCGTACCGACGCCCATCAGATACCGCGGCTTATCCGCCGGCAACAGCGGCGCGGTAAAGTTCACCGTCTCAATCATCTGCTCATGCGTTTCGCCGACACTGAGGCCGCCCATCGCATAGCCGGCAAAATCCATCGCCGCCAGTGCGTCCGCACAAACCTGCCGCAATTGCTTATCCAGCCCGCCCTGAACAATCCCAAAAAGCAATTGTTCGCGATTTCCGTGGGCTTCTTTACATTGCCCGGCCCAGCGAATCGTTCGCTCTACCGCTTTTTGGAGCCGCTGCGGTTGGCACGGATACGGCGTACACTCGTCAAAACACATGATCATGTCGGCACCAAGTTTATTCTGCGCCGCCGTGGCGGTTTTGGCGTCAAGATACAGTTTCGCGCCGTCAATATGACTGGCGAATTCCACACCATCATCACCAATGCGATTCAGCGTCGCCAGCGAAAAAACCTGAAAACCGCCGCTGTCTGTCAGAATCGGCCCCGGCCAGCCCATCAGTGAATGCAGACCGCCCAGCGATTCCACTACCTCCACGCCCGGCCGAATCATCAGATGATACGTATTGGCTAAAACAATCGAAGTTCCCGTTTTAGCCAGATGTTCGGGCGTAATACCTTTGACCGTGCCGCGGGTTCCCACCGGCATAAAAACCGGCGTTGAAACCAGCCCGTGAACGGTCTTTAACAGGCCCAATCGAGCCGCCGTTCGACTGTCGGTTTTGAGCAGGTCAAACGAATTCATTTGGATTCCGCAAGCCGCACGATCTCGGAGCCGGGATAATACCAGGACAGAATCTCACGATACGTCCGGCCTTCGCGCGCCAGATATTCCGCGCCGGTCTGACACAGCCCGACGCCGTGCCCGAATCCATGTCCGTCCAAGAAAACATATACAATCCCTTCCCGCCGCAGCGAGAAAATCGTACTTTTAAGTTTCATTCCGCTCGGATCCAGCGCCAGACGAAAATCCTCGCCGCGCAAAAAATCTTTCTTCCCATTGCCGCCGAGAATACTGACTCCCGTGACGCGATTAAGGCTGCCGGTACGAACGATTTCCACCGCCGTGACTTTGCCCAGCTTTTCCGCCAGGGATGGATACCGCCCTGTCAGCTTGCGATGGATTTCCTCAATGGAATACTCCACCGGTCCCCAGTTCCAGAAACTGCTTTTGGCAATTGCCCGGCACCATGGACATTCGACCGCACGCAGCGCCGCAAATGATTCACCAAACACAGCCTGACTGTCTTCCGTGTGACCGCCGCACGTCGAGCTGTAATAAGCCGGAAAGATTTCCCTTTCGCCGCCGACGGCGGGACAAACCAGAATCATTCCTCGTGTCTGTTCCACCGCGCTTCGCACGGTTGCGGTTTCCGCCGCCAGACCCCGATAGACCTGATTGGCCTGTGTGGTGGTCACGTCCCAGTCCCGCTCTTTGCCGAAGCGGTTTTTCATGTACAGGGCATACGTTCTTGCCGCGACAGACTGAGCCTGCAGCGCCTGCGGCTCCCAATAACTGTGCATCTCGGCTCCGACAACACCGGCCAAATACGCTTCGATGGGTACGACATTCACCGCCTGCAGACTGTTCGGCTCACAGACACGCAAACTCAGATTACCGCGATACCCCTGCCCGTCGATAAAAAACACGAAAGGCTCCGCAGTTTCCAGTATCACCGCCCCGTCCAGAAAAAGCCCGGCGACGGAAATCCGGTCTCCCTCAGCACAAATCCGTATCGGCTCGGAGGTATCCGGAAATCGGACCTGCACCGTATCGTTTTCATCGCGGACCCCGAAGCCGCCGGGGGCGCTGACAGCGCACTCTGTTCTATTGTGAAAGAGCAATACCCGCATCCATGAATCCGAGGGTTCGGACATTCCGAATGTGGGCTGAATCGGTTCCCGTCTGGCACAGCCGCCTGCTGTCAATACAGCATAAACGATACAGGCCCCCAGTGCCGTCTTAGCGAATGCTGCGGGCCTGTGTAAGGTCAATGCCAACGTACCGATCCTTATGATTTCGCCGCGACTGTCGGGTTTGGACCATTAATCCAGTTTCCGAAGGCTCAGTCCAAAGCCGGTCAGTTTTTCCTTGATTTCGTTGAGGCTGGTGACACCGAAATTTTTACAGCCCAGAAGCTCCGCCTCCGTTTTTCCGACCAGATCAAAGAGTGTTTTAAGACCCAGTTTCGCTACGGCTCGGCGGGCGCGAACCGACAATTCCAAATCGTCCACCGATTTACTCAGCATCTCCGGGCTGTCTTCCTGGCCGGGTCCACTGGAGCCGGCCGCCGCCGCGGCAAGTTTGCTTTCCAGCGACATGCCCAGATGCAGTCCCTTGGATTCGAGAATTTTCTTAACCTCCATCAGCGATGTTTCGCCGAAGTTTTTGTAGGACAGCAGTTCGGCTTCCGTAATCTTCAGCAGATCGCCAATCGTCGTGATATTCATCTTCTTGAGACAATTGCGGCTGCGCACGGAAAGCTCGAAATCCGAAATGGGAATTTCCAGAATCTTGTTCTGGCGGTCTTTGCGCTTCTCCCGCTCCTCGTCGTAAATCATCACACGGGAGCTTTCAATATCTTTTTTGAACAGGGCCGCCTTGGCATGGTTCGGATGCGCCCGCAGCACCGCGTTGATATACTGTATCGCCTTATCATATTTGCCGCAGTCTTCGTAAAGCACCGCCAGGTTCAGCAGCGCGTTGACGTGGGGCGGAGCGATTTTTATCACCTGCCTGTAATACTCCACGGCCAGGTTTTCGTCGCCGCGCAGGTCGTTGGTATAAGCCAGTTGGAACAGTGCCGCAACGTGATTGGGGTCAAGATTCACCGCCGTCTCATACTGTGCCGCCGCCTGCTCATACTGTCCTTCGCCCTCAAAAATACGCCCGAGCTGATAATGATATTCAGCGCTGACATTTTCAAAATTGGCGCAGGCCTTGAGTTCCTTTTTCGCCTGCTCCAGCCGGCCTGCCCGGCGGCAGGTTTCCGCTTTTTCCAGCGATGCCGTCATCGCTTCGGCCTGATACTTGCCGGCCTGGTCGAATTGCGACAAGGCTTTATCGTAGTCGCCCTTGTCGCGAAGAATGCTGCCCAAAATCAGAAATTTCACGGCACACTCTTTGGCCTTTTTCAAGCAGGCTTCCGCCTCATTCGGTTTGCCGCAAAGCCATAATATGACACCGCAGGATAAGGCATCGCTCCCCTCCTGGGCTTTCTGGCACAGAGCCTGACGGACTCGCTCGCTCGAGTTGGCGACCGCGGCATTTTTCTTAATCTGCTCAAACGATGGGAGAGGCTGAGTAAACAGTTCTTTATGAAGTTCCGCTGCTGATACCATATCGTTTATGCTCCTGTTTCAGGTTATTTACGTCTTCATCCGGCGGGTGTTTACACCGTTAAACCTCTTGTCCGACATCGGTTTTGGTCGTTTTCGGTATTTCCCGCTCTGCTTTAGGAAAATCAGGCAAGCGGCACATTATACGAACAGAAAAATCCTTTGCAAATTTTTTTTACAGCCGCCCCGATGCCTCAGCAATAAGAGAGGGCGTCAAAAAACTTCTTAACTGCAAAAAACAAGATGTGGACGACAAGACTAACTAATACGACTTCTCCTGTTATGTTTCTTATGTAAGTTATTCTATTTTAATAGCTTACGGCGATTATTCAGAAACATTGGAGTTATTACTTCCGCCAATGCGTCTGGCTCTGTTTTAATTCCGGACTTGACATTGCCGCTTTTCATCAGATAATAGCTTAAAATTTTCCGATATAGACAGGCAAAAACAGATGAAAATATCGTCCGTTAAAGGCACACGTGATTTTTATCCGCCGCAAATGGCGGTGCGTAATTTTATCGCCGATGGATGGAAGGCGGCCTCGCGCCGCTGCGGCTTCGAGGAATTTGACGGCCCTATTTTCGAATACCTCCAGATGTATCAAATCAAAAGCGGCGACGAAATCGTCGAGCAATTATTTCACCTGACCGACCGCGGCGGACGCGACCTGGCCATTCGCCCCGAAATTACGCCGACGCTGGCACGAATGGTCAACGAGCAAATCAACGCCCTGCCGCGGCCCATCAAGTGGTTTTCCATCCCGCGGCTGTGCCGGGCCGAACGTCCACAAAAAGGACGCCTGCGGGAATTTTTTCAATGGAATATCGACATCATTGGCGAAGAATCCACCCTCGCGGATGCCGAAGTGATTTTCTGTTCGATTGATTATCTGCGTTCGACGGGGTTAACGCCCAAAGACGTCGTCGCCAAAATCTCCAGCCGGAAATTACTGGCGGCGCTGTTGAAAAATCTCGGCCTTGCCGAAGACAAGCTGTCCGTCCTGTATCCCATTCTCGATAAAAAAGCCAAGATTCCCGCCGAAGCGTTCACGGAGATGCTTGGCAAAGAAATATCGGATTCGAATGTTATCCATACGATTATGAAATTGATGGATTTACATAACGCCGACGATATTGCCGGTTTAGTGAATTTGAATGAGGATGCAAAAACCGCCCTTGCCCAATTGCAGGATTTGTTTAAGACGCTCAACGCCATGGGCATCGGCGAATATTGTCGGTTCGATATGAGCATTGTCCGCGGCCTGGCATATTATACGGGAATGGTCTTTGAGGTTCATGATGCGGTTGGGGATTTGCGGGCCGTCTGCGGCGGCGGACGCTATGACAATCTGCTCAAGGACTTCGGCGGCCCGGCGATGACGGCGGTTGGGATGGGGATGGGTGATTGCGTATTGGAAATTCTCCTGCGTGAACGCGGGATTTTAAAGAATGATACCCTGGCGACCAAGACTCTCGATTACTTTATTGCCGTGGCAGACCCTACTCTTGCCGACAAGGCCGTGGAACTGGCCGCCAAAATCCGCCAGGCGGGTTTTTCATGCGAGTTCCCGTATAAAACCGGCGCACTGGGCAAGCAGCTCAAACAGGCCTCCGGCTATAACGCCCGCAAGACAATCATTCTGGGGCAGGAATATATTCAGGACAGGCAGATTATTATAAAAGACATGACGACCGGACAGCAGCAAGTCATTGCGGAACAATCCCTGTCGCTGTGACCTGTTATCAGCGGCCCTGATTCGTTTAGAAGCGATAAACGAATTTCAGCCAGTATGCCCTTTGTGTTTCGGTGTTTACGGCACCCCCTGAACTTGAGGTAAATTCCGCTTGATGGTTATCCAGCAGGTTTTGCCCGACGACACTGAGTTCAGCATTCGGATTGATGTGCCAGCTCAACCGGGCGTCCAGTTCGAATATGCTGCTGATCCCGCACCCAAGGAGGCTGTCGGTGTATCGAGGCATCAGGTCCAATTCCAGATTCTTGTCCAGATTCATCATGGAATGAATGAAAAACTGGTTTTGAGGGCTTTCCTTTTCAATTCTGGAAACGCTGCTGTAATTACCGTTGTCACAGGTCGCCAGGTCCAGGAAAAGCAGAGAGTATCCCAATTTGATAGTCCAGTCTTTTCTTGCCTGCCATGTCGCTGCCAGTTCGCCGCCATAGGTCTGCCCCCGCATTTTATTATCTATATCATAAGCAGTCAAGAAGGGAGCTGTTCTTTTCTCATATGTCGTTAATTTATCATAATCATTCAGAAACAGACTTGCATCCCAAAACAGAGTTTCGCTCGGGCGGGAACGATAACCGATTTCGTATGCCAGCAGTTGCTCAGATTTTACATCATCTGAACCAAAAAACTTCATTTGGCTCGGTCCCATGACTACGGCCAGTGTTGTGTTATCATGTGAATGCCGTGTGGGCAGATGGACAGCCCGGCTGACACCCGCCCAGACCGTTTGTCTGGAATCAGGCGTCCACAACAGTTTTGCGTCTGGCTGATATTCGAAGTGAGTAAAAGAATTATATTCAAGTTTGGTGCCGAGGGTCAGGTATAATTGCTCCGGCTTCAGCGTAATTTTATCCTGGACAAAAACATTGTATAAATTCATCGTTTCTTTGTCAGGATTCAACTCAAAAACCAGTGTATTGTGGATGTCGTCCCAGATGGATCGAAAACCGGCGCCCCATGTCAATTCATGATAATCATTTATCACAAGATGATGCTGAAAATCGAAATCAAGAGTCGATGCAACATAATCATAAGAGCGTGTATGCCTTTCATTATGATCAAAATAGGCCTGTAACGCCATGTCAGAATCAGTGTCAATCTGGCGAGTCCATCGAGACAGGAAATTAAATCCTTGCAGAAGATATTTACTACTCACTGTCGTGGTGGTATAAAAAGGGAACGTCGGCAATTGAATGGTTTCCTGATCGCCCACATGATTATCGAATGCCGAGCCCTGCAGCATCAACGTGTCGGCCTTGGACAGCATGGAATCAATGCGAAATCCACCACTGGTGGCATTCCAGCCGTCTATGCTTTTATGTACATTGGCTCGTTGATAAGAGTCGTCCATCATGTGGTACTGGCTCCATGCGCGATAAAAAGTTTGCGGTCCTAATTTGCCGCCGTATCGCAGCGACCCTATGCCTCTGTTAGAACCGGCTGTTACCGACATCAGGCCGTTTTGCGTATCGGACGCTTTTTTGGTGACGATATTGATGATGCCGTTGACGGCATTGGCGCCCCAGAGCGCTCCGCCGGGACCGCGAATGACCTCGATACGTTCAACGTCCTCAATCATCAGGGACTGCATATCCCAATACACGCCGCCAAACAAGGGGGTATAAACGGACCGATTGTCAATCATCACTTGCAATTTGTTGGCATATTGTTGATTAAATCCGCGACTGGAAATGGCCCAAGTGTGAGCGTTAAGCTGAGCCACATTCAAGCCGGGAACCAGCCTCATTGCTTCCATGACGGTCGTCGCGCCTGACCTGCGGATATCTTCCGAGGTCAATACATAAGCCGCGGAAGGTACTGTAAATATGCTTTCTTCTTTTTTGGTTGCCAGGTTGACTTCCACATTGGACAATTCTTCCAGGGACATCTCAAGATAATCATTGGTTTGCTGTACTGAAGCAGACGAAACGACTGACATTAACAGCCAGCCGAAAATTATAACGGTCCTGTTGCAAAAGTCTTTATTCATATCTGAGGTCTCCTTTCAGACAGCCATATTCTGTCTCGTGCTGATATTTCGACCTGTGTATATGCGGCCTTAAGAAAATCCCTCTGCCCGATATCACCTATTTTAAAAAGAGCCTGTAACTCTATATATTTCAGCATGTTCTGTATAATGAAAAAAAGACAGACAAATTAAGATGTGTTTCCTGCAACACATTACCGGACATAATTTTTACCTCCGGACAGTTTTTTGTGATCCACCGGATTACCCACCGCCCAAAAAAAAGTGGTACGGTACCGAGAGTTCGGATATAAGACAAAAACAATGGTTAAGATAAAGAATAACGATTACGAGCGGGCCTTTGACGCATGGTTGCGGGAAATGCATATCCCCTGCCATATCATGGATCAGTCTTGCCGACGGGAATTTTACTATGACAAAATCAAAAGCTTTGATTTTGCGATTTGTCCGGCCGGGGGAAAACTGACGCTCATCGACGTAAAGGGGCGGCTTTTTCGCGGGCAGAGTCTTGTCGGCCTCAAAGGTCTGCAATGCTGGGTGACCCGCGAAGACATTCACGGCATGGAAGAATGGCGTGATATTGTCGCCGTCAAACAGCCTGCTGATGCGGCTTTTGTTTTTGCCTATCGACTGGCGCAGGTGGATGTAGAAACTGACGGTCTGTCGGTCTTTGGATTCGAAGGCGCCGCGTATGTGTTTTTCATTATCCGGCTGGATGATTATCGAAGGGCGATGAAACAGCGAAGCCCGCGCTGGCGGACGGTTTATCTGACTGCGAAGGATTTCCGCCGGCTGGCCTGTCCTCTCGAAGAATGGATTGAGAAACTCAACCTTGAGGTTGTAAATGGATAAAGTAATTGCAAACCTGGCACAAAAAGTTCTGTCGGGTGAGCTTTTGTCGCGACCAGATATTGACACTTTGGCTCAACAAAGCTACATAAAGATGGATGATTTGCTCTACTGGGCCAATGAAATCCGCAAACAAAGTTTCGGCAATAAAATTCAGGTCTGCTCCATCGTTCCCGGCCGGCTCGGCGGCTGCGATCAGGACTGTGCCTTCTGCGCCCAGTCCGCCCGCTACAACACTCATCTCGACAAAAAACCGAAGGTGTTAAGCGACAAAGAAATCCTCGCCGCCGCCCGCAGGGCTAAAGAAAAAGGCGTCGGCCATTTCGGCATTGTCTATAGCGGCAAGACCGTCAGCGAAAAAGAACTTGCCCGCCTCGAACAATTAATTGAGCAAATCACAAACGAAATCGGTATCGCCATCTGCGGCGGTTTTGGCATATTGAATAAATCACAGCTCAAACGCTTAACCAAAGCGGGAATGCGACGATACAACCACAATCTTGAAACCTCTCGCAATCACTTCGGCAAAATCGTTAGTACACACACCTATAATGACCGCATTGATACGATTAAGGCGTCGCTGGATGCCGGAGTTGGAGTTTGTGCGGGAGGGTTATTTGGTATCGGCGAGACCGAATCAGACCGCATCGATATGGCCCTGCAAATCCGCGAACTCAACGTCGATATGGCCCCCTTGAATTTTCTGCATCCCATACCGGGGACACCTATGGGCGACCAGAAGCCTCTGACACCGAGCGAAATCCTGCGTATCATCGCTCTCTATCGCTTCATCTTGCCGCGCACAAACTTAAAAGTCGCCGGCGGACGGGTGCTCAATCTGCGCGATATGCAAAGCTGGATTTTTTATGCCGGCTGCACCAGCATCATCACCGGCGATTACCTCACCACCGCCGGCCGAGCCGTCGAAGACGATCTGTGTATGCTGGCGGATTTAGGTCTTGAAGCAGTATAAGCTGTCTTAGATGTTTTGCATCTTTTTGGGACGCAGCAGGATAAACAAACTGATTAAAAGTACAGCCCATACGGTATGAACTGCAAACATGGAAGATTGCGATCCCCAAAGAAACTGTCCGATTTGCCCAGGTGAATACAGTTTGGTCATGATTACCATGGGGAACATTTGTAACACCAATCCGCCGATTTCAAATAATAACCAGGTGCTTATAATTGTTGTCAGGGTATTGAATTTCGACATCTTTTGGCTGAATGAAGATCGTGTTACATAAAAATAGAAAACTGCCGCCAACAGAATCAGGCTTAGTCCATAAAGAACAGAATTAAATATACCAGCGCCATACCAGCCAAACCAGTGAAAATAATGCTCTATCAGGAAAGATAATTTGCCGACAAAAGAAGACAGGCTGAAAATGATTTTAGATACAAACAGGCCTGCAATCATCCAAAAGAAACGATTCTTCCAGATGGCGGCGGTGTTGACCTTGGCAAATTCCGAGGCCATTTGCGTCGTGTCGCCAATACGCCGCACGCCAATTAGAAACGATTCTTCTTCGCTTAATCCCAGCGTTGTCAATCGCTCCATTTCTTCCTGCAGGTGAGACTCCAGTTCCTCAATGTCGCTTTCCATGAGGGTCTGTTTCTGTCGCAAATCATTTTTCCAATTCTCTACGGCTTGTTCTACTGTAAACATGGTTTGTCCTCCCAGACTTTCAGTAAAGTCGCGTAAGTGTCTTGCCACTGGTTTTGATAATTCTTTACGGCCTTGGCGCCATCTTGTTTGAGATAATAATACTTTCGTTTCCGGCTGGTCTCGGATGTACGGGTCTGGGATTGAATCAATCCCTGTTTTTCGAGACGATGTAAAATGGGATAGAGCATACCGTCGGTCCATTTCATTTTCCCGCCGGAAAGCTCGGCAACACGCTTAATGATGGCATAGCCGTAACTTTCGCCTTCCGAAAGAATCGAAAGAATCAAAGGTGTCGCCGATGCCGCAACCAGGTCTTTTGTTATATCCATATTCGTTTTCCTTTATAATACCTATAACATCTATACATAGAATATCTATGTATAGTTCGGTTGTCAAAATAAATTTTCATATATTTTTTAATATGAATGATTTAATTTGGACTTTCGGTGTTTTTTGGATACCGTCAGGTATTGGTATGAAGACCATCTATAAGCTTTTTATAATTTCTTACATACTATTTTGATTAATAAAGTCTCATAAAGTAGTTATTGTAATTAATATATGATAATATATTGACAAACAGTTCCATTTAATGTATATATTATGCAATTATGGAATTGAATGCCTGAGCTACATAATGATAAAAAGACATCTACAATCTGTTCTTGAGAAGTCTGCGGGATGGTTTCCGGTTATTACTCTGACCGGGCCGAGGCAATCAGGGAAAACGACGCTGGCTAAGGTCGCCTTTCCAAATGCTCGTTATGTCTCATTGGAAGATCCGGCGATGCATAATCTGGCTTTGGAAGATGCTCGCGGTTTTTTAAATCAGTTTGGTAAGGATCAGGTCATTCTGGATGAGGCACAGCGGGCGCCGGAATTGTTTTCTTATATACAAGGCATTGTGGATCAAAACGACCGCACGGGACAATATATCCTGACAGGCTCTCAAAATTTTCTGCTGCTGGAAAAGATTACTCAGTCGCTGGCGGGGCGATGTGCCATTCATCATCTTTTGCCGTTTTCTCATTCGGAGCTGCTGGGTGTTGATGCAGTGGATCCGGATACGCTTGCCGAGAAGGCAAAACAGTATTCCAATCAAACGGATCACAGCGGCCATGATTTATTCACAACTCTCTGGACCGGCGGCTATCCGCGGATACACGATAAACATATTCCCCCGCAGCAATGGCTGGCAGGCTATGTTCAGACCTATATAGAAAGGGATGTTCGCAGTATTGTAAATGTCGGAGACCTGGAGGCTTTTGGCCGTTTTGTGCGGTTTTGTGCGGGCCGAACCGGCCAGATATTGAATCTGGCCGGGCTTGCCAATGATTGCGGCATCGACAGCAAAACCGCCAGGCGGTGGCTATCCATTCTTGAAACAAGCTTCATCGTAAAATTACTGAGACCTTATCATAAGAATTTTAATAAACGGCTCATCAAGTCTCCTAAATTATATTTTTTCGACAGCGGACTGCTTTGTTACTTCCTGGGCATACAGAAGTCCGACGACATACTGATTCATTCTTCGCGGGGAGCCATATTTGAGTCCTGGGTTATCGCTGAAATATATAAAAATTATTACCACACCGGAAAACAGCCCCAAATGTATTATTTCAGAGACTCTAACGATAATGAGATTGACTTATTGCTCGATTATGGTTCGGATGTTCTGCCGATTGAAATCAAGAGCGGCCAGACCATTCACAGCGAATTCTTCAAGGGACTCGAATATTGGCGGACGCTGGCAGCCGATCCCGATTCACAAGCTATTTTAATCTATGGCGGCGACATCGCGACATGTTTTAAGGGGATGACCGCTCTGCCGTGGAGCGCGATTTAATTCACTCGTTAAAGGATACGCAGACCTGTTTTTATGCCGGCTGCACCAGCATCATCACCGGCGATTACCTCACCACCGCCGGCCGAGCCGTCGAGGATGATATACGCATGCTGTCCGATTTGGGGCTGGAAGCAATTTAATCTGCCGGATTTGTTTTTTTTGGGGGGGGGGCAAATTCTGATATTTCCGCGACTTTTTATTCTTAACCTGTTATAGAACAATGATTTATGTTTTCTTGGGATGATGGGCGGGGTACACAAAATTTGTGCATTAAAACAAGATACTTGCTTTTGGAGCGGGAAATGAGTACAATAAATTGAGAAGTGTTTGTAATTATTTTGGAAAAGCGGAGATAAAAATGAAAACAAAAAAAGGGTTTACACTCATTGAATTGTTGGTGGTGATTGCCATTATCGCGCTGCTTTTGTCGATTCTTATACCATCTTTGAATCGGGCAAAGGACGCGGCCAAGAATTTAATCTGCAAGTCGAATCTGAAGTCCCTTGGCGCTGCTTCGCTTGCCTATCTTGGCGATAATCAAGGCAAGTTCACCAGTTCTTTCGCGAACATCTATAAGGATGGGGTGATCACGTCGGGGTCGAGTTGCCAATGGCACACGAAGGGTCTGAGCCCCTGGGACACGCCTGCGAATGCCGGTCCTCTCTGGGGATACTTTAACACTCCGAAGATTCTCCTCTGTTCCACCTTTGTTAATTTACAAAAACTCTGGCATTATGAATTAATGCAACAAAAGGGGACTCCGTGTAATACGCCGATGGATCCGCAGTTTGGATTCAGTCAAAATAATTTTTTGGGAAGACCGGATGGTAAAGGAGTTTTTCGGATTACGGAGGTTTCAAACCCCAGCGAAACACTTTATTGGGCCGAGGAATCAACCTGGCCGGTTGAAAAACCGATTGGGTCCGGCAACTTCCTTAACACTGCGGTATTAAACGATACCAATTTCATGGCCAGACACCCTGCGGACCCAACAGGTTTGAGGGGAGACGGGATAGCCACCTATCACGGCATCCCGACCGCAATAGAGAGAAGAAACGATGGCCAGGGAGACGTTCTTTTTCTCGATGGACACGTCGAATTTCAAAAATCGGACTTCTATTCTACCGTTGGCGGCTTGCGGTTCACAACGAGTTATGTCCTGGCCTGGCCTAAGGCGAGCAGC
>VGXU01000063.1 GCA_016873215.1 Planctomycetota bacterium
TCAGAGTCGTTATCGCCGCGATGATACTGCTGAGTTTTACGCCGGCATTCTGGCAGGGCAACATTTACGGGATGCCTCATATTCCTGCGTTGTTGTTTTTCGTAATCTCGCTGAATTTATTTTATTATTATATGTACGTTCAGGGATTGGCGCGATATTTGTTTTATCTTCTTGCGATTGTGTTTGGTGTTTTGACTGTTGGATTCAAAGCCGACCTGATGCTCGGATTTGGGATGTATTTTGTATTGCTGTTTCGGCGGAGCGGCCTGAGAGCATCACGCTGTTTAGCCTGTTTTTGGCCTATAGCCATCCCGGTTTTATTTGTTATGATATATCCCCAGATGATGTATCCGGACTTAACGGGATTTGCGAAATTCAGCAAAGCCTGGAATACGTCTTTTCCTTTCACATTTCATGCCTTGAGTGATGCCAAAAATCTCGCAGCGACAATATGCTCCGTCGGCCCGGTAATGTTTTTTACGTCGTTGGTGCTGATGTTGATTGGAATTTGGCGAAAGGTGTGTCCGACGATTCTTCTTTCCGCTGTCTTTTGGGCATTGCCGCTGGCGGCATTCTGGGGATTGCGGATGGGTAACAGTGCCCGTCATATGATGATGGTGATGATTGTCGTATTATTTTACGCCACGGTTGTATTGAATTCTTTATGTAAATCCAATGTTAAATTCTTTAGTATGGTATTGAGCCTGATTGTCCTGAATTATTTTCTTTGTCCGGATTCGCTGCTGGCCCGTACCTACCGGCCCAGCAGCAGGATATTTCAATCTCCGGCGGCACTGCAGGAGAAAATTACCCGCTGGCACCGGTTGGGCATGCAATTTGCCGAGTCTTGCGCCGCACAAAAAATGATTATCGGCAATGACTGCATCTATTACGCCTTTTGGGAGTCGATGTGTCGCCAAAAGAAATTTCAAATTATTGAATCTCCCCGGGCTTTCCGATATCGGGAACACAACCAGATCAGACTGGTTCGAGGCGGGTGTCCCGTGGATGGGATTATGACCGAGGCCTGGCGCGGGAGTATCATTTCTGGGAATCCGGACTGGGAAATCTGGGAATTTGTCTCCACCGATAACAATACGAACTTTGATTTACTTTTGCTGCACCGTCCCGCGGTCCCCTGATTGAACTTCTGCGGGACGCTGTTTAAGAACATATAAGGGCCGGTGTTTGACTTCTTCAAAGATGCGCGACAGATACTGCCCGATGAGGCCGATGAAAATTAATTGTGTTCCACCGAGAATTAAAAGAACACAAATGACGGAACCCCAGCCGCTGACCAGATCGCCGATCAGAAAATACCGGAGTAAAATCCAGGCCAGGTACAAAAATCCCGCCATCGAAATTAAAAGGCCTGTTCGGGTAGCCAGTTTCAGCGGGAATGCCGAGAACGACGTCACAGCTTCCATGGCCAGCGCGACCATTTTGAGCAGAGAGTACTTGGAACACCCGGCACGGCGAGGCTGAGCAATATAGGGCAGAAATGCCCGTTTCATTCCAACCCAGGAAATCATGCCCCGCAGGAAACGATGTTTTTCGGGCATATCGCGCAGTGCCATATAGGCCTTGCGGGATAACAGGCAAAAGTCCGCCGCTCCGTTCGGAATCTTAATGTCGCTCAGAAAATTAATCAGTCGGTAGAACAGGCGAGAGGTGAAATTTTTATAGACAGAGGCGCCTTCGGTACTTTTTCGCACTGCCGAGACGATTTCATAACCTTCTTTCCATTTTGTAATCATTTCGGGAATCAGCGAAACAGGATGCTGCAGGTCGCTGTCCAGCATAATCACGGCATCGCCCCGGGCAGCCTCCAGCCCCGCGGTTAGTGTGATTTGATGGCCGAAATTTCTGGAGAAAGAATATACCTTGACCAAGGTGTCTTTTTCGGCAATTCGATTCAGGATGTCCAGTGTAGAGTCACTGCTGCCGTCGTCCACCAGAATAATTTCGTGTTTGATGTCTATGGCGGCCAGAACTCTTTTCAGTTCTGTATAGAATATTTCAATGACCTCCTGTTCGTTATAGCAGGGGCTGACAATGGACAGAAGTTCGTATTGGTCGCAAGAGGTTATGGGCATATATTTAATCCTGTTTTTTTTTGTCCGACGATACCGAAATTAATCATCATAGGATACAGCCTCCGACTATAGGAATCAAGTCTGCGGAGAAGCGGCTGGGTGAACCGTAATTGAAACGGCCAGAGGTGGCATCCGCGAACCATGAACTGGTTCATGCCGCCGCATACCATCTCTGAAAGGGCTGTGCCGGGAAATATCCAGTTTTCCATACCGGCGAACTTGCGAATTTTCAGTACCTGGGACAGCCATAGCGCCGGATACCACAATTTGTTGGGTGTTGTCAGGCAAACCGTTCCTCCCGGTTTGCAGACCCTGCACATTTCCCGGATGGCTTTACATGGGGTAAGGGTGTGTTCTATGCATTCCGAACTGATTACAAGATCAAAAGAATTGTCCTCAAAGGGTAACTGACAGGCATCTGCCGCAACACCCCGACATCCCAGCCTGGAGCGAACCGCCTCGACCAGATTTTTGCCGATATCGACGATGGTCAACTGGCCGCCCAGCTCGACAATCCGTTGTGAAAATCGTCCTGTACCGCTGCCTACTTCCAATACCTGGTTGTTTTTTATTACAGTATATTTGAGCAATACGGAAAAAACCAAATGCAGGCGGCGTTCGACGTCGTATTCATTCATATAGACATCAAACAGTTCGCCAATATTGTCGAAATAGTTCAAATCCGCAGTGTTACTCATAACATTCCGTTTTAAGCCTCTGTTTGAAATTGCCACTTTATAGACGCTGTCAGTGTAAAACAGATATCACGCTTTTTCCATCATTTATTAGAGGAAAAAATGGAGTTTTTTATATCGCAAAAGACCTTTTATGTTTATAATTAATGCGAAATGTTGTTTTTAAGATTATTCATTGTGGCTTATTAGTACAATAATTCTTTTGTTTTTTACACGATTGACAGCAATCGCATGAAAGAAAAATGTTGGATGATTGAGGATTTTCTTAACAGACTTGAAAACGACTACCGCGAATGGAAGTCAGTTTTTTTGATCTGCTTTGTGATCAATCTTTTGTTTTTGGCAACCTGTATCACTCATATTACATATTCAGGAGACGACTACTCCGCCATATCCGCAAAATCACAGACGATTGTCAGCGGCAGGTGGGTAATTGATTTTGTTCATAATATTCTTTGCAGAACTAATTTGATGCCGACGTTGGCACCCATCCTCTGTATCATATTCTATGTTTTATCCGGCATTGGACTGTGTCAATTATGGGGTATTCAGAAAAAAAAGTTGTGTGTTATAGTAATTACATTGTGGACGATTCATCCATATATTTTGGAAGTTTATAATTTTAGATTTTCCGCACTATCCATATCTATGGGGCACTTTTGGGCGGTTTTGGCATTGAGAATAACAACAAAAAATAAATGGGGCTTTATTCTCTCTGCTGTTCTTTGGTATCTGGTATTATCGACATACCAGCCTATACTGGGCTTCGGGGTATCTCTGATTATGATCCAGATGCTATTGATAGCGGCTCGAGAGCGTTTCTCGAGAGTTGCGATACTAACATGCGGAAGATATATCAGGTCCTATATAGGGATGTTTTTGGTGTCACTGATTCTGTACGTGGTGCTTACAAAAGCGATTTTTATTATTTACCATGTGGAAGTAAATTCCAGAATAACAGCAGGTATTGTTCATAACCTAGACCAGTTTGTGGAAAAAGCCGGATGGCTGGCGATTATACTTTCTGTCAGACTTCTGCCAATCCCCGAATATATAATGCCATTATGGGTCAAAATCGCCATATTTTTTGTTTTTATTGCAGGATTAGTTTCCCTTTGGATAAAAAGCCCGAATAAATTAATTTTCCTGGGTGTGTTTGTATGGGTGTTTCTTATTCCTCTTGGAGCAATAATGCCAATTCCACCTCTTGTTCTTTCTGCTTCAAGTCTGCCTTGGCGTGTGTGTACGGGTTTGTCTCTACTTTTGCCGGGAATGTTTATTCTGACACAAGATGCCAACTTATCCTGTATTCGTAAAACAGGTATGGGATTGAGTCTGTTTCTTATTACAAATTTCATTCTGATCGGGAATATGATTTTTTATGAACACTATCTATACAACCAAAAAGATATGATTATGGGGAATCGGCTCATAGCAAAAATCCAGTCACTGGAAAATTATCGGCCGGGGATGGAATTGGCAATTATCGGGAGACGTGAGAAAAAGCAATTTTCAAGGGCAGAGAAAGGGTATTGGGAAATTGTTAGGGAATATACCAAGCACTGCAGTAAAACACAATACTCCCTGGGGGGAAGCGCTTTTGAAGCGGATTGGACCAAATATTCCTTTCTGGTACATTATCTCGATTTAGAACTAAAGCCATGCAATTCGAAAAGAGAGGAAACAGCTCGGGTCTATGCCGCTGGGTGCAAACCCTGGCCCGATCCGTCCTCTGTATTCATCCACGATAATATGGTGATTGTGGTCCTATCTTTGCCGTAAAACGGCGGGCATTTTTTTATTGTTTCCACGTGTTGACCGGAAATAGCATAACGGTGGTATTTATCGCTTCTTTTTTGCGGAACAAGACAAATCTTATTGACACTGTATCTTGTATCTGATAAACGTAAGACAAGGGCAAAAATACAACAGATTGAATTCATGGACGAGAGCTGGAAATGGAGACAAAAAGGACTCTTTTTTACCACAAACACATTGAACAGGGAGCCAGGCTGGTGGATTTTGCCGGGTGGGAAATGCCCATTCAGTACCCGGCGGGAATTGTTGGAGAACATCTGACCACACGTAAATCGGCGGGATTATTTGATGTTTCACATATGGGGCGTTTTTCTATTCGCGGCGCCAATGCCGCGGCATTTCTGGATTACGCATTGACCGGCTATGCCGGCGGGCTGGAGACGGGCAGCAGTCACTATACGATTTTAGCACAGCCCGACGGCGGGGCGGTCGATGATGCGTGGCTGTATCGTTTTGATAACGACGGATTTATTCTGGTCGTCAACGCCTCCAACAAAGACAAGGATTGGAAGCATCTGCAGGGACTTGTCAAATCTTTTTCGAATGTCGAAATGGAAGACCTCTGCGAAAAACTGGCAATGCTGGCTCTGCAGGGGCCGAAATCGGAAGATATTCTCAAGACACTTTTGACCGGCGGAAGTTTACCTGCGCCGAAACGCAACGCCGCAAGTGTTGCTGTTCTGGCAGGCCGCGAGGTACGCATCGGCAGGACAGGCTATACCGGCGAGCCGGTATGTTTTGAAATGATGATGCAAGCTGCCGATGCGGAATATCTGTGGGATATGCTGATTAAAAACGGCGCATCCGTCGTCGGTCTTGGCGCCAGGGATACACTGCGGCTGGAAGCGTCGCTGCCGCTGTACGGCCACGAAATGGGAACTGACATTGACAGCAAAGTGATACCAATCTTAGCTTGCCCGGCGGCAAAGCTGGCTGTGGCCGACATCGATAAAAAGAAAGATTTTATCGGCAAGGCCGCGATACAGCGGCAATTGGCGGCGCTGGAACATTATAAGAAGGGTAATTTTTCCAATACTTCAGACTTGCCTAGACGCATCGTTTCACTGAGAATACTCGATAAGGGCATCGTTCGTCAGGGTGCGAAGATATTTTCTGGCGGGCGGGATGCCGGCTATGTGACCAGCGGCACGATGGTGCCTTGCTGGAAGCCGGACGAATCAATGCGGCCGACGGAGCAGACCGACCAGCGGGCGGTTGCGCTGGCGTATGTCGATTGTAAACTGGCCGCGGGCGCAGAGGTAGAGGTGGATGTTCGCGGCAGAATGCTGAAAGCGAAGATAGTACGTAAGAACCTAAAGTCGGCGGGGATTTATGCCGTCGCGGTATTTGAATAAATAAAAAGGGGAACAGAAAATGATGGTAGATAAACAGGCACGGTATTTACGGACGCATGAATGGGTTAAAAAAGGGCCGGCCAAAAATATGACTATCGGCCTGACGGCTTTCGCGATTGAACAGCTCGGCGATATCGTCTATATAGAACTGCCGCAGGTGGGCAAAGTCCTGAAAAAAGGCGACATCTTCGGCATTATTGAATCGGTCAAGTCCGCTTCGGATATGTACAGTCCCGTCGGCGGCAAAGTCGTCGAAGTCAACGCAGTTGTGCCGGACAATCCCGATATGCTCAAAACGCAGGCCTACGGCGATGCATGGCTGATTCGCGTGGAACCGTCGGCTCCGGCGGAGTTTGACGGCCTGATGGATGCCGATGCTTACGAAAAGTTTTTGCAGACGGAAGCACACTAAGAAGTTCTTTGTTCGTAGTTCGTAGTTTTTAGACATATCATACAAGGTGAAGTTTTATGCCATTTATTGCCAATACGGATTTGGAACGGCGGCAAATGCTGGAGGAAATTGGTTTGCGTGCCGAGGATTTGTTCGGTGAGATTCCAAAACAGCTTTTCTGTAAAGACCTGAAGCTGCCCGAAGGACTCAGCGAGCAGGAAGTCCGCAATCGTCTGGCTGGGATAGCCGACAAAAACTATATCAACCTGACGCTGTTTCTGGGCGGAGGATTTTATGACCATTTTATCCCATCGGCGGTGCATACACTGGCTGGCCGGGCGGAATTTTACACGGCTTATACACCGTACCAGCCGGAAGTCTCGCAGGGCACATTGCAGGCCATTTACGAATATCAGTCGATGATGTGCCGATTGACCGGAATGGAAGTCTCCAACGCCTCGATGTACGACGGCGGCACGGCCCTGTACGAGGCGATGATGATGGCGCTGCGTATCACCGGCCGCAATAAAGTCATCATCGACGATTCAGTCAATCCGATTTACCGCGTGATGATTCATTCTTATACGCGCAATCTGCGTATCGAATTAATTGAGACATCCAATGTCTCGGGGTTGGCTAATCGCGAGGCGATTGATAAAGCCCTCGATGATAAGACTGCCGCGGTGATGGTGCAGAACCCCAACTTCTTCGGCTGTATTGACGATTTCACGGATTTGGCCAAAAAGGCCCATGACAAAGGCGCACTGCTGATAGCGTCGTGCTATCCGATTTCACTGGGCATCTTAAAAACGCCCGGCGCGATGGGTGCCGATATCGCCACCGGCGAAGGGCAATCGCTGGGACTGACGATGTCGTTCGGCGGTCCGTACCTGGGTTTTATCACGACGCGAAAACAATACGTTCGTGCGATGCCCGGCCGGATTGTGGGAAAATCCGCCGACGCGCGGGGCCGGCGGGGATTTGTATTGACCTTGCAGGCCCGCGAGCAGCACATCCGCCGGGACAAGGCCACGTCGAATATCTGTTCCAATGAAGCCCTGTGCGCGATGACGGCGCTGATTTATCTGAGCCTGCTGGGTAAAGATGGCCTGCGTGAGACGGCGCAGTTGTGTGCCGACAAGGCCAGTTATGCGTATGAACGATTGACGGCCATTCCCGGCGTCAAGCCGCACTTCCCGGCCAAGTGGTTTTTCAATGAGATGGTTTTGGATGTCCAAATGGACGCGGCAGAAGTGGTTGGCAAACTGATTGAGAAAGGTTATGCCGCGGGATTTCCGCTGAGCCGGTATTATAAAGGGATGGGAAATTCACTGCTGATTGCCGTCACGGAAAAACGCACCAAGCAGCAAATCGGCATGCTGGCCGAAGAACTCGAAGCGATATTATAGTTGTTATTGGATAAAATTATGAAACTGGTATTTGAAAAAAGTGTTGCAGGCAGGCGGGGGCTGCGGGTGGCCAAAACGGATGTGGCCGAAGGCGTTCATATCAAGCCGGAGTTGCTGCGAGACGATCTGCCTTTGCCGGAACTGAGCGAGTTGGATGTCGTGCGGCATTTTACGGAACTGTCGCGTAAAAATTTCAGCGTCGATACGGTGTTTTATCCGCTCGGCTCGTGCACGATGAAATACAACCCCAAGGTCTGCGAACGCATCGCGGCCTATCCGGGCTTTGCCCATCTGCATCCATTGCTGCCGCAGCTTCGCTTAGGCGGAATGCTCACGCAGGGCGCGCTGCAGGTCTTATACGAAACGGATTTGTGGCTGCGTGAAATCTGCGGGATGGCCGCCTTCACGATGCAGCCGATGGCCGGGGCGCACGGCGAACTGACCGGCATTATGATGATGGCTGCCTATCACCGTGACAAAGGCAACAAAAAGAAAGTCGTTTTGATTCCCGACAGTGCTCACGGCACCAACCCGGCCAGCGCGGCCATCGCGGGCTATACCGTCAAGGCTATCGCCAGTGACGAAAACGGCCTGATGAGCGTCGCGGCTCTCAAAAAGGAACTCAACAGCGAAGTCGCGGGCATTATGCTGACCTGTCCGGATACGGTGGGCCTGTTTAATCCGCACGTCAAGGAAATCTGCGACCTGATTCACAGTGTTGACGGTTTGGCGTATTATGACGGCGCCAATCTCAACGCCATTGTCGGCCGGGTGCGTCCCGGCGACATCGGCTTCGACATCGTGCATATCAATCTGCACAAGACCTTCGCCACGCCTCACGGCGGCGGCGGTCCCGGCGCCGGCCCGGTCGGCGTCTGCAGCAAGCTGGCGGAATTTTTGCCGATTTCGCTGGTGGTCAAGCGTCAGGATGGGACGTTTGCATTAGAATATGATAGACCCAAGTCCATCGGCTATATCGCGCCGTTTTACGGCAACTTCGGCGTCATTCTGAAAGCGTATGTCTATATGCTGATGCTGGGCAAAGAAGGCCTGCTGCGCGTCAGTGAAAACGCGGTGCTCAACGCCAATTATGTCAAAGAAAAACTCAAGGACTATTACGATATTCCTTATGCGCAGGTCTGCAAGCACGAATGTGTCATCAGCGCGACCCGGCAGGCCGCCAACGGTGTTCACGCGCTGGACATCGCCAAGGCCCTGATTGATATGGGCATTCATCCGCCGACAATGTATTTCCCGATGATTGTCAAAGAAGCCCTGATGATTGAGCCGACCGAATGCGAAAGCAAAGAGACCCTCGATACATTTATCGCGGCGATGATTGAAATTGCAAAAAAAACAGAGTCCGACCCTGCATCCGTCAAGGCCGCTCCAATTACCACGCCGGTGGGGCGTCTTGACGAAACCGCCGCCGCGCGAAATCTTGACATCGCCAGTTTGTAAATTATTTCTTTTCTGCTTTTTCTCGATAGATTGTCGGGCCGGAACCCAGCAGAATGGCAATCCAGCGTGTGTCGTCGTTGCTTTGCAGGACGATTTTGACCGCCATCGTCAGTGGTACGGACAGCAGCATTCCCACCGGCCCCAGTACCCATCCCCAGAAGACCAATGACAAAAATACCACCAGCGTTGAAAGGCCCATCCGCTGCCCGATCCACAGCAGTTCGAGAGAATTGCCGAGAACACCACAAATGACGCCGTAGCCGACGCCCACCAGAATGGCTTTTGTAATGCCCAGTTGAATAAATGCCAGCAAAAGAGGGGGGGCGACGGCCAGCACGGCCCCGATATTGGGCACAAACATCAGCACAAACGTCAACAGCCCCCACACCACGGCATAATCCACTTTCAGCACAAGCAGCCACGCCGTAATCAGTACGGCGATAATCAAACTGATGGATGTTTTGACGGCGATATAGCGTTTGACGTCGTTAGCGATGCGATATAGTCGCTGTGTCGATTGGCGGGAATTGGGCAGAGAGTTAAGTTTCGATTCAAACGTGGCCGCCTCCAGCAAAATCAGGACAAGCATAAGAAAAATTAACGCCCCCTCCGTCGTCATTGCTCCAATCTGGCCGAACAATTCACCCAGCAGTTTGACGCCGGCGTCCGGCCGGATAATCTGCTGAAGCTGCGATGCGTCGATGGGGATGCCCCGGCTTTGTGCCCAGGCGATTGCGTCGGTCAAAACTGTGCGTAATTTTTCGCTGTACTGCGGCAGCGAACCAACCAGCGACGGAATGGATTGTGCCAGGGCTGAACCGACCAGAAATCCGCAAACCAACAGCAGGGTGGTGACGAGAATAATAGCGACTGCGGGGTTGACGCCTTTCTTCCGCATCCAAAACAAAGCCGGGGCGCTGATAATCGCCGCGAATAACGCCAGCAAAAAAGGCACTAAAATCGTCGCCGCGGCTTTCATTCCGGCGACAATAATCACAAATGCCGCCAGTCCCAGTAACGCCTTCAGCCACACGGGAACAACAGCCGCATCGGAAGGAGGCTGCGCCTGTTTATGCTCGGAATGATTCGCCATCGTGTATTCCCTTCATTTTTTCTGAAAAACCGGCATCTATTTTGAAACAGCATATACGCAAAGCGGGCTTTGTCAAGAAAATGAAGGTTCTGCTTTGGAATGTCCGGGAAACGGCGATAAAACGAGTTGGCGCAAAAAAATACCGGGCTTGAAACGTTCATCGCGTTTCAAGCCCGGCTGGAGGAGGAGGAAAGAGCTTATAATCTCGCGGATTCCTGTCCGCGATCCTTTCAATCTCAGTTTGCAAAAGTCTTAAGGCGTTTTCGTCTCTTTGGACGATGCCATTTGTCCGTTTCATCCGAATTAAAGGGAGACAGAATGGAATTATCCATTGAGAGGGAAGCCACGGCATCGAGTACCGAAAACAAACCCATGCAGACGGTCGCACTTAAACTAATCATTCTTTTTAACATAATTTACTCCCGTGGTTGAAAATATTCTTGTCGCAGCAAAGCAACTCCGTGTTTACCTTCTCAGAATACAGTTCTGTTTTTGTCTAAAAATACCGGGCTTGAAACGTTCATCGCGTTTCAGGCCCGGCTGGAGGAGGAGGAAAGAGCTTATAATCTCGCGGATTCCTGTCCGCGGTCATTTTTAATAGTCGGGCCGGCTGTCCGAAAGACATTGGCCCGACTGGAGGAGGAGGAAAGAGCTTATCGAATCGTGGATACAAAGACCCGCGGTTTCTTTTTGTCGGGCCTTGAGTCAAAATGACGCATTGGCCCGACTGGAGGAGGAGGAAAGAGCTTATCGAATCGCGGATATTAAGGTCCGCGTCTCTTTTAGTGTCGGGTTCTGTGTCGATTAGGACGCATTGGCCCGACTGGAGGAGGAGGAAAGAGCATTTGACCCTGCCCCCGCAGGGCCATTCTCATCACCCGCGTCTTCACCACCCACCAGGTAGTCATCACCCTTTTAAATGACTTTCCTCTAAGATTCCTTTACAGCGTACAGCTCGGCAATGGATTCGACCTTTTCCAGTCCCAGTACCGCACAGACGACCTGACGAAAATTCTCGTCGGAACAGTCTTCGGTAATCACGGCCGAAACCCCAAGGCTTCTGGCCTCGATTTCCTGTGCCGGATTGTTCGACTGGATAACCGCGATGGTCGGGATGTCCGGCCGAATCCCGCGAAGATTCCGCAGGAACTTGCCCGCATCCATATCCACCAGCCGCCAGTGGCTGATAACACTGTCAAATGATTCAGTTTTGAAAGAGCGTACTGCTTCGCTTCCGTTTTGCAGGCTGATCAGGCGTATAGGTAATTCCTTGAGTGCCTTTGCTTTTTCTTTGAGACCTACTGTCAGAACATTTGCTTTCGCAACTACGTACATGCCTAAGCCAGTCTTTTATTATTTCTTCTCATTGCACATTACTGGTATTCATATAACAACCGCTGTGCCAGAATTGTGAAAAAATAGAATTTTTTTTAACTACTTTTCTTGTATAGACTTGCGAACGATACAAAAACCGCCAAATAGATTTCGAAAAAACAATACGTGTGCTGTTTTGGCGCAGAGGAACGAAACAAAAAGAGACTAACTGATGAAAAACAGCAGGGTTATAGTGGTGTTGTACCGTTTTGGCGGGAGGGGCCAAAACAGTACTTCATGAAGTCAATACGACAAAAGATAAAAATGAAAAGTCAAAAGACGGGAATCAAGAAGAGAAATTTAGGTGTCGCAGACAAGATGAAAACTGGTAATTGATTTTCGAGAGAGTCAAAAAAATCGTCTCGTTTACTCCTTGCGGATTTGAGAGATTTCGATATTGAGTTTTTCGATGATACGGTTGAGCCGGCGGCGGTCGATGCCGAGAATCCGGGCCGCCGCGTTTTTCTGCCCCTTTGTCCGGCGAAGTGCCTCAATGACTAATCTTTCCTTGGCGGCTTCGAGCGTCAGCAACGAACTGCCCGTGCCGGCACGTTTCTCAATCAGAATTTCCGGAGGAAGCGCCTCGGTCCCAATGGTGGAAGCCTCAGTCAATACATAGGCCCGCTCCATCGCGTTGGCCAACTGGCGGGCATTGCCGGGCCAGGGATATTCAAGGAGAATTTTCTCTACCTCCGGCGACAGTGCCTTAAGTGGTTCATTATAAAACCGGCTCAGATTTTTCAGAAAATATGTCGCCATCGGCAGGACATCTTCGGTCCGCTGCCGCAGCGGCGGCACATGTAGTGTTACGACATTAAGCCGATAGTACAAATCCGCACGGAAATCCTGTTCGGACACCATTTGACGCAGGTCGCGGTTGGTTGCGCAAATGACCCGCACATTAATGGCATAAGAATGGGTGGTTCCCAGCGGCGTAACGGCACCCTGCTGCAGAACACGAAGCAGCTTAGCCTGGAGTTCGAGTGGGATTTCGCTGATTTCGTCGAGGAAAATTGTCCCGCCGTCGGCGGCACGGAAAAAGCCTATTGTATTGTCCGTTGCGCCGGTGAACGCTCCTTTGACGTGCCCGAACAACTGGCTTTCGAACAAAGACCCTGTCAGTGTGGTGCAATCCACCGGAATGAAGACTTTATCTTTGCGGTCACTGCATTGGTGAATTTTACGGGCCAGCATTTCTTTGCCTGTGCCGGTTTCACCGACCAGCGTAATGCAGCACTGCCGTGCGGCGATGGAACGAATAGTATCCAGCAGGGAAACAAACGATTCGGAACACCAGATGAGGGTATCCTCTGGATATTCAGGAGGGCACTGTGCCGCCCCCATAGGCATACTCCGAGCCTTTGTGGTTTGCACCAGCTCTTCTCCTCGCAAAATCCTTTGCGGACGATTTTCTGCATTGGCACCGGACATAATCAGCCCTGCCCCCCCGTCTTTTTGCGTATTTCTCTTACCAACCAAAAGGCGCAAAAAAACACTCAAATTTTATAATTCCTATGTTGGCGCTTTGGCGGGGAAAGCGGGAGTGAACTCCAGCGTTTTCCTCACACCTCTCCAAGTACAAACCACTATACCAAAAAGGGTTGAAAAATCAAATAAAAACGGGAAACGTTTGACTTGTACGCGGCGGGAGGAATGTATCTGTATTTTAATAAAGGACTTATGATAATTGCATAAAAAATTTTTCCGGACGTTTTAGGGCAACCATGGTACATCGTCCCCCCTCAGAGCATATTCTGCTTTGGTGACATAATCCGGTCCGAGCCAGTCTAACATCAGCGGTTGGAGTTTGGCAAGTTCAATCGTCATTTTCGGCCATTCGGC
>VGXU01000064.1 GCA_016873215.1 Planctomycetota bacterium
CTTTCAGTATCGCAATAATCCGATCTTCTTTGACCCGCTTACCTCGCATAATAAATCTCCTGTTTCATAGAGTTCTATCATGCCGGTACTCCAATTGCAATTGGTACTGTTTTTGGGGGGAAGGTCAACTGCGATTCGGCCGGAGTTGGTATTAGAGATTACCGTAATTGATTCTGAAGGATACCCTGTTCCAGAGATCAAAGTCCAAATCAATGGGAAAGCGGAGAGAGACATGAAAGCTGAACACTGTTATTCATTTTGGAGTCAGGAAAAACTTCAGAGACGAACTGACGACGAGGGAGTAGTTAAATTTGATAATATTCCGGATTTAAAAGAAATGAAAATATGTTTGATGCCTAAAATTCCGTTTGTAAGGCAAGACCATTTGTTAAGTACAAATTTCAAAGAACGTCGGCGGTTGGAGAAAATAGATATAGAGTATGAAGACCTTTATCATTCAATGGAATTGCCTGTTCCCCTTGTTCCCGGCCAGAAAAAATATGTGATGACCATCCCGATTCTGACGAAAGAGGAATACAAACAGCAGAAAAAGCTTGAAAAGTCAGAATTAGACAGCCAGAATTAGTGATTTCCAGTCACATTCTACAAGGCCTGCGATGATCATTTGTCCAAGGCGAAGGTCTTCGACACTGGATTGGTCGTCCCGGCCTACAGTAGCCAGTATTTTAGTATCGCCAAGTTCGGCGATGATTTTTGGCGAGGTTTCTTCAGCGATGCCCAGCGTGGGGTAAATGTGGCCGTTGATGACGACACCGGCCACATGCAGGCCGGCATTGCGAACCGCCTGGATGGTTAAGAGCGTGTGATTGATGGTGCCCAGTTTTTCGCGAGCGACAATTACTGTCGGCAGTTTCATTTTGGCCGCAAGGTCAACAATCATCGTCTGTTCATCCAGAGGCACCAGCGCCCCGCCGATGCCTTCGACCAGCACCACATCGCAGGCTTTGGCAAGATAATTGTACATCGCGGAGATTTGCTCAAAATCTATAGGCCGTTTTTCCGCCCGTACACAAACCAGCGGCGCTGCAGGTATTTCATAGCAGACCGGCGTAATCACCGACAGCGGCTCCTCGAGTTCGGCACACATCTTCAGAAATTTCGCGTCTTCACTAACCCACTCGCCCATCTCGAAAACACAGCCTGTCGCAACCGGCTTAAAAACACCGACCTTCAGGCGCTGTTTGAGCAGGATTTGGGCGATGCCGCCGCAAATCAACGTCTTGCCCACACCGGTATCGGTGCCGGTGATAAACAGTCCTTTGGCTTTTTGAAAATGGCAGTCGCGCAGATTCATTTACAACCCTTTAATTATCCCCGGCAGGTCATTTTGGATTGTATCGCAGACAATAGCCAGCAACTCTGTCAACGTCGTTTTATCCATGCCCACCGCCGGCATCAGAACGATGACATCACCCAGCGGACGCAGCATCACGCCCTTAGACCGCATCGCCGCACAGATTTTGGCGCCGATAGTTTGTTTGTATTCGAAAGGTTCTTTGGTATTCTTGTTTTGGACTAATTCAATGCCCGCCATCATGCCGCACTGCCGTACATCACCGACAAACGGCAATGTCCTGATTTCCTCCAGGGCAACGAAGATAAGGTCTGTTTTGGCGGGCAGTTTTTCCAATACATGGTTTTTCTCAAACAAATCGAGACTTGCCAGCCCCGCCGCACATGCCAGCGCGTTGCCGGTGTAGGTGTGGCCGTGATAGAAAGTTTTGAAATCCTCGACCCGGCCCAGAAACGCGTCGAAAATTTTCTGTGTCGCAAGTGTTGCCGCCAGCGGCAAGTACCCGCCGGAAATGCCTTTAGCCAAACACATCAAGTCCGGCCGCACATCCTCGTGTTCGCAGGCAAACATTTTTCCTGTGCGGCCGAAACCCGTCGCGACCTCATCGACAATCAGCAGCACATCATATTTGCGGGCCAATTGCTCAACGTTTTTCAAGAAACCTTTGGGGTGCACAATCATCCCTGCGGCGCCCTGAACGAGCGGCTCGATGATAATGCCAACGATTTGGCCGGTGTTGGCTTTAAGCAATGATTCCATCGCTTCAAGACTGTACTGAGTGCATTGCCCGGTGGTTCCGTTGAAACGATAGGGGTGCGGCGCGGGGACAAATAACGTCTCAAATAACAGCGGCTTATAGATGCCGTGGAAGAGTTCCATTCCGCCGACGCTGACGGCTCCGACGGTGTCGCCATGGTAGGCCTCGCTCAGGGCGATGAATTTCGTACGCTGCTCCTGGCCGAGATTGTGCCAGTATTGATATGCAACTTTCAGAGCGATTTCGACGGCGGTGGCGCCGCTGTCGGAATAAAATACTTTGGCTAAACCCTTTGGGGCAATGCCGATAAGACGCCGGGCCAGTTCAATGGCGCGGGTCTGGCCGAGGCCCAGAAGTGTACTATGGGCGACTTCGTCCAATTGCGCCTGGATAGCATCGTCGATGAATTTGACGCGGTGGCCATGGACATTGCACCATAGGGAACTGATACCGTCAATGTAACGCCGGCCTTCGGTGTCGATAAGATAGAAACCATCGCCCCGCTCGATAATCACCGGCTCCCCGGCCAGCCAGTCGGCCATCTGTGTGAACGGATGCCACAGATATTGTTTATCCAATTCAACCCATTGTTGTGTCTTCTTGTTCATAGTATGCTTCATTTTCCCGCAAAATCACCCAAAAATCAATTCATTTTCAATCTATACAATTTGCCACGGCGGTTTTTAGACAGTATATGCAGACTAAACAGAATTTATAAATTGGAGACTTTAAAATAGAAAAAGCCGCGGAGGAGAGGCTTCCGCGGCCCTGGATTCTTATGGTTTTTATCTTACGGCCGGTTCGAGGGCGGGGGCAGAGCGTTCGTGTTCGAGGAGGGCCGTAAAGAGGCCGTCAAAGTCGGGCATGGTTTTATCGACATATTTTTCGAGGGGCGGGCGCACCGGGGGTGCGAGATTGACACGGCCGCACCAGCGGCAAAGAATTCTCTGTTCAGCGTATTTATCGCTGATACTGTAGTAATGGTCGCATTTTTCGCACTTAAAGTTTATCATTATCGTTTCTCGCTTTTCCTGGAGCGTTAAAAGCTCTTCTATGTTTGTTATTTTGCTGCTTTCATCATATAAGACGTAAGAAATGGCGGATTCGTTTCAAAAAAAGAAAAAATATTTGCCGCAGAAGATTTGGAATGACGTCTTTCCTTTCCCTGTATTTCACCTTATAATCAATCCCCGTAAAATAATGGATTCCGGATTGAATCCGGAATAACAGGGATGGCAAGTTTGTGAGCGAGACGGAAAAGAAAATTGAGTTGACGACGGCGGCTCAGTATTTGAAGGGCGTTGGGCCGGGACGGACGGCGGCGCTGGAGCAACTGGGTATCCGCATGGTCGAAGACCTGCTGAATTATTTCCCGCGGGACTGGGCGTTTATCCCGCCTGCAACTGCCATCAAAGACATTGAGCCTGGACAGGCAGCCTGCGTCATCGGACAAATCGAACGGACGGACTGGCGGCCGTGGCGACGAAAGCCGTTTTTTGAGGTGATACTGGCCGATACGACGGGCGTCTGCCGGATTCTGTGGTTTAACGGGCGATACCTCATTAAACAACTTTCGCCGGGGCAGAAACTGCTGGTGTACGGCAAAACGAGCGTTTATAAACATCACCTGCAATTTACGAACCCGAAATTTCATATTGCCCCCGCCGAAGAGACGGGCGACAGCGACGTTTTCAGCGGACCGGTTTATCCGGCCAGTGCGGAAATCACATCGTGGCAAATCAAGCGAATCGTCAAAACCAGCCTTGACAAACTGTGCGCCTTGGTGCCGGAATTGTTCGACAGGGCCTTTTTGAAAAAGAATGACTTAATCGAGCGGGCCAGGGCGTACGAATGGATTCATAACCCCACCGACGAAAAACAATTGGCCAAGGCGAAACGCCGGCTGAAATATGACGAACTCTTCCTGATGCAATTGGGTCTTGCGCTCAAACGCCATCATTTACGCCATACCGCCCCGGCGACGCCCCTGCCGTGCAGCGAGGAAATCGACCATCGCATTCGTCGACGGTTTCCATTTTTGCTGACGGAAGACCAGGATGCGGTAATTGGAGAGATTGTTGCGGATTTGGCGAAAACAGTGCCGATGAATCGATTATTACAGGGCGACGTCGGCTCCGGCAAAACCGTTGTGGCGCTGTACGCGGCACTGACGGCGGTGGCCAATAAACAGCAGGTCGCGATTATGGCCCCGACCGAAATCCTGGCCCGACAGCACTACCAGAGTATCGAACGCTATCTCAAAAACAGCAAAGTCCGGCGGGTGTTATTGGTCGGCGGAATCCCGCAGCTCAAACGCGGAACGATACTGCACCAGATTCAAAGCGGCGAAGTTGATATCGTCGTTGGAACGGTGGCCCTGATACAGGAGGATGTGGATTTCGCCAACCTCGCGCTGGTGATTATCGACGAGCAGCACAAATTCGGCGTTCATCAGCGTGCAATGCTTCGCAAGGGCAAATCGCCGCATTGCTTAGTGATGACGGCAACGCCAATACCGCGAACACTGACAATGACGGCATTCGGAGATTTGGACGTGTCAATTATTCGTCACGCCCCGCCGGGACGCGGAGAAGTGATTACCCGGCAGGTGCATCCAAAAAATCGGACGGCGGCGCTGGAATTTATCCGCAAGCAATTACGCGCGGGCAGGCAGGCGTATTTTGTCTATCCGCGAATCGACGCGGAGACATCTGCGGAATCTGCCAATGATGACGTCAAAGCCGCCGTTGATGAACACCGGGCATTAAAGGCGGCGTTTTCTGAATACAATGTCGCCCTGCTGCACGGGCAGATGGAAGCCCGGCAGAAAGAACAAACGATGGCCGATTTCCGCGCCGGCAAAATTCAGGCCCTGGTTTCGACGGTGGTCATTGAAGTCGGCGTGGACGTGCCCAACGCGACAATGATGGTCATCGAAAACGCCGAGATGTTTGGGCTGGCGCAACTGCATCAATTGCGCGGACGCATCGGGCGCGGGACGAATAAGTCATACTGTTTTCTGTTTTCGCAAAGCGACGATGAGACGGCCATCGCCCGGCTGGATATTATGACGCGCAGCAACGACGGATTCGACATCGCCGAGCAGGACCTGCGCCTTCGCGGGCCAGGCGAACTGTTCAGCGCGCGCCAGCATGGACTGGGCGATTTGAAAATCGCCAGTATCGTCGGTGATTTTGAACTGCTGAACCTGGCCCGGCGGGACGCCTTCGAAATGATTCAGAACGACCCGTCGCTGAACAAGAACCAAAATGCCGCTTTACGAAAGACTTTAATCGACAAATTCGGCTCATCGCTGGGACTCGTCGATATCGGATAATTTGCTGGCTTTTCCTGTGGTTTTCGGGTAATAATGATTTTCGAAATCAGGCACACGATGAAAATCGAATATAAAAACAGAACACTCGAAAACGTTATTATTGCATTGAACTGCATCGCCATCGGCGTTGTGACGATGACGTTTGTGATGCTGTTCGGCTTCGACATACCGCCGCTACCGCGGATGATGCTGCGTTATATCGACGGCGGGCTATTTTTCTTTTTCTTCACCGAAAAAGTGCTGCGATATTTCAACGCCGCGTCAAAACGGGACTACTTCCGGATGTACTGGTTTGAGATACCGCTGTTGGCGATTGTATTGTTCGCGATTGTCGGAGCGGGACGCTGGTACACGGGGTCATCACCACGCGAATTTGCGATGGACGCCGTCAGCATCTATCTGGCATTTCAGGTCATCGACAAGCTGTGCCGGGGCATCGTCAACCTGGCGGCAACGGGACATAACCCGGCGCGGTCGCTGATAGCAATGTTTGTCGTGCTGATTCTGTCTGGGGCGGGACTCTTAATGCTGCCCAAGGCACATAATCTTGAATCGATGAGCTTTACTAATGCGGTCTTTACGGCCACCAGCGCCACCTGTGTGACGGGGCTGACCGTCATGGACACCGGCAACAGCTTCAGTTTCTTCGGTGAGGTTGTGATTTTATTCCTGATTCAACTGGGCGGATTGGGCATTGTGATTTTTGGTGCGGTATTGGGGATGATGCTGGGACAGTCTTTTACCGTACGCGAATCGGCGGCAATGCAGGACCTGCTCAGCGCCGATACGCTTAATCGTATCGCGCGAATGATCGGATTCATCTTTATTGCTACGCTGGTAATTGAAGCTGTCGGGGCTGTGTTGTTATATCCAATGTGGGACAACGTGCCGGGAATTATCGAGGGTGTCCGGCAGAAATGGTGGGCCAGTGTCTTTCATTCCGTCAGCGCATTCTGCAACGCAGGATTCAGCCTGATGGAGCCTAATATGACCGATTACAGCCACTGCCATCAGGTTTATACTATTGTTGCCCCGCTGATTATTCTGGGCGGGCTGGGGTTCAGTGTACTGTATAACCTGACAGACATTGGTATCTGCCGGGTCGGGTCGTGGTTTCGCAAAGACATTTGCATGCCGGACTTACTGTACACAAAGGCGCCAAAACGACTGACGCTGCAAACCAAAATCGTCCTGACCGTCTCGGCGATTCTGATTGTCGGTGGAATGCTGCTGCTGAAGCTGTTTGAATCGTATTCCAATAACCCGGCGGCGGATACGCGATGGTGTTCGGCATACTTTCAGTCCGTGTCGGCACGGACGGCGGGCTTTAACTCCGTCGATGTCGGCGCCCTTTCACAGGGCAGCAAGCTGGTGTTGATTCTGCTGATGTGCATCGGCGGCTCTCCCGGCTCCACGGCCGGCGGCTTCAAAACCACTACGCTGGCGGTCATTATGATGGTAGCCTGGGCAACGCTGCGACGACGACGGGAGGTGGAGATGTTCAAACGTTCTGTCCGGCTGGTTGTGCTGGGACGTGCGATTACGATTCTGGCCTTGTACGTCGGTGTTTTACTGACAGCAACACTGGCACTGACTATCACTGAACATAATTGTTCCTGCGACCTGCTGGACCTGGCGTTTGAGGCGTCCTCGGCGCTGGGCACGGTGGGGCTTTCCACGGGCATTACGGCATCTTTGACAACCGCGGGCAAGTGGATTATCATTACTACGATGTTAATTGGACGGCTGGGACCACTGACCCTGCTGACGGCACTGCTGTTCAGTACCCGGCCGGGAAAATATGAATATCCATCAGAACCACTGGTTGTCGGATAAAAAATGAAACACTAAAAATCAGGAAAAACTATGAAACGCTTTGCAGTCATCGGATTGGGAAAATTCGGCAAGAAACTGGCGGTGGCTTTGTCGATGAGCGGCGCGGAAGTCATCGCGGTCGATAAAGACCGTGACATCATCGAAGACATCCGCGACGAAGTTGGCCATGCGGTACGCTTAGACAGCACCGACGCAGACGCTCTGCGGGCTCAAGGTGTCGATAAGGTTGATGTCGCCATTGTTGGGATGGGGCAATCCGGCCATTCTTTTGAGGCGGCGATTTTGACGGTCGTTAATCTCAAGCAGATGGGCGTACAGCAGATTTACGCCCGCGCGGAGAATCTGACGGCCGGGCAGGTCTTTACGGCGGTCGGGGCGACAGAAGTTATTTACCCGGAAATTGAAACGGCTCACCGATGGGCCTATAAGCTCATCGCGCCGCATATCGAGGAAAAGATTGATTTCGCGCCGGGCTACAGCCTGGCCCGCGTCAAGGCCCCCGCCAGCTTCCACGGCCAGACCGTGATGGACCTGCAATTGCGGCAGAAATACAACATCAACCTGGTCGCCATCAAACGAGGCGAAAACGCCGCCGAAGGTGAAGAAAAGGACAGTCTCATTAATGTTCCTATGCCTAATACTATCGTCTATGCCGACGATATTCTGATGGTGGCCGGGACGGATATTGACCTGGCACGCCTGCCGCAGGAGTAAGCATGTCGGCCAAAATCAGCAATCCTTACGACAAGCGGTATGCACAGGACAATTTTTATTGGGGTTTGAAGCCTTCCGCCCTGTGTTATGAAATCCTGAAACACCTGCCTCCTGAAAAATCCCCGACGGCGCTGGATATGGGATGCGGCGAAGGGCGCAACGCCGTTTTCCTGGCGCGAAACGGATACCGCGTTTGGGCGTTTGATTTATCCGCCGCAGGCGTTGAAAAAACACGCCGGTATGCCGAACAGTTGAATCTACCGGTCGCCGTTTTTCAGACGGATATCAATTCCTATCGGCTTCAGGAAAATTACGACATTCTTTTCAGCACCGGCACAATGCATTATATTCGTCCCGAATTGCGCGACGAAATTATCGCAAACTATAAAACACATACGCCGACCGGCGGTTTGAACGTTTATAGTATTCTTATCGAAAAGCCGTTCATTCCCCGTGCGCCGGATGCCGACGTTTCCGCTGCATTATGGAAGTCGGGAGAAATTCTGACATATTATCATGACTGGGAGATTTTGTTTTTTGAAGAGACAATTTTTGACTGTAATTCTTCCGGCATCCCCCACCGACACGCCGTGAATCGTATCGTGGCGAGAAAAATATAATGATGGAAGATTTGAACTTTTTGCCGACGCCGACGCTGGAGACAAAACGGCTGATATTGCGCCCTCTGGCGATGTCGGACGCCGAGGCGATTCTTCATTACTCGCAAAAGCCCATTTTTTATCAGGCAATGGGACGCCAAACGTATTCATCCGCAAGCGACATTGAAGAGTTTATCGCCAATATATTGAAAAAAGAGCCGTCGTTTTACTGGGTGGTGATTTTAAGAGGCAAAAACTGCGTCATCGGCGATTGCGGATTTTGCCAGTTTCATAAAGACGCCCGGCGGGCCGAGATTTGTTACGCTGTTGACCCGGTCTGCTGGAACCACGGCTATGCCACAGAAGCGGCCGGTCGGGTTATTCAATTTGGATTTGAAGAAGCAGGACTGGACCGCATCCAGGCAATTTGCAGCACAGGAAACAGCGTATCGGAACGGGTGATTCAAAAATCCGGAATGCAATTCGAAGGCGTTCTTCGTCATTATATCCGGCATGAGGACAAACCGCTGGATATAAAAATGTATTCTATTCTGAAACAGGAATGGCTGGAAAGACAAACAGCCTTATGATAAATCACGGCCTATTATACGTTTCCGATCTCGACGGCACACTGCTGGATGGCAGCGGCAAGCTGTCTGACTTCAGCCGGAAAAATCTCAAACGACTGCTCGACGCCGGATTAAATTTTACCGTCGCCAGCGCGCGAGCGATTAACGAAATTCAGCCTGTGCTGGGTGATTTGCCGATTAAACTGCCTGTCATCGCCATCAACGGAGCATACTTGACCGATTATAAAACCGGCAAACATCTGATTATCAACCATTTGCCGGATGAAACGGCAAAAGCAATTTTTGCAGCAATTCGTAAGATGAATCTCTGGCCGTTTGTCTGCACGTTTAACGGGCGTGAAGATTGCCTTTATTATCAAACGCTGACTCACCCGGCCATGCGCTGGTATTGTCAGGCTCTATCGGCACTGGATGATAAACGTCTGCGCCAAACGCCAAATCTGGCGGGCGTCCTGAATGAAACGGTTATCTCGCTGGCTGTCATGGGCGACCGTGAACCGGTGGGCGAAATCGCCGCGGCCCTGGATGAACAGTTTACAGGACAACTGGAAAATTTCTATTTTGAGAATCCGTACTCGCCGGGCTGGTGGTGGCTGACAATTCACGATAAAAAGGCCTGTAAGTCCATCGCTTTACGGGAATTGCTGGAGATGACCGGCTTCAAACGGGAACAAGTAACGGTTTTCGGTGACCATATCAATGACATTCGAATGCTGGAACTGGCGGCCAACGCCGTGGCCGTTGAAAACGCCGAGGAAAAGGTTAAAATGATCGCCGATGAAATTATTGGAACGAATGATAACGATAGCGTAGTAAAATACCTGTTGGAAAAACTAAAAGATGAAAAATAAATAATTCAAGATTTTGCAATTATCTCAAAAGAAAGAAAGATGTAAAATGACTAAACTGAAAAAAATAGAATTGTTTTTCATTGCGATTTTGCTGATTGCAGGATGTGTACAGGAAAAACAGGTCGAAGCTGAGCCTCAAAAGCCGTTAAAGCAGCTTCAGCAGGAATTCAAAGAACTTGGCTTTGGAATGTTTATCCACTTTAATATGGCAACTTACCACGAAGTTGAATGGGCATATGGCAATGAGCCAGCGATTAGCTTTAATCCTGAAAAACTGGATTGTAACCAGTGGGCAATGGCTGCAAAATCAGCAGGGATGAAGTATGCTATCCTGACTGCAAAACATGTCGATGGTTTTTCTCTTTGGGACACCAAGGCCTCTGACCACGATATAGCGTCAAGTCCGTATAAAAAAGATATCGTTCGGCAATTTGTAGATGCTTTTCGCAAGCAGGGTATAAAAATAGGCCTCTATTTCAGTATATGGGACAGGCACCACGATTTTGCAGCAGGAAAGATAAATCCTGAAAAAGTAAATCATATCAAAACTCAAATTACAGAATTATTATCGAATTACGGCAAAATAGATTTCCTCTGGCTTGATGGGTATAAAAATGCAAAGAGAAAAGAAGCTGACTTCCCAAGCACAACCGAAGTACCTTTTGAAGAACTATATTTGCTTGCCAAGAAATTGCAGCCCAACATTCTTGTGATGCGACATCCCGGTATGAAGTTGTATGATACTGAATTCAGTGATGTGCAGCTTTGGGAGCGTATCATTAATGGTTCGGCAGAAAAAACTATCCATTGGAACCGTTTTCAAAAAGAGCATCCTGATCGCGTACAGGAAATATGTGATACTATTCAGACGAAATGGTTCTGGAAGACAGGTGATGACAAAAATGATTTAATGCCAACAAAGAAAGTATTAGATAATATTAAATTTTGTGTATCACATAACTGTAACTATCTGCTTAATGCAGCCCCCAATCGTGATGGTTTGATGGATCAAAATGTTACAGATAGGTTAAAAGAGGTTGGAATTGCATTAAAACAAATACAAGAGGATAATTGAATACCGCGTAACATCTCGACGAAATACACCCCTGCAAAAAAATAGCTGAGGGGGCTAATTGGCACGTCAGGCAACTTTTGAGGGTGTAAAATAAAAAAGAATACGAAATCATCTATACCAAATCCGTCTGAATATTTCAATGTTCACATACCGACCGGTATGTTTTTTTATGTCTTATTTTTAAGCACGCGCTAAGTCTATTTATTGAAATGAGTTAAAAAAGAAAATGAGCGTTGCGAAATAACCGATTACCGGAATGGGCGGTACAGGACTTGAACCTGTAATTACAGATTTCGTAACTCACTGTATTTCAATCACTTATAATTGTTAATTTTAATTTTCCACAATTCTTTCCACATTTATCTTTACTTTTAGATATAAACTCCCTATCATAATAACAGATGTAATTTATTTATGGAGTTATAAATATGGTCTTGAAGAGAGGCAGAAAAACAGATTGGGCAAGTAACCCAAAAAATGGTAAATACGAAGAAGGGCTATATGAAACAAGATATAAATCGGGCAAATATAAAGGTAGAATAAAAGCATATTACTACAAAGATGAACAGGGGAGACATAAGACCTGTGGTGGTGATTTTGACAAGGCCGTTCAGAAATACACAATCTATAAGAGGGAGCATAATATAGTAATTGTTTCCCCGAAGGTTGACATGGTCAAAGTTACTATCACAGAAGAGAACTCGACTAATCCTGATGAGTTTGCAGATGGAATTATTACCACTCTAAAAAACTTGTCTAATGGTGACATAAAAATATCGGATTTAGATATTACGGATGAATTTTGGGAATTAGCAGAGAGAATTATTAAAACAAATCTAACCTATGCTGCGAAAAGATTAAACATTCCTGAACTTGGGTATTTGCATAAAGTCAAACCACCTGCTAAATCAATTACCCTTGATGAACTATGGAGTATTTATAAATCAAACTACGAAGGACGGAGTAAAAAGAATATCAATAACAATATCAAACCTTATTGGAATGAATTTAAGAAATGTGTTGGGAAACAGTCAGTTAGAGATATTGCCTTTGAAGATATTACAAAATACAATGACAAGATAAGGCAAGACAAGGAAAAATCGTCTGTTTTAAATCAATACAGATATGTCAAAAACAGATTTGATGCAGTTAGGGGAGTCATTAGGCGAGCCAAAGACAAAATATCATTTAAGGACGATTGCATCGAATTACTAACGCACATGGAGCAATTCACCTACATCAAAAAAGAGCAGGAAGAAATAATGCTTCTCCAAAGACCAAATCATGTGTTCTCCGCAGAAGATCTAGCTATACTGCTTAAAGCATCAAATGATGATTTGCTTGTCAAATGCTCTATTCTTTTAGGTCTCAACTGTTGTATAAGATGGGGAGATTTTGCTAAGATCACAAAAGGCATGTTAGACTTTGATAAGAAAGAATATAGAAGCTGGAGGGGTAAGAATGCCAATTCTCAAGCATGTATGCTTTGGAATGAGACAATAGAAGCACTTAAGCAATATATGAAAGCAAACCCTACAGATACGGAGAATGTATTTTTGACATCGTACAAAAAAGTGTGGAATATTCAATATCTTCAGGAGCATTTCAATAAGATAAGATCTAAAGTAAAAATGGAGTGGCTCACTCAAGATAAACTAAGAAAAATGACTGCTACAAAATCATCTCAACTTGGATTTGGTAGTAACACTAATGCCTACAAAGCACTCATGGGGAGGAAAATACCAGGAGCAGATGCTTCATACATCTATACTATGCCTGCTGATACTGAGCAAGTCATTAAGAAACTGCACAAATACTATTTTGGTTAATCCTCCCCCCTCTCAACATTTTTCTCAACACAGAGCTTTGTTCAAAAATGGACAAACCTTTCTCCCTATTACTATAGTCACTACTCCTACCTCTCCACAGGGACAACCAGGATTGGCCCAGATTGATTATTATTAAAACTATGCCCAT
>VGXU01000065.1 GCA_016873215.1 Planctomycetota bacterium
TGTTTTTCATGCTTAACAATCGCCTTACCTGTTTGTCTGTAACCATCTGGAATCTCCTAACTTAAGGAAATTCAGATAGTTTATTGTCTCTGACTAATATCCGGAACTTTTATCTGTCGCCGGAAGGCAAGATTGATTGTCGCTGATCAGAATCCACTAAAACTTGGCGAGAGTGGTGAGGCGGTTGGTCATACAGCTGATAACATCAGCTGGATTTCCGCCGATGGTAACCGTATCCAAGGAAGTCTTAGCTTGAATGATGTACGCAAGCTGATTCAACGTATTTCACAAAACTATGACCGGCATGGTTGGCGCCCTCAGCCATCCAACTGAAGCGTTACACAGGCTCGTGCTTCTTTTGCTAATTCTCGTGCTTTAATGCGATTAACAACTGCTTGTTGAACCAATGAAGTGATATGGTTACGAGCATTTTTTGACTTTGGCACTGGTAAAGTCAATTCATTAATGCGATCCCCAAGGCTGTCGATAATATCTTGAGTAAACTGTTTGGAGCGTATTTGTTTTTGAACTGCGGTTGAACTTAAAATCGCTATCAAGAGGTATGGGTTTATATCATAAGGATTAGGGTTGACCCTTATTTTATATAGATGACTTTGATAGAGAATTTCCCTGTCGGCTTCGCTGACTATGGCACAAGTTCCAATAAGATAGGTACCATCTTTAACCATCAAAATATCACCAGGGTTTACGTCTTGCTTATCTTTAAGCCCTTGGTAAATCTCTCTGGACACCCCGTGTTTGGGATCTGCTTTCAACTCCCAGTTGCTAATATCTGATGTCCGGATAAATGGTATTGTTCCTGTTCCATAGGCAAGTTTCCCAATTTCATCTCCAGTAGTTATGCTTATAACGTTTTCTGCTATTAGTTGTGAAATTGGAAGAAGGGCGTGTGTCTTATCCAATCCTTCTAGTTCTTGTTCAGCTTGTGGGTTGTAATAGCGTGGGCACAACACTCCACCCAATATTTTTTCTTTGTTGATAGAAAAACCAAGATTAGATGGCGTGATTGACTTTTTATTTCTGTAAGCCACATAGTTATTGGCTATCTCGGGTAGGTCATTATGTGGAATTGCACGTGCTCTTGAGTCTTGTCCGCACCATTTTGCCTCAGCCATGAACACTGTTTTGCTTTTCCATGTTCTTTTGTCACCGTTTTTAGTTGCTACCAACAAACAGGTCTTTGTGTGAGTTCCACCTTTACCAGAGGTCTTAAACAGTGCTTCAGGCATACCCATGATAGCATGAATGTCGGCGTACTGAAGTAAGTACTCGACGACATTACGATAAGATTTATTCGAGAGAATACTTTCCGGTAACACCATACCTAAACGACCACCAGGCTTGAGTAGAGTCAAACAGCGTTCTACAAATAATACCTGTGGAGGAACATTAGTTTGAACTTTATCCGACCGACCAAACATTCCATTTTTTGGATTCTTTGTCCACTTGCGAGCGAGCTCAAAGGTCTGTAGCACTTCTGGGGAGGCCGCAACGATACTTACACCAAACGGTGGATTGGTCAGAATTACATCCACACCACCCTTAGGTAGATACTCGCGGATATTTTTTTGACCATTTTGTAGAGAAATGCTGTCACCATTGATTATGGTGGGATGGCCACCTGTGAGCAGTGCAATATGAACTTTAGACAGTTGCGCCAGATAGGCATCTTTATCAATACCATAAAGATGTATAGTTGCTTGTTTGGGAGTTATCCCTTGTTTTTCCAAATGAGCACAGACGGAAGATAAGAAACCACCTGCTCCACATGCTGGGTCTAAGACAGTTTCATGCGGCTTAGGATCAAGAGCCTGAACCAGTAGATTGGCTACTGAACGAGGGGTAAAAAACTGACCGGCATTGCCTCTGCATTCGCTACCTACAAAGACTTCAAATGCATCGCCGATGGGATCGCTCTCAGCATTCATGATTGAAAAGTCTAACTCGCCCATAACGTAGTGTAGGGTAGGCGGATCCAACAGGATTTCGGTGTCTTTAGTATAAATATCTGGGAATGCTGATCGCACAGTGTTAAAGACCGTACGTAGTTGCTTTGCTAACTGGAAGGGAGCGACAGTAAGGTCTATGGGTTCCGCTTCATTGCGTTCGATCATCAGCTTGCAGAAGAGGCATTTGAGCACCTCATCCAACAAGACATCATCACGAGTAGCGCCAACGAACTGACCTGCAAGGTAATTGCGGATGCTACGGAAGGCATCTTTGGGGAGTTTTGGTTCATGGATAAATGACATTTGGTGACTATTTTGTTGACTTTTATGGTGTACCATTTTTTTCTCCACAGGATATGTTTCGTGTTTCACTTGAAACATATCCTGTTTAATGCAGGCCGTCAAGCATTAAATTCTGAGTTAACTAAAAGGGTCAAGTAAAATAAAAGGATCGGCCATTTTTTTCCATAAACCCTTATGAATACATTGCTTATATTTCTCAATCTTTACTCTTGTCGCCCATCATCCTAAAAAAATATCCTGTCAAAATTTATTCGCGTATGCAACAAAGTTGCACTAACCCTATGGAAAGAAAAACCATTGCCGCCGATGGCGACGCCGAACGCTGCTTTTGTGCGGCTATCTACTTCTGCAGCAGGTTTTGATAGACCTGTTCGATGGTGTTGACCATGGTATCGGGGGCGAATTTTTCGATGACGCTTTTGATGCCCGCTTGTCCAAGTGTCTGGCACAATTGCGGATTTTCAATCAGCTTTGCACAGGCCTGTGTCAATCCATCCACGTCTTTTGGCTCAATCAAAAAGCCGGTGGTGTCGTTGACGACCTCTTTGGCCCCGTCAATATCGAAACTGACCACGGGTTTGGCGCACAGCATCGCCTGCGGCAGAACACGGGCAAGACCTTCCCGCAGCGAACAATGCACCAGAATATCCGAGGCATGAACGGCCGGGGGGATTTGCTCCGGCGGCACGAGGCCGGTGAATTTTATCCGCCCATCCAGCCCGGCGGCCTGAATTTGCGTTTTAATCTGTTCCGTTAATGCACCATCGCCGACAAACAGCCAATAAGCATTTTCGAATCGTGCCGCCAGACGTTTGGCCGATTCGATAATATATTCGTGTCCTTTCAATTCCGCCAGCCGGGCGACGGTAATCAATACGACGGCCTTTTCCGGAATGCCATATCTTTGACGAAAGGCGCGAATGTCTTCCTGCGACGGCTTATTGAGGAACAACTCTTCGTCGATGGCCGAGTAAGCGGTGGTGTAGGGCTTATCGAGGCCGATGCCCGCGGCGCGGGCCTTTTCGGTCATCGCATCGGCGACGGTGATGAAGGCGTCGGTGCATCTGCCGGCGGATTTTTCAATGGCGATATACAGCCGGTTGAGCAGAGGGTTGAGATACGGGTGAAACGCAAGGCCGTGAATGGTGTGGACGACAGCGGGCTTGTTCGTTCCCGGCTCGAGTTTGCCTTTGAGGGCGTGGCCGGCCCATCGGCCCAGAATGCCGGCTTTGGCCGAGTGGGTGTGAATGATATCCGGGCGGAGCTTGCGCAGCAGGGTTTTAAGCTGGATATAAGTCAGGACGTCTTTGCCCGGCAGGATTGCCCGCCGCATCGCGTCGAGAATGATGACGTCATAGCCCGCGTTGGCGGTCTGATGGAATAATTCGCCTTCCGGCCCGAGCGCCGGGCCGGTAATGAGCGTGACGTGGTGTCCGCGGCGGGCCAGGAGCTTGCAGGTGATCAGCGTGTTTTCCTGTGCGCCGCCGAGAATCAGCCGGGTGATAATGTGAACAATTCTCATATCAGTTTAAAATCCGAAATTCTAAATCCGACCCGCCGTCGCCATTCTGCTTCGCTGAAGCTATGCAGAAACCAGCTATGGCGGGTAAAAATTCGAAACAAATTTGAAAATTCGAAATTCAAATGACCAACACAAAATTTTCAATAAAAGATTCGCATCAGGCACAGGCCGGAGGCCGGGGCGATGGGGCCGGCCTGGCAACGGTCTTTGGCGGCGAGGATTCGCTCGATATCCGCCGCCGTCCATCGTCTGCGGCCAACTTCGACGAGCGTGCCGACGATATTGCGTACCATATTATACAAAAAGCCGTCGGCCTGCACGTCAAAAGTAATCTCGTTATCTTTGCCCGAAACATCGCACTTTATTATGGTTCGTATGGAGCTTTCGCGGTTATCGGCGGCGGAGGCGAAGGACTTGAAGTCGTGCATACCCAGCAAAATCTTTGCCGCGGCCTGCATCGCTTCGACATTCAGCGTGCCCGGACGATGCCAGCAATAGCGGATTTGGATTACGGGGCGAACTGGGCCGGTGTAAATCGTATAGCGGTAGATTTTGCTTTTCGTATCGCTGATGGGGTCGAAGGAATCCGGCACATGGACGGCTTCGACGACGGCGATGTCGTCGGGCAGCATATTATTCAGCGCCCGCGCAAAATTTTCCGTCGGCACGGGGCTGTCGATGGTAAATGCGGCGACCTGTCCCAATGCGTGGACGCCTGCGTCCGTGCGGGACGAGCCGAAAAGTTCCACCCGACGGGCGGTGAGTTTTTCGATGGCGTCGGTCAGTGTGCCCTGTATTGTTGGCATCTCCGGCTGTGCCGCCCAGCCGTGATAGGCGGAGCCGTCGTATTGGATTAGCAATTTAATTTTTCGCATCGCTATAATTGTGTGTTCTTTTATTCTGCCCTTTCAGGGCGACATTCATTGAGTGGTTACTTTACCCAGCCCGTTGGGCTGGGCTAAGTTATTTTGGCCTTTCAGGCCGTAACACATAAAAAAGGCCGGAGCAGAATTTCCGGCCTTTCTCTTATCACTTTGCGTTGTACATTACAACAACTTTTCCGCAATCTGGATGGCGTTCAATGCCGCGCCTTTGCGAATCTGGTCGCCGCTGACCCAGATGTTAATTCCGCGATTGTCCGGAATCGATTCATCCTGACGAATCCGGCCGACATAGACATCATCATTACCCGTTGCGTCAATCGGCATTGGGAAGCGGTTCTTTTCACGGTCGTCGATGATACTTACTCCCGGCGCGGTGCTCAGCAGGTCTTTGACCTGTGTGGGCGTAATCGGGTCGGTGAATTCAAGATTGATACTTTCACTGTGTGCCCGCAGTACCGACACACGCACGCAGGTCGCGGTAATCGCGATGCTCTGGCAGTTGAATATCTTGCGGGTCTCTTTTGCCATTTTCACTTCTTCTTCGTTGTAGCCGTCGGGGCCGATTTTCGAATCGTGGCAATAGAGATTGAAGGCGAGCTGATATTTCAGCGCCTTGCAGGTGACGGGCTTTCCGGCCAGGACTTCCTTGGCCTGCTCAATCAGTTCCAGCATCGCCGATTGTCCGGCGCCACTGGCGGCCTGATACGTGCTGACAATCATCCTCTTAATGGGGTTGGCTTTGTGCAGCGGCCAGACCGGCACATTGGCAATAATCGTCGAACAGTTCGGGTTGGCGATAATGCCCTTGTGCTGCCCAATCATTTCCGGGTTGACTTCCGGCACGACCAGCGGCACCTGGGGGTCCATTCGGAACGCCGAAGAATTATCAATCACTACCGCGCCGGCTTTGGCCGCGGCAGGCGCAAAATCCTTACTTCGCTGACCGCCGGCCGAAAACAGGGCGATGTCAATTCCCTTGAAACTGTTTGCCGTCAGCAATTCCACCGTATATTCGTTACCCTTGAACGTGATTTTCTTGCCGACTGAACGCTCGCTGGCAAGGCAGACTAATTTGTCCATCGGGAAATTCCGCTGTTCAAGGATGCGTAAAAATTCCTGTCCAACCGCGCCGGTGACACCGGCAATAGCTACTTTGACACCCATAAATTACTCCTGATAAAGAAATTAAGTGTTCTTCCTGTGCTTTCACAAAAGCCGGACTACTATACCGGCTGGAGGCTGAAAATGCAAGCAATCACAAAGATTTTCAGACAAAAGACCTCTTGTGTCTGCATTGCTATTTTATGGCCACGGTCTGGATTTCCACCTTAGCCGCCAGAGGAAGTCCGGCCACCTGGAAAGTACTGCGGGCGGGGTAAGGTTCCGTTAAGAAGGTTTTATAAACTTCATTGACCTGGGCGAAATCAGCCAGGTCGGCCAGGAATATCTGTACCTGAACGATATGATTAAAGCTCAATCCCGCCGCTTCCAGCAGGGCGCGGATATTTTTGAGGGCCTGCCGGGCTTGCTCTTTGGCCCCGCCCTCGACCATCTTTCCTGTGGCCGGGTCAATACCGAGCTGGCCTGAGGCAAAGAACATATTGCCTGCCATTACCGCCTGGCTGTACGGCCCAATGGCCTTTGGCGCCGCGTCTGTCTGAATTACTTTCTTTTGGTTCATAATTAAACCTCCACCGTTATCATTTCCTGTAAAGTTCGTCGGGTCAAGTGAAAACCTCCAATTTTCTTGTCCTGAATGGCTTTTGGCTGTAAGATAATTCTCTATTTCGGAGATGTTATGCGGGTTTTCGATTCGACACAATTAGATAAGGTTCAAAAGGGCGGCGTGGTGAGCATCGGCAACTTTGACGGCGTTCACCTCGGCCATCAGGATATTCTCCGTACCGCCCGTCAGGTCAGGCCGGGAGTGCCGCTGTCGGCGATGACTTTTGAGCCGCACCCGGCTGCGATTCTGCATCCGCAGAAAACACCGGGGGTGTTAAGTCCGCTGCCGATGAAAACTCGCTTGCTCGAACAGCGTGGTGTAGAACAACTGATTGTTATCACGGACTGTATCAAACTGCTTAATCTCTCACCGAAAGAATTTGTGGATGAATTTCTGGTCAAAACACTGGCTCCCTTGGCGGTGGTCGAAGGACCGAATTTCAATTTCGGCTATGGACGCAGCGGCGGCATCGAAACCCTGAGGGCACTCGGCAAAGAACGGGGCTTTGAGGTCTGTGAGGTTCCTTATCGGCAGATTCATCTCGACCAGGACCGCCGATCGGTGATTTGTTCCAGTTCTTTGATTCGTCGGCTGCTCGAACAGGGCGAGGTTCACCCCGCCGCCGCGGCGCTGGGCAGGCCCTATCGCCTGCTCGGGAAAACCATTCCCGGCCGGGGCATTGGTCGTCAGTTGGGCTTTCCCACAGCCAACATCCAGCCGGAAAATCAGATTCTGCCTACGGAAGGCGTCTATGCCGGTTTTGTCATAGTTGGTCAAACGCTTGACGAAGTTTGCGGCGGAGGTGTTCGCAGACCCGCGGCAATCAGCATCGGACGTGCCAAAACCTTTATGACGGACTATCCACTATTGATAGAGGCCCATATTCTCGAACCGAACGTCGAAGACCTTCGCGGCAAGTACCTGGCGATGGATTTTGTCGAAAGCATCCGCCGCCAGCAGCGATTTGACAGCCGTCAATTCCTGATTGAACAAATTGACAAAGATTGCAAAAAAGTATTGGAAATTCTCGACAAAGCAGTGGATAATACGGAATAATGGATGTTTAAATTTTTTTAGGGAGGAATAACCGTGGACTGGAAGGATTTTCTCAAGCCGGAATATATCTGGGCGTTTGTGGGGGTGTTTTTACTGATTCTGGAATTGTTCATTCCGGGACTGTTTGTCTTTTTCTTTGGCATCGGTGCATTGACGATTGCCATTATCTGCGCGTTCACTGGCATTAACATCAATGTTCAGCTCATTTTATTTCTTGTCATTTCGGTTGTGCTGCTCCTGGCGCTGCGCAACTGGCTCAGAGGCGTTTTTCTTGGTTTTACCCGTTCCAAACAGGACTCCTCACAAAATCTACAGGACTTTGTCGGCGAAAAAGTCATCGTTGGACAGGCGATTAGTCCGACTCAGCCGGGACAGGTGGAACTGCACGGCGTTAACTGGAAAGCCCGCGCGGATGTCGCAATTCCCGTCGGCGCGGTGGTTGAAATTATCGGAAATGAGAGTCTGACGCTGATTGTAAAACCCGTCAGCAAATAGAAAAAGGAGAGCATTATGAATACACTGGTTTTAGCCGCACAAGTTGTTCAGCCTTTTACGGTGATTTTAATTGCGATTATCGTTTTTGCCCTGATCGCCTTTGCCAAGACAATTCGGATTGTACCGCAGCGTGAGGCCTATATCGTCGAACGTCTCGGCAAGTATTCCCGTACGCTGGAAGCGGGATTTCACATCCTGATTCCGTTTATCGACCGCGTGGCATACAAGCTCACATTGAAAGAACAGGCGATCGATGTCAAGCCACAGGTCTGCATTACGAAGGATAATATTGCGGTGGAAGTCGATGGTATTCTCTATCTGCAGGTCATTGACCCAAAGAAGGCGTCTTACGGCATTGAGAATTTTATGTTCGCCTCGATTCAGATCGCTCAGACAACGATGCGTTCGGTGATGGGAAAACTGGAATTAGACAAAACATTTGAAGAACGCGAAACGATTAACGCCGCTATCGTCGCAGCAGTGGATAAGGCGTCCGAGCCATGGGGCGTGAAGGTGACCCGTTATGAGGTCAAGAATATCTATCCGCCGCAGAGTATCAAGGACGCGATGGAAAAGCAGATGCGTGCCGAGCGTGAGAAACGCGCCGTTATTGCCCAGTCCGAAGGCGAACGCCAGGCCAAGATTAACAATGCCGACGGCGACAGGCAGCAGAAGATTTTTCAGTCGGAAGGCGAGAAGCAAAAACGCATCAACGAAGCCGAAGGTCGGGCCGCCGAAATTGAAAAGATTGCTTTTGCCACGGCCTACGGAATCCGTGAAATTGCCAAGGCCATCAACGAGCAGGGCGGAAGCGATGCGGTGCGTCTGCGGATTGCCGAACAGTATCTCAACGAATTCGGCAAACTTGCTCAGGCCAATAATACGATGATTATTCCCACCAACCTGTCCGATATTGCGGGAATGATTAAAACCGCCACTGCGGTTTTTGACCAGGCCAAAAAGCCGATGGCTTAGGATAATATGTCAATCAAAGCCTCTGCGAAGGGGCTTTTTTTGTTCTTTAAAACGGTTCGAATGTAATTCAGGAGGAATATATGTTGAATCGGTTTTTTCAACTCGGACAGCGGCGTACGAATGCCCGCACGGAATGTATCGCAGGCCTGACGACATTTCTGACGATGGCGTATATCATTTTCGTCAACCCGGCTATTCTCAGCCAGGCCGGGATGAACAAAGAAGCGTTAATCGCCGTGACCTGTCTGGTGACCGCCGTATCCACCATCGCGACGGGACTGTTTGCCAATGCCCCGATTGCGATGGCGCCGGGAATGGGCCTCAATGCCTTTTTCGCATTCACTCTTGTAATTACTCGCCAAGTCTCATGGCAGACCGCGCTGGGCGTGGTTTTTCTGTCCGGCTTGTTCTTTCTGATTCTGACGCTGGTCGGATTACGAAAAAAACTCGTCGAAGCGATTCCGCAATCTCTTATCAGCGCCATTGCCGTCGGCATCGGCCTGTTTATCACATTTATCGGCCTGCAGAATCTGGGTCTGATTAAATCCGACCCCGTGACGTTTGTCTCCGGCGCCGCTTTGAATCGGACGATTCTGATTGGTTTGGCAGGGCTGCTGGTGATGATTTTTCTGGAGATGAAGCGCGTTCCCGGCGCGCTGCTGATGGGGATTTTATTTTCAACCGTTCTGGCTATCCTGTTCGGTCAAATTCAGCCGCCCCAGCGGGTGATTTCCACACAATTTCATTTGTCGGAGTTATTCCTGAAAATGGATGTCATCGGGTCGCTGAAGTGGAGCCTGTTTTCCAGCATTTTTACGCTGATGTTTATTGATATGTTTGACAGCATCGGTACGTTGTTGGCTGTCGTTCCCCAGGCGGGGCTTGTCGAAAAGGACGACAAAATTAAAAGCATTGACCGCCTGCTGATTCTCGATGCCGGCGCCACCATGTTCGGTGCGGTTTGCGGTACCTCCACAACAACCGCGTATATTGAATCCGCCGCCGGCGTCGAACAGGGCGGCAGGACGGGGCTTACGGCGGTTGTTACCGGCATATTGTTTTTGCTGGCAATGCTGTTTGTGCCGCTGGTGGGCATCGTACCCCAATACGCTACGGCGCCGGCCCTGATTATGGTGGGCTTGTTTATGATGAAGGAAATCCGCCGTATCGATTTTTCCGATATCCGTCACGGCCTGCCGGCATTCGTGATTATCGTGATGATTGCCCTGAGTTATTCCATCAGTACGGGACTGGCCTTCGGTTTTATCGCCTTTACTTTGATGGAAGTGATGGCTGGCCGGATTCGTGAAATCAAACCCACAATGTGGCTGATTGCCGTGTTGTCGATTTTCTACTTCTGCGTATAAGCGGACGAATTATTTTTCGATCTTCTGAATATAACAGCCGGTGATAATGGACAGCAGCAGCAGATAGTCCAGTTCTGCCAGAGTATAATGGCTGTGTTCGGTGGAATTTTCAACGTAAATTATGCCGTAGCATCGATGGTCGTGCAGAATTGGAGCGATCAGTACGGAACGGATGCCACGGGTGGCGATTTGTTTGGGTAACTGGTGAACCAAGAGGGGAGTATGGTTTTCCTCCGCCTCATCGAGACTATCGGGCAGGGCCAATTCCATTTTTGTGACAGCTTCGCTATTGATTTTTTTACCCGCCTGCATATCCATCGGCCCGGAGTCCGATTTTCGCAGGCTCACCCAGACATTCGTTGCTTTCATCTGAGCCATTAACAGTTCGAAAAGAATGGGGAATAATTCGTGCAGATTTTTTGCGGAGGTGATTTTATCCATCGCATGGCAAAGCTGGTTGACTTGTTTTGCGGGGAATTTGATCGGCGGTGCGTCGATGGATTCCGGATTGCGCTCCACGGTGTGTAATTCCTTGCGAAGCTGAGGGCCAAGCCGGGTATCATCCATTTCCGTCAGGCGGTCAACGTCAGCGTCTTCTTCGTCAAGACTGATACGAATGGTGAAATCGGCGATGTGAATGATGTCGCCATTTTTAATCTCCTGTTTATGAATGGCGGTTTCTTTAAGAAAGGTTTTATTGGAAGAACCCAGGTCCTCAAGAATCCACGTGCCGTCACGGGTGGTATAAAGCACGGCGTGCTGACGGGATACGGCCTTGTCGGGTAAAAAAACCTGACTGCCCGTCTGTCGGCCGATATAAATCGGACCACGATCAAAATGGACTTCGTTAACCGTGCTGCCGCCAAGGCTTACAAACAGCCGCATACGTTACCTCCAGCCCCCCCAAAAAAATATCTATCCCGTATTTCAAGCATTATCATAACCCCAGGTGGCTGAAAAGTCAATCCGGATGCAAAACTCGCAGACATATTTGGTAAGTACAATGCAGGAAAAGGCTTGCAGACCGAAAAATTGTGCTGTAAAGTACAAATCTGGTTATGCCGATAGGGTACAATCCCATCGGGAGGAGTGACCGAGCGGCTGAAGGTGACGGTTTTGAAAACCGTTGTGCCCGTAAGGGTACCGGGGGTTCGAATCCCTCCTCCTCCGTTCAATAGAATGCGTCAAAACAGGGTTTTCGCTGCATTCTATTGCATTTTGATTTTCCAGATTTTCGCCGTTCACTTGTGCCGATTTGTACGGGTTTGTGCCGTGTTTTGCGGTTCGAATCGGTGTATTTTTCGGTGTATTTTTTTCAGGGGTATTTTGGCCGATTGCATCCGCTGAAAAATCATCCGTTCCGGTCTTGACGGCAACCTGTTTTTCAAAGTCCGGCAGATTTCCGATTGCCATTGTCTGATTTCCGTCCCGTGTGTGTGTATAGATTCCCAAAGTCATCGCCGGGGTGGAATGCCGCAGCAGGCTTTGGGCGGTCTTTATGTCCGTTCCGCTTTGGACTAAAAACGTTGCAAAGGTATGCCGCAGAGAATGAAAATCAGCCTTGCCCGCAGGGGTCTTGATTTTCAGAAAATCGCTTTCCGTCCGCCGTCGGTGTTCTGCCGGATTATCTTTGACGGATTCAATCCATTGTGTTCTTGCCCGTTCCATATCCGACTGAATCATTTTCGCCCCGTGTGCCGGGTTCAATCCGAAAGCCGCCGCTGTCGGCATCTTGCCCGCAACGTGTGCCTGAATTTTTCTCATTGTCGATTGCTTGACGGGCAATACAGCGGATTTCCCGTTCTTTGTGTCCTGTGCCTCAACCCGTACCGAAAGCCCGCCAAAATCGAAACTGGTGCGTTTCAGGCTTGCCAGTTCGTTTGCCCGCAGACCTGTTTCGATTG
>VGXU01000066.1 GCA_016873215.1 Planctomycetota bacterium
AAAAGCACTATTTTGCCCATTTACTTTGCTTAATAAAAAAATATATAGGACTTTTCAGCACAATTATTTTTTTATTTTTTATAAAAAAAGGTCCCGACATTTCTGGTCTTCATTAAAAACTATCCATTATTTCATGCCGGCATGACCGTCTCATAATTACATGGAAAAACAAGCAGTTATGAACCATAAAAGACGTCTTGGCCTATTAAAACAGCCTGCTGTTTTTTCTTGAATAATCATTAGCAAGCGGTTGCTAATCAAATAATCTTGAGTTTTTTCAATAATTCTCTTGCATTCAGCCGATGAAAAACGTATAATCTTCAGTGTTAGACAATAACCAATAGAATGAACTTTGGAAATTGAGTATTTAACAATAGGAATAAATCCATGAAGAAACGGGCGTTTACTTTAATCGAATTGCTGGTTGTCATTGCCATCATCGCGTTACTGCTGTCGATCATTGTTCCATCTCTGCGAAAGGCCAAGGAAGCTGCCTGGAACGTAATCTGCCGCAACAACCTCAAACACTACGGCCTGGCCGGTATGATGTACACCAATGAAAATGGCGGGATGTTTCCCAATGCCTGGGGGTCCATCTTCAAGTCTGTGGATCCCGCTCGTTACTGTCAGTGGCATGACCAGTCAAGAAATCCTATCCGCAGGCCTGAACTGGCGGGGAGTCTATGGCCTTTTCTCGGAGAACAGGACAAAAGCCATCTGTGCCCGCTCTTTGACCGCTTTGCCCGGCAGAGCCACGTATGCACAAACAATATACCTGTTGAGCCTGTTTTCGGCTACAGCATGAATGGCCTTCTGGGTGGATTTGAACTGAGCGGAGCTACCCAATATTCGCATGTACTTCGGGTTCGGACCTCAGAGATCAAATCACCATCGTCAATTTTATTTTTTGGCGAAGAGAATCCCTGGGTAAATTCCAGCCGTTACATCGCAACGCTGAATGACAACGCCTTGTGCGGCACACCAGCGCATCCGTCTACGGCGGGAGCATGGACAAAAGATCCGTTAACCATGGTTTCCTCCGAGAACCCAAACGGTACAAAATACGGAGACTGCCTGGCGTCCTTTCACAAGACCACGTTTGAAAAGAAAGATGACGGCGAAAGCAATGTGGTCTTTGTGGATGGGCACGTGGATATGGCCAAGTGGGACAATACGTATCGACTTTCCCTATGGACCAAAACAATGCCGACATTACATCGATAAAAGAATTTGCTGTGATATATAGAAAAAGAAGTAAGAGTAAATAAAAATGTATAGAAAAAATTTAATTTCACTTTTACGGAGGTAAATAGTATGAAAAAGGCAGTAGTTTGTTTAATGGTATTGGCAACAGTCGGCCTCGCGAATGGCGCTTTGGCCACAAACAACGGAGGTTTTGACGCCAGTGCAGCCGGCTGGAATGCGGCAGGCGGCGGCGGAGCCTGGACACCTGCTCACGTTGCTTTAGGCGGGAACCCCGGGGGGTATTTGACTCTTCAAACCGCAAATAACACATGGTCCGTCTGGTATCAGGTTATCAATGAAAGCCTGGCCGTATGGGGAATTCCGGCCGGCACAACCATCACCGTTAAGGGTGACATGATTGATCTGGGTCCTGTGGGTAACAACAAAATCGCCGGCCTGAAAGTCGAATCCTGGAGCGGCGGTCTTCTCAATGAAAGCGCCAAAGAATTTACCGCCACTTCCAGTTGGCAAACCTTTTCTTTTGACTACACTATTGCAGCCGGAGCCACGGCTGTAAAGCTGGTGCTGACCAATGTGAACTATAACGGCCTGGGCGTAGCAAAATTCGGTTATGACAATCTGAGCATCAGTTTCCCGGGCGCAACCCCGGCATTGTTCCCCATCCCAACAGTCGGCAACTCTGCGGTTGCACCCGCTTCGGATATCATAAGCTGGACCAATCCTGCGCCGTACAACCCCAGTGAGACAATTCTCTGCGATGTCTGGTTCAGAACAAGTACCACACCTCTGGCCGATCCAAACCTGGTTCCCGGACAACCCGGAGCCCTTCAGATTGCCAATGACGAAGCTATCAATTCTCTGGATTTATCCACCAAGGGAATTACGCTTGTAGCGGATCGTTATTATTACTGGAAAGTCAATGTGATTGATCCTAATAACGGCGCCCCGAAACAAACCAATGGATTTAACTGGTGGTTCTATACCGGCGATGCCGCACCGGTTGTCAACGCAGGCACGGACCAGTATGTCTGGCTGACCGCGGGTACAAAAACATTTACATTAAACGGTACCTTTACCGATGACGGCAAGAGCTCTATTACAACAACCTGGACATTGAATCCTCTGACCGAGACCGATCCGGCAACCATCGTAACCATTGCTAATCCCACTGTTGTTCAAGGAATAAAAACATCGGGCACCCATACAACCAACGTAACCGTCAATAATACGGGCTGGTTCTTCTTTGATTTCACAGCAACTGATACGGCAGGCGCCGCCGTCGACACCGTCAATGTCGGAGTCTATGTGGACGCCTGTGCGGCAGCCTATGCTGACCCGGCCGATCTTAAATTTGAAGCCGATGTTAACGGCGACTGCAAGGTGGATCTCGACGACCTTGCTATAATGGCCAGTGAGTGGATTCGGTGCATGAGCACTAAACTGGGCTGCACCCCGTAACATTCTAATCGCTGATCTTTCACAATATAAAAGCCGGGGTGTATGTCACACCCCGGCTTTTTTTGAATAAAAAAAATGACAGATTTCGTATGAGACAAATAAAAAAACACAACAGACAGGCATTTACGCTGATTGAACTGCTGGTCGTCATCGCAATCATCGCGCTGCTTTTGTCTATTATCGTGCCGTCGCTGCGAAAAGCAAAAGAATCTGCGCAGTCCATCGTCTGTCGAAACCATCTGAAAACCCTGGCCCAGGCCAATCTCATTTATACGGTTCGCTGGAAAAACTGGTATGTGCCCGTCATCGATACGACCATGACGGCCAGAGGAGAACCGACCTGGAACTCCAATACGGAATTTCGCGAGATTGTCGGCCTGCAGGACAAATCTGTCACCAGCAATTACATTATGCCCGCCGAATACCTCTGCCCGGCCGACAGGCAATCGAATGATGCCTATTGGGCACAGGCGGGCGTCACCTATAAAAATTATGTCAGTTACGGCTACAACCTGACCGACTGGTCAGCAGATTCCAAAAAACCCGTCTCATGGTCGGGCAACATCCCCGTTTCCACATGGTCCTGTCGATTGCAGGTTAACGACATATCTTCTTCCGGCACCAAAATCATGTTTATTGACTCCGGCGATATCTGGGTCATTATGTCCGGCGCCAATTACACCAAATACTGGGATAAATTCGGACAGGATATCGTAAAATACCGTACCGCGGGAACATGGTATCCAACCTATTTTCGCCACAAGCAAGGCGCTAACGCGGCCTTCTTTGACGGCCATGTGGATTTTCTGAAAAAAGAAGCCCTCTTCTATTATACGGACACGGCATCGACTATTCCGGATCAGAAACGCAACGAGAATATCTGGTTCTGCAATCTGCAGAATCGAAAATAGTTTCCTTTAAACACGTACAAGCCCAAAGTGTAAATGACGGGAAAGTTCACGATTATCTGATGCCCTGCGCAAACCCAACTATCCCCCGCTGACGCTTGGGGCTTTTAATACACCTAACCGCATGAACACAGGTTTACGTGTTTAACTTGCCCCGCCGCTGTTCCAGTTCTACACGTATCTCATGTGCCCGCTGCTCGGTGATCTTATAGGAGATCATAATGAAAATGGCAATCAGCGATGTGACTGCCGGAATCGTAACATCAAAAATCCGCAGGAGAAACAGGCTTTTTTCCGATTGACCTGCGGCCAAGGCAACATCAAATCCTGACAATTTAAGCAGAATCCCTGTAAGAAGCCCTGCCAGCGCCATGCCAACCTTGACCATCCACCAGTAAATGGCGCCGAAAACGCCCTCGCGACGCTGACCAGTCTGCAGTTCATCATAATCACAGATGTCGGCAATCATGGACCCCATCAGCGTAAACAGCGACCCGGTTCCAAACGCCACCAGCGGAGCCGAAAAAAGCAGCCAATACGGATGCTCGGGATTGTAGCCGACCCATTTCAATACGTATCCGACAACCGAAATGGAAATTGTGATTAAAAAGGTTTGGCGCTTCCCGATTTTTCTGGATATCCAGGCGGTCAAATAAATAACGCCAAACGTAAACGCCGACGTAATCATGCCATACCAGCCCAGCAAATTTCCACCCTGGCTGTCATTGCCGCCAAATACATAATAAATCATGACATAAATTGAAAACGAAATTCCAAGCTGGAAACCATTAAATACCAGAAACGTCGCAGCACAAATCTGCACAAACGGGCTGCATTTAAAGGTCACAACAATCCCCCTGAAAAACTCGCCCATATTTTTCCAGAATCCTTCACCAATCCTGCTCTTGGGCAGCGCCCCAAACCGCTCGCGGCATAAAATGGCAGGAACTGACCCGCCGACAAGAATAAATATCCCAACCCAAATCGCCAGAACCTTCGCGCCGTGGACGGTATTTTCAAAGAGCTTACTGGACATGAGGGCATAAAACCATGGCACCCCAAGCCATGCGATCTGGCCGATAAAATTGGCAAACGCATGCAGTCGTGTCCGTTCGTGATAATCGGGTGTCATTTCGTAACCGAAAGCAACAAACGGTGTCGCGTAAATCGTGTAAGCAAAAAAGAAAAAGAGCGAGGCCGTCAGAAACGTCCAGAAATAAAAACTCTGGCTATGTCCTGTGGGAAGCTGCCACATCAGCGCAAAAATAATTCCGGAAAGAATCGCCCCGATTAAGATATAGGGTCTGCGCCGACCCCATCGACTCCTGGTATTATCAGAGATGAACCCCATCATCGGGTCGGTTATGGCATCAAAAATACGGGAAATTGAGCCGATCAGACCAACCAGAACCGGGTCCATACTCAGACCGAGGTTTAGAATGACGATCATCGCCGGCAGGGCCGCGGCCTGGAGGTTATTGACCAGCATCCCCATGGCATAGGCTATCTTTTGCTTGAGGGAAATACGGTCTTCGGGGGCTGTGACATTCTTTTCAGATAAACTCATGGGACCTCGTTTTTTATGTTTTTTATTGGGTTCAGGGCCGTTAATCTATACCAAGTATAGCCAGGAACAATAATTTTGTCAATAGCCGGTTGACATATTCTATTAAATATAGTATAATAGCAATCGGTTTCTAATGGATTTATAAGCCCGTTTAACATGGGTTCTAAATGACAAATTTCAAAGATTTATGAGGATACACCCAAAACAAATGGCTTTGTTTGGACTGGTCGCCTGTCTGACGGCCGGATGCTGCCTGGGCACAGGTCAGTTCTCTGTCAAGGCGGACGCCAACGGCAAATACTGGTTTGTCGACCCCCAGGGTAAACAATTCCTGTCGATAGGAATCAATGATATTCTTCCCGAACCTCCCCGTCCAAAACCGAATACTCAGTACTATAATCCCGTAATCAATCAGTTCAAAGGCGATTTTAACGCATGGAAAAAAGACGTTTTCAAAATCCTGCAGGAGGCCGGATTCAACACGCTGGGGGCATGGTCAGACGGCCGACTCTATGACGGCCCGATCTATGGCACAGTGTGCCTGTATGTCGCCAGTCACGAAAAGAACCGATGCCTGGAAGGCCTGCGTCCCGGTTTTGAAGAACGTATCAAAAAGAACGCCCAGATCATTCTGGATATCTATCCCCACATGGACAATGTCTTCGGTGTCTACCTCGATAATGAAATGGCCTGGTATGGCCATGCGGCCTGGGGTGACATCCCCAATTACACACTGCTCGAATCAGCACTGCTGCTGCCCAAAGAAGACTCTGCCCATCAGGCCGCCGCCAATTTTCTCAAAAAACGCTACGGTTCCGCGGATGCCATGTCAAAGGCTTGGGGAAAACCGCTTGCCTCATGGGACGACCTTACATTTGATTATGCCCGCAGCAGCGTCAACAAAGAATCCTTAGATGCCCGCACAGTTTTTATCGCATTTGCCGCCGACGCATTCTTCAAAACCGCCTGTGACACGGTCCGCAGGATACTGCCGGGCAAACTGATCCTGGGCACTCGCTTTGCCGATTACGCCCCTGAGCCGGTTATAGCCGCCTGCGGCCGTTATTGCGATGTGATTTCCTTTAATAATTACCGGGTTACCCCTGCCGCGGATTCCGACATGCTGGCCCGCTACTGGCTCTGGGGCGGTAAAAAACCCCTCATGGTCACCGAATACGCCTGGCGCGCCAAAGAAAACTCCAGCGGCAATCCCAACAGCGGCGGAGCCGGCGCGGTGGTTCAAACCCAGGCTCAGCGCGCACAAAATTATTCCTGCTACCTCGAAGACCTGCTTTCCTATCCGATGGTCATCGGAGCGCACTGGTTTGAATTCGCCGACCAGTCCCCACAGGGACGCTGGGACGGTGAAAATTCCAATTACGGTATCGTGGATATCCATCATCGGCCCTACAAAGAACTGCTGGCCGCGATGAAGAAAACTAATGCCGGCATTGAAACACTGCATGCCAGGTCTGACCGCCAGGCCCCGCAGTCTCTGCCCCAGCCCAAAGCCGTCATCTTTGAACCGGGTCAGTATCCCGGACGTCCGCCTTTTATCGACGTACTCAACACACCGCCAGCCGGGGAACCTGAACTGTATCATGCACCCGATGCCCAAATTGATCTGAAAAAAGAGGCAGACTGTCTGGTCATCTCATTTGACACCGGAAAAGAGTGGGGATGCGGAGTTTTATTCTTTGGCCCCAAAGAATTCGCCAACGCTGCAAGCCCGGTACATGCGGCCGATATGGGCGGCTATTCGGCCATCGAACTCGATGCGGTGATTGGAACCAATATCGTGTTCGATCTATTTGTGGATGAGGCGGGAATCGGCCCGATAAATGCCGCCTCCTATGATACTTCCGGCGGCGATGACGGCGAAGGCTTCCTCATCCCATCCATCCAGGGAAAACAGCAGCGACAGGTCTATCGCCTGGAATTGAAAAATCTTGAACCGAGAACCAACTGGGGCAACCAGAAAGGCGCTCGAAAAGTAGATGTCCATTCCATCAAGGGAATGTCGCTGTTCTTTCATGGTGGTCAGGGAAAAGACCAAATTAAAGTGTATTCATTGAAATGGGTCCGATAAACCCCTTTATATTGGAGCAGTGGTAAGTCGTATTTTTATTAAATAGAGGTTTTAGCAATAATTTGCTTGATTTCATAAGACGGAAGTATTATAATGAATGAAAGAATTAACGAAAAGCAACCGGTTTCTAATATAATATTTTTAATTTATTTAGATTAAGGGTATGATAAGTCCATGAAGAGCAGTGTACCTAATTTAGATGATGTTGCCAAGCAGGCGGGTGTGAGCAAGTCCACTGTCAGCCGTATTCTCAATAATCGTCTGGGCAACGGTTTTTCGGTGAAAGAGGAAGTTCGTCAACGCGTACTCAAAATAGCGATGAAATTAAATTATCGTCCGAATCTGATCGCCAAAAGTCTGACCATGCGGTCCACTCGCATGATTCATATCTTCGGCGGCAATCACGCGCTGAGCGAATTGGGTAACATCTATCAGACCGTGGTCAACAATCTCACCCAGGTCATCGACTCGTTGTTCGAAGGCTATGATGTCACCGTTGACATGTCTCGTCATACCAACGACATCAGTGAAATGCCCGCATGGAAAATTGACGGCGCGATTATCCTGGCCAAATGCTCTCAACTGACGATAGATGAAATCTCCCAGATGGGAATTCCGTATGTCATCATCAACGGCGCCTGTCCCAAAGAAGGCTGCTCGGTCGTTCCCAACGACGTCGAAGGCACACGCATCGCCATCCGCCATCTGATCGACCTGGGACATTCCAAAATTGCTTATTGCGGTCCCTTGGCGCCATATCTCGAAGGCCATAGCAGCTTGAAAGATCGTTATGAAACGTATTTATCTGAAATGCGCAAATGCGGATTCGAACCTGTATTGGGTTCTCATGAAACACAGGATTCAGCCGAAAACTTTCTTAAAGAAGTCGTTCTGGCCCGAGGGTCAACCGCGATTCTGTCCTATGGGCACATGGGAGCGTTAAACCTGATGCAGGCGGCTCATACCCTGGATATTTCCGTTCCTGACCAGCTTAGCTTATTATGTTTTTGCGATGAATACGCCAACCGGGTGATGAGTCCGGGTTTGACATTTATTGACTTATGTTCTGAAAAAATGGGAAAAATCGCGGCAGAACTTTTGCTCGACCAGATTCACAATCCCAATAAAACCAAAGCCCGGCATATTGTATTGTCGGAAAAACTGGTTATGCGTAATACAACCGCACCGCTGGCCCGGCGATAGCCGGATGGACAATAGAGCAATCAAAGTGAAAGTTGTAAAAAAAAATGATTACGGATATCATAAATAGCCAACACATAAAAACGTCAGAAAAAAACGTGCCTAAAGAATATAAACAGAACGATAGCGGAAAGTTTCAAATTAAAAACTACGATACACAGCCGGCATTCGCCAGTTTTCTGCCCGGTATCGGCGGCCCTGAAGGTGTCCCGCTGTGGTGCCTCTATGTCAACCGCGCACAAGCCATTTCATCCTTTGGTATCGGCAACAAAGACCACGCCGTCATGGAATTTCTCCCGGCCAACTGGGCCTATCAGCTTGTCGGCATCCAGGGCTTTAGAACTTTCTGTAAAATCGACCAGATGTATTATGAGCCGTTCCAGAACGACCTGGCTTCGCAAAAATATAAATACCAGCGTTCAATGACCGTCGATATGGACTGCTTGACGATCTGCGAAGAAAACCAGACACTGGGCTTTCGTTTTGAAGTCACGTATTTTTCACCCGTCAACCAGCCCATAGGTTCACTGGTTCGACTGCTCACGATCACCAATCTGGCGACCAGGCCCCGTCACCTGCAGGGCCTCGACGGCCTGCCGCTGATTATCCCGGCCGGATTCACCGAAGTGGGCATCAAGACCATGCGTCGGATTCTGGAGGCTTATGCTTCCGTGCGGATGGTGGCCGGCCATGTTCCCTTTTATGCCGCCAAAGTCATGGCTCATGATGAAGCCGAAGTCGAAGAGGTTCACAAGGGCAATTTCTATGCCGCATGGCTTGGCACTGACAAAATACTGATGCCTATAGAACCTTACTATGATGCGGATTTGATTTTCGGCTCCGACCAGGATTTGACGACACCTCGAGAATTTATTCGCCAGGCAAACCTGAATCGAGCCGGCCAGGTCCCCGAAAATAAACTGCCCTGTGCTCTGGCACCCTTTGAATTGACTCTCGAATCAGAAGATTCGGTAACACTGGCGGCAGTCACAGGAATGACGCCAAACGAAACCATGCTTCCCGGATTTTTGTCACAATTCAAAACGCTTTCCGATTTTGGACAAGCTTCCGTGCAAAGCCGCCAATTAATTCAGTCCATCACTCAGCCGGCATTCATGGTCTCTTCAAAACCGCAATTGGACGCCTATGCCCGTCAAAATTATCTCGACAATATTCTTCGCGGCGGCGCTCCCAAAGCAATGCCCTCCAAATCCGGCCCGACATTGATTCATCTCTACTCGCGCCGTCATGGAGACGCGGAACGCGACTATAATTACTTTGATTTACCGGCCTGTCCGCTGTCCAGCGGAGAAGGCAACTACCGCGATATCTGTCAGAACCGAAGAAGCGATATCTGGTCCTATCCCGAAGTGGCCGATCAGGAAATCCGAATGTTTGTCAGCCTGCTTCAGGCCGATGGCTATAATCCACTGTCCATTAAGGGATACCGCTGGTATTTGCCCCAGCAATCAGAGTCGATGGAATTTTGCCCCTCCACGGACTCTGAAGCACAAGCCGCATTTTCAAAATTGATGAGTCAGTCTTTTCTGCCCGGCCAGCTTCTGGATTGGGTCAATCACTATCAAGTGAAGATTGGCGACCGGATGCAATGGCTCGAGTCGATTCTCAAACAGTGCCAAACCCGCCTGGCCGCCTCCGGCCATGAAGGCGGTTACTGGATCGATCACTGGACTTATATTCTTGACTTGATGGAAGCGTATCAATCGGTCTATCCCGACCGAATCCAGGATGTACTGACTCAACAAGCCGATATTGAATGGTTCTTTGAGCCCGCTCATGTTATGGACCGCAGGCATAAATACCTCCGGCGCAAAAATGGTCCTTTACAATTAGACGCCGTTATGGACACCGCCAATCTCCCGACACCGCTGCCTTCTGTCACTGTGCTGGGCAAACTCTGTGCCCTGCTGGCAGTCAAAGCGGTTTCTTTGGACTACGAAGGACGCGGGATTGAAATGGAAGCCGGACGTCCCGCATGGAATGACGCGATGAATGGCTTGCCGGGCCTGTTTGGTTCGTCCACCTGTGAGACGGCCGAAACACTCCGATTGGCAAAGTGGCTTCTTCATACACTCACACAATTACCGGAAACCGAATTTCCGCAGGATGTCGCCCGGTTTATTAAAGCGGTTCACAAAGAACTGCAGTCCGAATATAACTGGGACCGCTCCGCTGCACTGCGGGAAGAGTTCCGGCAAAAGGTGTATCAGAATACATCAAACAAAACCGAGTCCGTCAGCGGTCAATGTCTTGCCGGATTACTCCATGGTATCATCGCCCGGTTTGAAACCGGCATGAAGAAGTCTATCGATTCGCAAACCGGTTTGATGCATACCTATTACATACATAAACCGGTGGACGTAAAAAGCCGCGAGTCTCTTTCAAAAGGTCAATCGGTTAGCGTGGAAATCACCCGATTTGATCCCAGGCCGCTGCCTCTGTTTCTCGAAGGTCAGGTTCACTGGCTGCGCGTCTGTTCTCAAGAGCAAGCCAAACAAATATACAGGGCGGTTCAGAACAGTCCTCTGGTAGATCAAAAACTTGCGATGTATAAGCTCAACGAATGCCTGGAGCGCTGCTCTCCGGAGATTGGCCGTGCCCGCACATTCAGCCGCGGCTGGTTTGAAAATGAATCCATCTGGCTGCATATGTCCAGCAAATACCTTCTCGAATTAGTCAAAAACGGCCTTTACGAGGAGTTCTACACTGACGCCAAAACCATGCTGGTTCCATTTATGGACCCCAAAGTTTACGGGCGAAGCATTCTGGAAAACAGCTCTTTTATCGCTTCTTCGGATTGTCCGGATCCGCAAGCCCGCGGACGCGGCTTTGTCGCACGGCTCAGCGGCACCACCGCCGAATTTATCCATCTCTGGCTGCTGCTGACAACCGGTAACAAACCGTTTGAAATTGTCAACGGAGAGTTAACATTTGCACTTAAACCTGCCCTGCCGGCCGAATGGTTTACCGAAAAACCCGTTGTTGTCCACTGGAACCAACAGGAAGTTCGGATTCCAGAACATGCCTTCGCGTGTGCGTTGCTTGGAAATATTCTGCTGGTTTACCATAATCCGCTGCGTCAAAACACCTATGGCGACAAAGCAGTGCATCCGACCAAGTATGTTCTGGATACTCAAAAGACCATCCTGGATTCGAAGCTGAACGGCGACATGGCCCACCAGGTCCGAGATCGCAAAATCCAGCGAATCGACGTCTGGCTGGCATAAAATTAAATACCCCGTGAAAAAGTAGAGACGCAAAATTTTGCGTCTCTACAACATCATCTTGTCTATCGTTTGACGCGGGCATTGCCCTGCCAGATACTCCAGACCTGTTCTTCATCAGCAGGCTGTGCGTAGTCAGTCAGGAGCGTCGTAGCTAATGCACCCGTCGCCCAGCCGAATTGTGCCCATTTTTCCGGCTCCCAACCCTTAAGGATGGCATAGAGCATGCCGCCGACAAAGCCGTCGCCGCCGCCGATGCGATCCATGACGGTAATCTCACGCGGCTCGATGACATGCCAGTTCTTGCCTTCGGCCATGATGGCGCCCCAGAGGTGACAGTTGGAACTGATGACCTGACGCAGCGTCGTACCGAATACGCCGGCGTTTGGGAATGCTTTTTTGACATTGTTAATCATGCCCTTGAAGCTTTCGATCTTGGCGCCAATCTCCTTGCCGCCTGCCTCAGGGCCTTCAATACCCAGGCACAACTGAAAGTCTTCTTCATTGCCGACCAGGATATCGGAGACCG
>VGXU01000067.1 GCA_016873215.1 Planctomycetota bacterium
TTTTGGCTATATTATATAAAAAAAGGCGGCCTGTTGCAATAAGGGAGATTACAAATTCCAGGCCCTGGCGAAGGCCTCGAAGCTGCGGTCGTAGGTCTTTTCCGCCGCCGCCGGGAAGCAGCAGCCCGGCAATTGCCGCATTTTGAGGTGATATTGCAGACAATCGCAGCAAACGCCCTTGTTGGAACACGGGTCATAGGTGCAGATACACCGACTCAAATTCTTCTGTTTTTTGCAGTCCATAGTAGAATTCCAATACGCCAAAATTTAATCGCCAACGCCATTATCCAAAGTGCAGTTCGATGATTTCCTTGTCGGTAAGTACATGTTCCCGCGGGACGCTTTGGCCGTCGTGAACGCTTGAAGAATGCCAGGCGCGGGCGGATTTCAGATGCTCGGCTAATTGGCGATGAATATGATAGGCCAAATCCTGTACCGTCGAGCCGCGAGGCAGCATAAACGGCTCCTGCATGTCCGGCTCTTTGCCGGGCTTTTTGGCATAGACACGAACCACATCAAGAATTTCAAAACACCGCCGGGTAAAAACATCCAGTCCTGTAGCGGTTTTGGTACTGATTTCGATATATTCAAACGGTCGGGTTGTCAATTCTTTCAACGTATCGAGCGTCCCGGCCGGAGCAATATCCGCTTTAGTCGCGATAACAAACGCCGGTCGCGCCAGATGAACCCACTCAGCATCTTTCGCGGCGTCTGCGGGCATTAAAAGTTTATGCGAGTCAAGATATTTGATACATACCTCTATCTGCTCCAGCACATCGACGGATAAGTCTATAACAATACCAATAATATCGGCGCTGCGCAGCGTATTGACTAATCCCGATGGGGCAAATTCGGCGGTAATCGGCGGCGTATCCACCAATTGAATCGGCACGTCCTCGTGTTTCATCATCCCCGGTACAGGCTTATCGGTGGCGAACGGATAATCTGCGACATTGACATGAGCGTTGGTCAGGTGCGCCACGATGGAACTTTTGCCGCTGTTGGGCAGACCAATTAGGACAACTTGCCCTGCGCCGCTGCGGGGAATATGAAACACATCGGCGTGTTTGACGCCGCCTTTCTTGACGCCTGATTCGACCGAAGCCCGCAGTTTGCTCATTTTCCGCTTGATGTCCGCCTGCAGGCCTTCGGTGCCTTTATGCTTGGGGATGGTACGGAGCATCTCCTCCAGCGCCGCCAGCTTTTCCTCATCGGTCGAGGCGCTGCGATACCAGTCATCCGCTTTCTTGTAATCGGGCGTCAGATTCGCAGGCATATCGCCATTTTCTATTTTCGATTTTCAAATTTCAATTAAAAAATAACTGGAATAATTGTTAAGGGCATAAAAAAGGCAGGTTTTTTAGGCCTGCCCCTGAAACGTATCATACGAACCCTTGTTTATTCCGCCACTTTTGCCGCGACCATATCGCCGACCTGGCTGGTGGAATACCCCATTTTTCCCGCCGCCAGTGATTTGAGCTTGTTGGCGGTGACGAACTTAACAGATTCTTCGATTTTTGCCGCGGCCTTGTTTTCGCCCAGCGTCTCCAGCATCATCTGCATCGCGCAGATGGCGGCCAGCGGATTGATAACGCCCTGCCCCGTGTATTTGGGGGCGCTGCCGCCGATAGGTTCGAACATCGAGACGCCTTCAGGATTGATATTTCCGCCGGCGGCAATGCCCATTCCGCCTTGGGTCATCGCGCCCAGATCGGTGATGATATCGCCGAACAGGTTGCCCGTCACCAGCACGTCAAACCATTCCGGGCTTTTGACCATCCACATACAGGTCGCATCCACGTGATAATAATCACGGCGAATATCGGGATAAAATTTTTCGCCCATTTCGCGGAAAGCCCGTTCCCACAGGTCATAAACAAACGTCAGCACGTTGGTCTTGCCTACCAGGGCAAGCGTATTTTCCTTGCCTTTGCCGCGGGCTTTTTTGCCGTTCTTTCTGGCGTATTCGAAAGCATACTTCAGGCAGCGGTCCACCTGGAAGCGGCTATAGACCGCCGTCTGTGTGGCCACTTCATGCGGCGTGCCTTTCATCATAAGGCCGCCGGAGCCGGTATAAATGTCGCCGGAGTTTTCACGAACCACAGCATAATCGATTTCTTTGGGGCCTTTGTCCTTGATGGGACATTCCACGCCGGGGAACAGCCGGACGGGTCGCAGGTTGATGTATTGATCCAGTGCGAACCGCATTCCCAGCAGCAGGCCTTTTTCAAGAATACCGGGCTTGACATCCGGATGGCCGATGGCGCCCAGCAGGATGGCATTGTGCTTTTTCAATTCTGCAATGGCGCCGTCCGGCAAAACTTCACCCGTGCGTTTGTAGCGTTCGCCGCCGAAGTCATAATTTGTTTTTTCGACCTTAAAGCTGAACTTCGCCGCCGCGGCATCCATCACCTTGACGGCTTCGGCCGTCACTTCCGGCCCCGTGCCGTCGCCGCCGATGACCGCGATTTTGTACGTCTTCATCGAATCTTTTCCTTTCTCAATGGTTCACTTGAATTAGAGCGTTTTATTTTTGATTTTTAATATGTTCCAATAATCCGCCATCATGCACAATCGCCAATGCAAAATCCGGCAGGGCATTGAATTTCAGCGTCTTTTTCTGTGTCTTGTTATTGATGGTGCCGTTTTTGTAATCAATTTCCAGTTCATCGCCGTCATTGATTTTGTTGACCGCGTCCGGCATCTCAATCGGATAAAAGCCGCAGTTGATGCAGTTGCGGTAAAAAATCCGCGCAAACGAATGCGCAATCACCGCACCGACTTTGGCGCCCTGAATCGACCAGACGGCGTGCTCCCGGCTCGAACCGCAGCCGAAGTCGTCGCCGCAGACAATGATGTCTCCCGGCCGGCATTTTTTTACAAACCCGCCGTCCAGGTCTTCCATACAATGTTTGGCTAACTCCGCCGTATCGTCGGTATTCAAATACCGCGCCGGGATAATCTCATCCGTATTTACGTGGTCGCGTTTATATACATGTGCCTTTGCCATATTATTTCCTTTAACCACAGATTAACACTGATTTTCACTGATTTAATAAAACCTTATCGGGTATTAATAATCCTTTTGAATTCAAGCGAAGGGGCGCCGAAGTTAATTAACAATGCCAATGGCTGGCCGGTCGCTTTCAAGTAGTTTAATACTTGTGCATTTTCGGTTTCCGACAATTTTTTTATCGCTTTTAGTTCCACTATGACTTTCCCTTCGATTACAAAATCAAAGAAAAACTGTTTGGCAAGTCTGCTTTTGTAAAATACGTCTATAGGTTTTTGTCTTTCAAAAGAAATTTTCTGTAAATCCAACTCTATGGCCATCGCCGCCTCATAAACGCTTTCAAGAAAACCATCGTGGAGAGTCTTATGGACTTCCATTGCAGTGCCTATAATTTTCTCCGTCAATTCTTCGTGCAAATAAGTCATTTTTTTATCCGTGAAAATCAGCGTTAATCTGCGGTTAAATATACTTTCTCGGGTCCGCCAGCTTGCCTTCCACCGCACTTGCCGCCGCTGTTGCCGGGCTGGCGAGATAGACTTCGCTCTTCGGATGTCCCATCCGGCCGACAAAGTTGCGGTTGGTCGTACTGACGCACTTTTCGCCCTCGGCCAGAATACCCATAAATCCGCCGAGACACGCACCGCAAGTTGGCGCGCTGACAACACAGCCGGCCGCATAGAAAACATCAAACAGGCCTTCGTCCATCGCCTGTTTCCAAATCACCGGCGTGGCAGGCACGACAATCGTGCGAATCGCCACCTCCCGGCCTTTCAATATCTGGGCCGCGACGCGCAAATCTTCAATACGTCCGTTGGTGCAGCTTCCGATATAACTCTGGTCCATCGCAAGCCCGGCGCATTCGCCAATCGTCTTGCCGTTACTGGGCAGATGCGGAAACGCCACCATCGGCTCCAGCCTCGAGCAATCAATTTCATCGGTCGAGAAGTACTCGGCGTCCGCGTCGGATTCAAAAACGGTATATTCCGTTTTGCCTTTGAGCCGGCCGCTTAAGTAATCTTTGGTGATGTCATCGAAACCAATAATACCATTTTTGCCGCCGGCCTCAATGGCCATATTCGTAATCGTCATCCGCGCTTCCATACTCATCGTCTTCAGCGCCGGCCCGACAAATTCCATCGCGCGATACAGCGCACCATCGGTGCCGATTCTGCGAATGACTTCGAGTATCACATCTTTGCTATAGACGCCCGGCCTCAGCTTGCCATTGAGGACAAACTTCATTGACGCCGGAATCTTAAACCACAATACACCCGTAGCAATGGCCGCGGCCAGGTCGGTCGAGCCGATGCCGGTCGAGAACGCGCCGAACGCGCCATAAGTGCACGTATGCGAATCGCCGCCGATTATCACTTCGCCGGGACGAATATGCCCCTGTTCCGGCAGCAGCGCGTGACAGACGCCCGCTTTGCCGATGGGATAATAATACGTGATATCTTTTTCTCTGGCCCAGGTATCCAGCCGCTTGTGCAGCTCGGCGCTCTTGATATCTTTGGCCGGCTGAAAATGGTCCGGCGTCACCGCAATCTTTTCCCGGTCGAATACTTTATCGATGCCGTGTTCCTTGAGCATCGAAATCGCCGGCGGCGTCGTCACATCATGACACATAATCATATCAATCTTGGCGTTCACCAAATCGCCGGGCTTGACGGAAGCTTTGCCTCCCGCCCGCGCGAGAATCTTCTCTGTAATTGTCATTTTACTCATCGTTAAATCCTATAGTTTGAACGAAATTAAATATCAAAAATAAAAAATCAAAATGACAAATCAAATTTCAAAATGATAAAACCACACAGACCCTGTCGTACTGTGCCGACAGTTTGATTTTTAATCTGTCATTTTGCGTTTTGCACTTTAATTTTTTATTTTTCTTACAGTTGTTCTTTTGTTTCCGGCGCCGTTGTCGGTGCCGCCATCCGGTTCAGCGCATCCACATACGCCTTGGCGCTGGCCTCAATAATATCCGTCGAAACGCCCCGGCCGACAAATGTTTTGCCTTTACCGTCAGCAATCCGAACATTCGCTTCGCCGAGCGCTTCTTTGCCGCTGGTGATGGCGCGAATAGTATAATTTTCCAGCTTCGGCGCCAGACCCGTCGCCTCACGAATCGCCTCGTACGCCGCGTCCACCGGGCCGTCGCCGAACGCCGCCGCCAGCTTGATGCCGTCTTTGGTTTTTATCTTTACACTTGCCGTCGGCAGCGTCCCTGTTCCGCAGGCGACATGCAGATAGTCCAGGTGATAAACCTGCTCAATCGAACGCACTTCGTCGCTGACAATCGCGGCGATGTCTTCGTCGAAAATCTCTTTTTTCTTGTCCGCGATTTCCACAAACTTCTGGTAAGCCGAATCCAGGTCTGTCTTGGATAAATGGTATCCCAGCTTTTTACAGCGGTCCGCGAAACCATGTCTGCCGGAATGTCGTCCCAGCACCATTTGCGACCCGTCCAGCCCAATCGTTTCCGGCGTCATAATCTCGTACGTCTCACGCTTTTTCAGGATACCGTCCACGTGAATACCCGACTCGTGCGCAAAGGCGTTTTTGCCGACAATCGCCTTATTCGGCTGAATCACAAAACCGGTCAATTGAGACACCAACTGGCTGGTACGGTAAATTTCCGTCGTCTTGATGCCGGTCGTAAGCGTCGGAAAAAAGTCCGGCCGCGTGTGAATCGTCATCACGATTTCTTCCATCGCGGCGTTGCCGGCGCGTTCACCAAGACCGTTGATGGAACATTCCACCTGGCGGGCGCCGTTACGCACCCCGGCCAGCGAATTGGCCGTCGCCATTCCCAAATCGTTGTGGCAGTGCGTACTGATAACGGCCTTGCCGACGTTTTTGACGTTTTCCTTCAGCTTGGCGATAATCTGGCCGTATTCATAAGGCAATATATATCCCACCGTATCCGGGATGTTTAACGTCGTTGCCCCGGCCTCGACAACCGCCGACAGAATCTCATATAAGAAATTCAAATCGCTGCGGCACGCGTCTTCCGGCGAAAACTCCACATTGTCCGTGTATTGACGGGCGTATTTGACGGCGTTGACGGCCATCTTCAGCACTTCGTCCGGCTTCTTGTGCAGCTTGTGTTCCATATGAATGGGGCTGGTGGCGATAAATGTATGGATACGCCGTTTCGCCGCCGCCGCTAAAGCCTTGCCCGCCGCCTCAATATCTTTTTCGTTCGCTCTGGCCAGACCGCAAATCACGGGGCCGCGCACCTGCTCGGCGATAGTTTTGGTCGCCTCGAATTGCGCCGGCGACGACACGGGAAAGCCCGCCTCGATAATGTCCACGCCCAGCCGGGCAAGCTGATGCGCCACCTCTAATTTTTCGCTGATGGTCATTGACGCGCCGGGAGCCTGCTCGCCGTCGCGTAACGTTGTATCGAATATCAGCACTTTTTCCGAAGACATAGTTTAAACTCCTGTCAAAATTCAAAATTCCGATTGTCCATTTATCGGTTGTGTTTATCCGGGCCTCACAACGTCAATCTGAGAAATTCGGCCCTGATAGGCAGCCTGCCTCGCCGTAGCTTTAGCGAAGGCAAGTTCCGCAATTTTGCCTTTTAACTTTTTAGTTTTTACTTTTGTCTGCGGCCCACAGGGACGCGGACAGGATGCGGATTATGCCCGAAAACAGACAATATTTCCAGTGGAAACTAAAAAACGACAAATTAAGTATATAATGGGGTGTATTCATCCTGCGCCTTAGGGGCGCAGGATAAGCAGCAGGGCCAGGCCCTGGACATGAGTGGTCTCAATTGTGCTCATTTGACACATCATTGTCGTTATTATATCTATTCGACCATCCAATGCAAGAAAATTATGGAATCCTTTACTTTTCCAGACCCCAAAGGGTAGGGTGTGCAGCTTTTTATCCTTCATAGCCTTGGCGGAGAAGGATGCCGCACACGCGGAATTGTCTTTGTTCTGTCGGGTGCCATGCCCATGTCGTTTCGCATGGGCATGTTTGTTAATGAATCGAATGGAGGGTCTTTATCGACCTCTCCCTGCCCACGAATAAAAAAAGGCGGGCCGAATCGCAGGCCCGCCCTGTATGATCAGTTTTGTTTTGGTGGCGAAGGTTGCGCCGCTTGAGGATTCGGAGTATTTGTTGTGGTTTCTTGAGAAGAATCTTTGGGTACTAAAACCGCATGTACATTATCTGGGCTCAAATCTCCAATGCTTCCATTGATACTGTCAATTATCCAGCCGGGAATACCGCCAAATCCAAGATTGCCCAGCAAAAACCAAAGGCTCATTCCTTCGTGGAGAGGAATTGCTTGTGTTTCATATCCTGACATGGTGAAATATGCCGTATGTTGTCCTCGTCTTTCAAGGGTTAGATAGGCAGGAGTGACGGTTTGATAGCCTCCAACGGCGAGTTTGGCACCGGGCGGCTCACTTGTAAATCCAATCTTCTCGGTCTTGCCGTGAATAATGCTTGCACATCCGGAAGCGAACATCGCGCACACACACGCAAGGCTTACAATATTTTTCATAAAATCTCTCCTTTTGATGATAATAAATTTTCTGCCTTTTGTACCTGTAAGAACAAAGAATAGTAGTCCAAATTGCGGATAAAGTCAATCAGTAAAAACGCATAATTTTGGCGGAATTTAGGCTGGTTTGTGCGGCAACAAAAAAAGCGGGCCGAATCGCAAGCCCGCCCTGTAAATTTTATTTCTGTGTAATCTGTGAAATCTGCGGTTTCAACTATTTCGGCAGATATTTGAATTTCTGGCCGCCGATGAACGCCCATCCGTGAAATGTGGTTCACTCATCCCTGCTCATTAATTATATTATACACTAACCCATTGTAATGTCAAAAGTTAACTACAATTGAACCTTTTTTTTATTCTCCTTTTGTCCAATATTTTCAGTCCAATTATATGTAAAAATCTATTATGTTCAATTATTTTTCGTCGTCGTCGAGTTCTTCGGTGGGGGTGTCGTAGTCTTCGTCGTCGGATGGTGCGGCATCGGCGGCAGCATGATGAGAGAGGTCGGTATAGCCGGCCACTTCGTCTTCAATCATATTCTTTCGCATCTGTTCGTATTCCTCAAGCGTAACCACGACCTCGCGGGCCTGTGAGCCTTTGTATTCGCCGAGGATGCCGGCAATCGCCATCATTTCGATAATCCGGCTGGCGCGGGCGTAGCCGATGGATAATTTTCGCTGCAGCAGGGAGACGCTGCCGCGTTTGGTTTCGAGAACGATGCGCACGGCATCATCAAACAATTCATCTTTTGCGCCTTCGCCGATATCGACGCGATTGAGCTGCATCAGGTCGGGATGGAACTGCGGCTCGGCAACGTCCTTGAGGAACTTAACGATGCCGCGAAGCTCATCATCGTCGAGATAGGCGCCCTGCGAACGGATGAGGTCGCTTGTGCCGGGTTTGAGGAAAAGCATATCGCCCTGGCCCAGCAGCGTCTCGGCGCCGTTCTGGTCAAGAATAATCCGGCTGTCCATTCGGGCCGCGACGCGGAAGCCGATACGACACGGCATATTGGCCTTGATGAGGCCGGTAACGACGGTGGCCTGCGGACGCTGCGTGGCAACGATGAGATGGATGCCGACGGCCCGGCTTTTCTGCGCGATGCGGACGATATAGGCCTCGACTTCTTTGGCGCTGGTCATCATTAAATCCGCAAGCTCGTCAATGATGATGACGATATGCGGCAGTTTTTTCGGGATTTTGGCTTCTTCTTCCGGCGACGACGGCGCGAAGGCTTCTATTAATTGTTCAGGGCTGAGCATATTGTAGGAGGCAAGGTTGCGTACCTTGGCCTCGGCCAGCAGCTCATAGCGTTCGTCCATCGTGGTTGTGGCCCATTCGAGAATCTGTTCGGCCCGGCGGACTTCGGTGACGGTTGGGCACATCAGGTGCGGGATGGATTCGAAGACGGCCATTTCGACCATTTTGGGGTCGATGAGTATCATTTTGACTTCGTCGGGGCGACGGGTCAGGAGGATGCTGGTGATGATGGTGTTGATGCAGACGCTTTTGCCGGAGCCTGTGGTGCCGGCGATGAGTAAGTGAGGCATGGAGGCGAGGTCTGAGACGAGGGCTTCGCCGGAGGAACTTTTGCCGAGGAACAGCGGTATCTGCATCCGCGCAATTTGTGAGCCGCCGCGGAGAATGAGGTCTTTGAGACGGACGGTTTCGCGCTGGCTGTTGGGGACTTCGATACCGATGGTGTGCTTGCCGGGCAGGGGCGCGACGACGCGGACGCTGCCGGAGCCTAACGCGCGGGCCATATCATTGGCGAGATTGGAAATCTGGTTGACCTTAATGCCGGGGGCAAGCTGCAGTTCGTACATGGTGATAGCGGGGCCGGGTTCGGCATTGACAACATTGGCATCGATGCCGAATTCATGGAGAAGGCCTTCGAGGGTGTGGGCCTTTTCCTCGACCATTTTGCCCTGGATGGCAGCGAAGCCTTTTTCCGGCTCCCGGAGCAAATCGAGCGGCGGAAGGCGATAGTCGTCGTATGTCGCGGGTACATATTCCGGCGGCCTGGATTTCGGCGCGGGTTTTGGCTTAATGATGGGCCGGGGTTTCGCTTCGGACGGGGTTTCAGGCTGTTCGGCAACTGAAGATGTCGTATCAGGTGTTTCCTGCTGCGGTTCGACATTGGCTTCTTCACGCGGGACAAGGTCGGCGGTGGTATGGACGCCTTCCGGTGTTTCCTGCGGTTCGGCGGCGGAAGTGATTTTGGGTCTGCGGGATTTCGTCCATTCGGGCTCTTTGATATCGCGCAGGGTTCCGTCGCCTTTTGCTTTCTGTTTTTCGCTGAGCCGTTTCCAGATATCCGACAGGACGACGGATTGTTCCTTGGCGGCATTAAGGGCCGGGCCGGCAAGACCGAAGAATTTCATCACGCCGTAGCCGAAGCCGCGCACCATCGCCAGCACGAGCGTATCGGCCAGCAGAATCGCGCCGACGACCCACGTGCCGCACAGGACGATAACCGTGCCCAGCAGGGCGCAATGTTTCAGAAGCCATTGCCCGGCGACGATGCCGAGGATTCCGCCGTTGCCCATGGGGAATTCGTCGCCGCAGATGCGCAGGGCGCCGTCGGGCAGATGGAATATCTGGTAATGATAGACCCAGCCGAGAAAGGTTTTATAGAAAATGCCGTATTCATTCTGATTGTCGGGCCAGAGGAGAAACCACGTGGTTGAGGCGGCGGCGACCAAGAGAAGCATTCCGACCAGCCGCAGGACGGGCTGTGTGATTTGCCTTCCGATCAGATGGGCAGTCAGCAGCCAGATGCAGGCGAACAGGCCGAGGAGGACGCCGGGGCCGATATAGTAGTGGAGGTAGTAGGCGGCCAAGGCGCCGGCCGGTCCGCACCAGTTGCCGACGGGCTGATTATGCGGCCAGACGGATTCGCCGGGTGCATCGCCTATATCAAAATCGGCGGCGCTGCAGAACAAAAACACGCAAGCCGCCAGAACGATTCCCTCTACCGCGATACGATATAGATTTCTATGCTTCACGAATCATCCGCCCTTTATCAATAGGAAACGCCACCCTTCGGGCCGGCCTTGCTTTGACCGGCCTTTGGGTGGTTTTTAGTTATCTTCGCCTATAATTTCCAGACTTCTTAATATGATTTATATCGGTTTTCCCGGCGGTTTCTCTGTAAAGAATACCCCCAGGTTCTTTTTAACATATTTGCCAGTGCGGATTTTATCGGAACCAGACAGGATACACGGCCGGGGAAAGAAATTTATCCCGTCGCTTGCGAGCTTTTTGCATCAAAATCCAATTTTAACATATTAATTTCTCCAAGCATTATAAAATATCATTTTACCACGTACCCAATTTTCAACTCGGAATTTCGTGCGAACCCAATTGGGCAATGGTTTGAGG